>CALBTC010000094.1 GCA_937967805.1 uncultured Anaerolineaceae bacterium
GTTCGTTTCCTCTAACTGCCAGCACACCGTTATTGTCGTGCCCTCGCCAATCTCACTTTCTATCTGGATAGTGGCCCCAATCTTCTCGGCGCGTTCGCGCATGATGCCCACGCCAAACGAATTGGGCGGAATGTCGCGCACGTTGAAGCCACGGCCGTTATCCTCAATTTCAAGCTGCACCCACTCAGGCGTAAACTGAAGCCGAATAATGACGGCATCGGCCCCGGCGTGTTTAGTGACATTGTGCAGCGCTTCTTGCGCAATTCGGTAAAAGGCGATCTGAACGTCGGGGGGTAACGGCCGTTCTCCATCCACCACCAGATCAATGGTCAGTCGGGCCCGCCCGACAAACGCTTCTCTTAGCTGGCGCAGCAGGTCACCCAGGCTCGTTTCCGTTAACGTTGCCGGGCGCAGCTCCAGCAGCAGCGCCCGCATCTCCGCCAAGGCGCCTCGCGTCAATTCACGCAAATCCTCCAACCGCTGCATACCCAATTGCGGGTCCCGTTCCCAAATGCGGGGCAACACTTCAGCGATGAGCGTGGTGGAAAAAAGCGTCTGGGTCACGGCATCGTGCAGTTCCCGGGCCAGGCGATGGCGCTCCTCGGTCACGGCGGCGTGCTGCGCCTGCTCGTAAAGCCGGGCGTTTTCCACGGCCACCGCCAGTTGATCAGCGATGGATTTAAAAAGGGCCAGCTGTCCCTTGTCAAACTGTCCCCCCGTCTCGCCGATGATGCCAATCAAACCCAAAGTCCGGTCGCGAATGCGCAGCGGGAAAAAAGCGCCCGGCTCAAGATAACCCTTGGCGGCATCCGCCGCCACGTATTGCGGCTCTCCGGTGGCCAGGATTGCCTGGCTGGCCTGAAGCAATTCCGCCAGATCATTGGCCGCAATCGTGCGCTCCGGCCGGATCATGTGCGGTTGCAGCTGGCCCGACACTTCGTCGAGCAGCAGCACACCAGCCCGGGCAACGTCCACCAGTGCCACCAGGCGGTCCAGCGCTGTCTCCAGCATCTCATCCAGATCGAGCGAACTGTTGGCGGCGGCCGTTACGTCCAGCAGCGTTTGCAGCTCGCGCCGCCGCGCCTGTTCTGCCTCGTAAAGACGGGCATTTTCAATGGCCACGGCCACTTTATTGGCAATAGTCAGCGCCAGCAGGCTGTGGCGGCCGGTGTAAGCATCCGGCTCGCGGTGGTCCAGGCTCATCATGCCGATCACCTGATCCCTGACGATTAGCGGAATGCCCATCCAGGAGCGAACGTAGCCAAACGCACCGGTCAACTGGGTACCGGCCGTTGCCTGAAAAGCGCGGGCCAGAGGGGCATCACCGCGCACGTCAGAGATAATGACCGGTTCGCGGCGCTGAACCACGGTTTGATTGGCTCCGGCAGCGCCCAGCGGAAACGTTAACTGTAACGCATCCGCCTGGGGGATGGGGCCACGATAGGCCAACACTTTAAGCAGCTCGCCTTCCTGAATCAAGATTGATGCGCCGTCATAAGCCACAATGGCTTTGAACTGGTCGAGGATTAATCCCAGCAGAGGTTCCAGTTCCAAAGTAGAAGCGACGTTCTGGGTGACGGCCAGCAGGGTAGAAAGTTCATTCGTTTCTGTGGGCGGCACCAGGGGTGGCTGTCCGGTTAATCCAGGGTTGGGGTCAAAGGCGACAACGGCCGTTCTATCCGCTGCGGCCGCCGGGAGTAGTTCAAAAACACAGGTAGCATCCCCCTTTGCCTGGCAGCTTTGCTGGATACACACAATATCTTTGCGATTCGTAAGGGCATTGATAAACCCGACCAGCACGCCAGCTGTATAGGCGCAGACCGGCTGCTCTGTCTGCTGCGCGTGCTGCCGCATCATCCACGGCTCAAACGTGTCCCACCCATGGACCAGCACCCGGCCAATCGGCCATTGGCGGACCTCTACCGCAAAGCGACCAAACCCGGCCGTCTGGTAGGCGGCAACACAGTCACGGAAGGCGGAAACGGCCGTTTCCGTAGATAAGGCGTTAGCGCTATTCTTTGCCATATCCGCTGCAAAAGCACGGGCAAAAGAGGCGCCACCATTCGCCCCGGCCTGCTGCATGGCGACGTCCGTCAGGTGGTGGCCAACCATTGCTTCCATTTGACGACGCAGCCCCCAAAAGCCGGCATCAATGTCCAACAAGGCCATGCGTGCGCCGCCAAAACGCAAAACGCCACTTGTTTCTTCCGTTAACAAGGTGTGTAAGCTCATAAATCTTGCTTTAGATAACTTGCCAACTTTGACCAAATTGGATGGATAATACGGTGTTTGACCTCTATCAATTAGTGATGGACGGCATGGTCGCGTTTGATAAAAGTCACTAAATTAGAGGATGGGAGAGCCCTTTTTCATCCGTTCAAACTCAGACTCTAGCTGCTGCCGGGTTTGGCTGCGCGCCTGCTGCGCTTCTCGTTTAGCCGTTTCCCAACGCTCTATCGCTTGTTCACGCAAATCATTGCCAGACGCGGGTGTCAGCAGCAGCGCCGTCACCCCGCCAACCAGCGCCCCGCACATCGCTCCGGCCATAAAGCTAAATAATTTGTTCATTGTTTATGCTCCTTCTGTCCCATAAGTAATCAGTTGTCCATAATCAGTGTCCGGCAAATCAGCCAGTCAACCGGCGAATTATCGACAATTATACTGTACCACACGAATCTTTTTTTGCCCCTCGTCCGCTCATCCACTACACTTTATCCATGGCTGACATCTCCGCTGAATTCCGCTACCCACATCGTCCAACAATGCGCCGCATTTTACGCCGGCTCTCCCACGTGGCCCTGAAAATTTTGACCCGGTTTGAGGTCATCGGTCAGGAAAACATTCCCAAAAGCGGACCACTACTGGTGGTTGGCAACCATTTTTATTTTGCCGATCCGGTGGCTGCGCTGGCCGTCCTGCCCTTTCCGCTGGAATTTTTCGCCAGCACAGATCGACCGGCCGCCCCCACCATTGCCAAATGGATTCCCGACCTGTGGAAAGTGTACCCGGTGGAACCCGGCGCCGGTTCACGCTACGCATTGAAAGCGGCCGAGGCCATCATGCAACAAAATGGCGTTTTGGGCATCTTCCCCGAAGGCGGCGCCTGGGCCCAGGTGCTGCGCCCGCCGCGCCCAGGCACGGCTTACGTGGCTACGCGAACCAGCGCGCCAATTTTGCCCATCGGCATCACCGGCATGACAGAGACATTTTCGGCGCTGCGGCGGGGCAGGCGCACCCGGCTCACCGTGCGCATTGGTCCGCCATTTGGACCTTACAGCGTCAACGGCCGTGGCCGGGAACGCCGCGAACAGCTGGAGGCCATCGGACACGACATCATGCAGCACATTGCCGCCCTCCTGCCGCCGGAAGAACACGGCGTTTACGCCGCCGATCCGGCCCGGCGCGCCGCGGCTGAAGCCGTTGCCGAACATCCCTGGTATGCAAATAATGATTTTTAGACGGCCGTTTAATTTGACCTGGTGACAAGGTGACAAGGTGAAAAAATGGTCACCCTGTCACCTTGTCACCCCTTCACCTTGTCATCTCTAATCAGGAGTAACAAATGTCCTTTGATTTCGACACCGACGTAAACAAGTTTGGCATCAACAGCATCAAGTGGGAATTTATGTTTGATGCCGACCACAACGCCGCGCAAAGCGACCATGCCCATCCCAGGCACGGCGACGAGCGCGTCCTGCCCCTGTGGGTGGCCGACATGGATTTTCGCGCGCCGCCGCCGGTGGTGGAAGCCGTGGTGGAACGGGCTAAACGGGGCGTGTATGGCTACTGCATGCCCACCGATTCTTATTACGAGGCAGTAATAAACTGGTTTGGTCGGCGCTACGGCCGTACCATTCAGCGCGACTGGATTGTGCTCACCCCCGGCGTGGTGCCCGCCCTCAACCTGATGGTGCAAACCTACACGCTGCCGGGCGACAAGATCATTATCCAGCGACCTGTCTACCATCCGTTTACCTTTGCCGTCGAGAACAACGACCGGGAAGTGGTGTCTAATTCGCTGGTTTTGGCAGACGGCCGTTACCAGATGGATTTCGACGATCTGGCCGCCAAAGCGGCCGATCCCGATACAAAAATGATCATCCTGTGCAGCCCGCATAATCCTATTAGCCGCGTCTGGAGCCGCGAAGAACTCACCCGCCTGGGCGAAATTTGCTTAGACAACGACGTCTTGGTCGTCTCCGACGAGATTCACTGCGACCTGATCTACTCCGGTGTGGAATTCACCAGCTTTGCCTGCATCAGCGAACGCTTTGCCCAGAACAGCATCGTTTGCACCGCGCCGAGCAAAACGTTTAACGTCGCCGGGTTGAAGCTGTCTAACATCGTCATTCCCAACGAAGAACTGCGCCACCGGTTTACCAAAACGCTTGAGCGCACCGGCTTGATGGGAACCAACACCTTTGGCGTGGTGGCTGCCGAAGCAGCTTTCAATTTTGGCGAGCCGTGGCTAACCGCCTTGATGACTTACATTGAAAGCAACTACACCTTCATGAAGGAATACCTGGCCAAACATTTGCCCCAGCTTCGTTTGCTGCCTGCCGAAGGCACCTACCTGGTCTGGCTGGACTGCCGCGACCTGGAGTTGACGCCGGAGGAGCGCAAGAAGCTCATCTTTGAAGAAGCCCGCCTCTACCTGGATGAAGGCGAAATCTTCGGCCCCGAGGGCGAAGGCTTTGAGCGCATAAACCTGGCCTGTCCACGCTCGCTGCTGGCGGAAGCGCTGGATCGCCTGAAGGCGGTAATCGGTAATCAGTAATCGGTAAACGGTGTCACGGATCACCGATTACCGAATACCGAATATTTTCTCATGAAAGTAACCCTGATAGCGACCGCCAAATTTGGCCTGGAAACGGTGGTGAAGCAAGAAGTACAGGCATTGGGCTTTGAGGAGATTGTGGTGTCAGACGGCCGTATCGAATTCACTGCCGATGTGACCGACATCCCCAAAGCCAACCTGTGGCTGCGCTGCGCCGACCGGGTGCTGCTCAAAGTCGCCGAATTCCCCGCCCACTCCTTCGATGATTTGTTTGAGCAAACCACCGCCCTGCCCTGGGAAGAATGGATCACGCCCGATGGCCAATTTCCGGTCAACGCCAAATCGTACAAATCGGCGCTAAAAAGTGCGCGAAGCTGCCAGTCGATTGTGAAAAAAGCGGTGGTGGAGCGGCTGAAAACGGCGTACCGGCACGACTGGTTCCCCGAAACCGGAGCCGAGTTCACCATTCAGCTGGCCCTGGTGCGCAACAGCGCCCTGCTCACGCTGGATACCTCCGGCGCGGGGCTGCACAAGCGCGGCTATCGTGCAGAAGCGGGCGAAGCGCCGCTCAAAGAGAGCTTCGCCGCCGGGCTGGTGCAGCTCAGCTTTTGGCAGCCGGACCGCCTGCTGCTGGACCCGATGTGCGGCTCCGGCACCATTTTGATTGAAGCGGCGCTGATGGGACGCAACATTGCTCCCGGCCTGCACCGCGACTTTGCCGCCGAAGGTTGGCCTGCCATTCCTGCTGAGGCGTGGACCGAAGCCCGCCAGGAAGCCCAGAGAGCCATCCTCCCCAGCGGCGAACTCCAACTGCAAGGGTACGACATCGACCCGGCCAGCATTGAAATTGCCCGCAGCAACGCCGCCAAAGCCGGCGTCGCCGAGGATATTCATTTTGAAGTGAAGGATGTGAAAAAGTTGTGGATCGACCAGGAGTATGGCATCGTCATCACCAATCCGCCTTACGGTATTCGTCTGGCCGAATACCGCGATCTCAACGCCATTTACATCACGCTGAACAAGATGTTCCGCAAAAAAGATGGCTGGTCCATTTACGTTCTCACGGCAGACAAAAAGTTTCCCGACTATTTCAAACGGTCCCGCCCCGACCGGGTGCGCAAGCTGTACAATGGCACCATCCAGACGAACTATTACCAGTATTACGGCCGTAAACCACCACCCTAAGGAGCTGCCATGTGATTTCGCATTGCCGCCGATTGCGCACACCAACGCTTATCTGCGTCCCATTTTTGTAGGAGGAAAACATGGAGAATTTGCACCCTGACCTAGCCCGTGTTCTCGTGCCGGAAGAGACGATTCAGGCGCATGTGAAGGTATTGGCCCACCAAATCTCGTTCGATTACGCCGACAAAGGACCCGTTTATCTGATCGGCGTACTGCGCGGGGCATTTATCTTTTTAGCCGACCTGGCGCGGCATCTCACCGTGCCCCACGTGGTTGATTTCATGTCGGTTTCCAGCTATGGCAAATCGACTGAATCTGGCGTGGTGCGCATTGTGCTGGATTTGCGTGAGTCTATCGAAGGGAAGGACGTGATCATCGTTGAGGATATTGTGGACAGCGGCAAGACGCTCAGCTACCTGTACAGTATGCTCAAAAGCCGCAAACCGGCCTCGTTGCGCACCTGCACCCTGGTGCAAAAGCCCAAAGAAAAACAGCTCGACGTCCCTGTCGATTACCTCGGCTTCAAAATTCCGGACGTGTGGATGGTAGGCTACGGATTGGACTATGCCGATCAACACCGCACGCTGCCGTACATCGCCGAGCTAAAGGCATCTGTTTACACCAACAACTAACGCTTTCGGGCTGCCGCCAACGCCCCGCCCTGCCGGGAGCGCCGTGTCAAAAAGGCCACAATGCCCGCCAGCAGCAAGATGAGGCCGATAAGAATGGCCACATCTGGGGCAATGTCGGCAAACGTCGCGCCCTGCTGGGTCACGTCCACAATCGGGCCGATGATGTAGTAGGTGGGGAAGATGCGCCCCACCCATTCCGGCAAGGTGGGAAATAGATAAACAATAGCCGGCGCGTAAAGAAACAGGCCAATGCCCTTGATGGTGGCGAAGAGGGAATTGATATCTTTCAGCACCATGCCCAGCAAGATGCCAAAAACGGAAGCCATCGTACCGCCCAGCGCCAGCAGCGCCACCAACAGCAGCGGCTGGCTGCCAAAGGCCCGGTTCATGGCCAAAATGATCACGCCCATCACCACACCGACGATGACACCAAGCAGCCCTTTGGCAAAATACACCTCCCCCACCGACGTCGGCGTGGTGGTGATTGCCGTCAGGGTACGCTTCATCTTTTCCTCAACCAGCGAGGTGGCGGGCACCATGACGCCGCCAATCATAATGGTCATGAGCACCACAAAAGGCAGCAGGCGATCTTCCCAGGGAACGGCCGTTTCATCTCCCAGCGTCACAGCCACAATCTCTACCGGCTTTTCCTGCCCGGCAATGGTGCGAATCCAGACGGCGATGGAGGTGCCCAAGATGGCCCGATCTTGCAGCAAGCTTTCGCCCCAGATGTACGCTTCCATTGCCACGGTGTCGCCGGTTTGCACGGCCGTATCAAACGTCGCCGGCAGCGTCAGCCCCACATCCACCGCGCCGGCCAGCACCGCCTCACGCAAGGCTGCATCCGTTTCATACTCATTCACGATGATCGAATCGACGGCCTGAGCCTGCGTCACCAGCCGCGAGCTGCCGGCGTCGGCCACGCCCAGCTTCGGCTTGCCGGAAAAGAAGGTGCCAAACAGCAGCGACAGCACCAGGCTGAACACAATCGGCACCACCAGGGCAAAAATAAAGATGAAATTGCGCGCACCGCGCGTGAACTCTTTACCCAGTAACACTGCAACGCGTCGTAAACTCATTGGAACTTCCTCCGTAACACCAAAATGCCCAATCCCATAAACGCCAGGGAAAAGACGGCCAGAATCAGCAGGTTGGTCCCGGCATCGGTCCAGCCCAGGTTAAGCGTAGCTGCTCCATAAACCGTATCGATCAAATAATGGGTGGGAATTATTTGCACCCAATCGGTGGTGATTCCCGGCAGCAGCAGGCCAATAGCAGGCAAAACCAGCAGTAAAATCACCGGCACGCCCCAGGCCATTACCGACATAATATCCTTGGCGACGGAGGCAATGAGAAAGCCGAGTCCGGTCACCAGCAGCGATCCCAGCAGCAGGGCCACAATGATGAGCAGCGGCTGCCGGCTCAGGCCGCCGGTGACGGCCAGGAACAGGACAGATTGGAAGAAGGCCAGCCCCACGCCCACCGTACCTTTGGCGATAAACAGCCCTTCCATGCGCACGGGGGTGATGAGCAGCGCTTGCAGCGTACCCGCCTCAATTTCGCTGCTGATCAGGCTGGCCAGCCCCAGTGTCTCTATGGTAAGGATGAGCACGGCAAACAGCGGCACCATTTTTTCCCGCTGCGGAATCTGGTTCCCGGCCCGGTCAACGCCCAGGATTTCTTCGTGAACCTCGATGTTGAACATCCGTCCGGCCAGCGCGTAGCCAATTTCTTCAAAGAAGATGACATATGCTTCTTTAAGCTCTTCGGGGAATTGCGGGCTAAAGTAAAGCTCTATTTGCCCGCGCTGGCCGGTGGCGATGGCCTGGCTGAGTTCTTCGGGCAGGACCACGCCTACGGCGTATTCGTTGTCGGTCACGGCCGTTTCCAGCGCCGCCTGCGACTCCATATTTTTCAGCACCACGCCGTCGTCTTGCAGCGTATCGGCAAAAAGCTGGGGCAGCGCCGGGGCAAAGATGGCAATCTCCACCGTTTCATCCACGGTGGAAGGCATTAAAAAGTAGATAGCAGCGTAGGCCACCAGCGCCAGCCCGGTGACCAGGGCAAAGAACTGGTTGCTAAAAAAGACCTGAATATCTTTCAGAATGAGCGCACGCAGGATACGGCCGTTCATGTTAAGCTCCGTCCGGTGATCTGGATGAAAATATCTTCCAGGGTCGCTTCTTCACTGTGCAGGGTGACCACCTTTTCTTTGGCGAACAGGTCGGCAACGGCCGTGCCCGTGTTGGCTTCGTCCAGCGTGATTTCGCGGGTTTCGAGACGGCCGTCGGCCAGCTCCACCTCGGCCATGATGGCTCGCTTGCCGTACTGCTGCTTCAACCTGTGCGGCGTGTCCAGGGCCACGATCTTGCCCTTGTTGATAAACGCCACCCGGTCGGACAACTTGTCGGCTTCCAGCATGTCGTGCGTGGTCAAAAAGACGGTGGTGCCCCTTGCCTGCTCTTCCTTGATGATGTTGCGAATCGTTTCCGAGGAAACGGGGTCCAGGCCGTCCGTTGGCTCATCTAAAAAGAGGATGCGGGGCTGGTTGATAAGGGCGCGGGCAACCATGAGGCGCTGCTTCATTCCCTTGGAGTACGTTTCTACCTTATCCTTGCCGCGCCCTTCCAGCCCGACGCGGGTCAGCATCGCGTCGGCATCGGCGTTGCTGCCATAGAGACGGGCAAACAGCTTCAGGTTGTCCAGGGCGCTCATTTGCTCGTACAGGTTGGTGTTCTCAAAGCAGACGCCAATTTTGGCCTGGATTTGCTTGGTTTGCCTGGTGATGTCCAGCCCCATCAGGGTTGCCTTGCCGGTTTTGGGCAGAAGCTGTCCCGTCAATAACTGCACGGTGGTGGATTTTCCGGCGCCGTTTGGCCCCAAAAAGCCCAGGATTTCGCCTTCGGCTACGTGAAAGTTGATGTGGTCAACGGCCGTTAACTCCCCATATTGATACGTTAAATCTTCCACCTCAATTGCAAAATTTGTCATTGCTACTCCTTAAGAAAGTTCATCGTGAATAGTGGCTGGCAGCTAGCAAGTGTGTTAACCGCCAGCCGCTGCTCACTGGCCGCTTTTACTCGCCAGCCCGCTGCGCATAAAATCAATCAAGTTATTGAGGTTTTGCTCCATTTCAGCCGGATCATCCAGATTGGCAAAGTCGGCTACCTGATTGAACAAGTAGCCGATCATCTGTTTAATAAACGGCAGGGGAAAATCGTTGCGAAATTCACCGCGCTGGTAAGCGGCCTCCACCATCTGTCCGATTATCTCATTCTCTCTAAAATCGCTTCTGGCCAGCACTTTTTCGTAGATAGGATTCCCTTTTTCCCGTAAAAAAGTCTGGCTTAACGTATAAATCTCCGGATGTTCCAGGGCAAAGGCCAGCCCAAACCGCAGCTGCATTTCAAACAGTTCAAAAATATCCTGGGGATTTTCCGCTTCCAGATTGAGGCTTTTGAAGAACTCCAGTTTTCGCTCTACCCCCAGGTCCATCAAGGCAAAATAGAGGGCTTCCTTGTTCTTGAAATGATAATAGAACTGCCCTTTGCTCATGCCGGCCTTGCCTAAAATGCGGTTAATCGAGGCCTGCTCGTAACCGTAGGTATTAAATTCTTCCAGCGCCGCATCCAGCAATTTTTGCTTATGTTCAAAGGATTTCGAAAAGCTCATAAACCCGCCTGATTAATTTGATTATTTGCTTAAGCCATATATTAGACCAACAAGTCTAGGCCGTCAAGTCTAATCGGGGGACCTTCAATGAAGTGCCAGGCACAGGGCAGATTGGTTTCACTTTTTGCAGGTTACGATGACTTGTGCCGGCACTGCCCGCAAAGCGATTTTTTGCCTCGGAGCGAACCTGGGGGTACACTTTTTGTGGTGAGCAAACTCGTGCAGTAAGTAATTTAGTGTCTCAATTTCATACCGTTGAGCGTTCCAGCGCTCAACCATCACACTTTCAGGAGGGTTATTGTGATGACGAAACGAGTTGTGTTCTTGCTGGCTACGGCCGTATTCCCCTTGCTCATTTTCTGGGCTATCTTTACCCCAAATTCAAGCGCCGGCGGCAGTTCAATTCTCATTGACGCCGTTTTGTACGACGGTTTTGAAAACAGCGACGCCGATGAAGCCGTGCGGCTAATCAACGTGTCAGGAACGGCCGTTGACATCAGCAACTGGCAGCTCAATGATGGAGAATCAAGCTTTGTTACGCTGCCAAACACGATTGCCATTGCACCTAACCAAACGCTTTGGTTTGCTAAAAATGCCAGCTCTTTTAAACGTCAATTTGGCTTTTGGCCTGACTATGCCATCAATGTTGACAATTCCAGCGTCACCCCTTTAAGCGGCTCTTGGCCATCATTAAGCAACAGTGGTGACCAGCTGGTTCTGCTAGACAACAACAGCAATATCATCGATTGTTTGGCATACGAAGACAATACCAACGCCGATTGCGGTAGTCATTGGAGCGGAACGGCCGTCGAGCCTTACCCAGGTTTTGGCGCAGAAGGGCAAATTCTGTACAGGATGCGCGACCAGCTCAGCGGAATGCCCGTGCCGGATACGGACACGGCGGCCGATTGGGCCCAAAGTTTAGGGGATGTGGTGAACGGCCGTAAAATCCTCTACCCCGGCTGGGATTTAGATACGTATTTCCAGACCGCCAAATTTACTCAGTCCGGCACGCTCACTGTCGCCGTTGCCCCGGACAACGCCTACGAAACGCTCAAACTGCATCTCGACGCCGCCCAAACCAGCATCGCCATCGAAACCCACACCTTCGAGAACATCGCCATTGCCAACGACCTCATCGCCGCCCTGAATCGGGGCGTGGCTGTCACCATTTTGTTGGAAGGTGGCCCCCCTGGCGGCATACCGGAGCAGGAAAAATACATCTGCCAGGAAATTGAAAATGCAGGGGGCGAATGCTGGTTCATGATCAATGATGACGATTTCGATATTGCCGACCGTTATCGCTACCTTCACGCCAAATTTATCCTGATTGACGGCCAGCAGGTAATCATCAGCAGCGAAAACCTCAGCCCTAACTCCATGCCCAACGACGATAAAGCTGACGGCACCTGGGGTCGGCGCGGCGTGGCGCTGGTCACCGACGCGCCCGGCGTGGTGGCCCACGTGCAGAGCGTGTTCGACGTCGATTTTGACCTGACCAACCACGCAGACATCACCAACACTGCCACCATAGGCGGTCCAGACCCCGGCTTTGTGCCCGACCTGGAAACCGGCGGCATCACCTACACGGTGCGCTATCCCAACGCCGCCACCTTCAGCGGCGTGTTCAGTTACGAACTGGTCCAATCCCCAGAAAACAGCCTGCGCGACACTGATTCACTGCTGGGGCTGGTGGGGCAAGCCGGGTCCGGTGACGTGGTTTTGGTACAGCAGTTGGATGAACGGCCGTACTGGGGGCCATCCTCCTCAAACGCCACAGATGATCCCAGCCTGCGCACGGAAGCCTACATCGCCGCCGCCCGCCGCGGCGCGTCTGTGCAAATCTTGCTCGACAGCCTGTTCGACGACGGCGGCGTCACCAGCAATACAGCTACCTGCGCCTACGTCAACGGCATCGCCCGGGCGGAACTGCTGGACCTGGCCTGCAAAACGGGCAATCCCACCGGACTGGGCATCCACAACAAGATGGTGCTGGTGCAAATTGGCGGGCAGGGGTATCTGCATGTGGGCAGCATCAACGGCAGCGAGCAGTCCAGCAAAGGCAACAGGGAACTGGCCTTGCAGGTGCAGTCCAATGACGCCTACGCCTACCTGGCCGATATGTTCCAGCGGGATTGGGGAGCAACAGTTTATTTGCCCGTTGTTTTGAATAACTACATTGCCCCGGCCACCTACGTCCTTATCAGCGAGGTGCTCTACAATCCCGCCGGCCTCGACGACAAGGAATTTATCGAGCTGGTTAACCCCACAAACGCCACCATCGACCTGAGCAATTACAGCCTGGGCGATGCGGTGAACCCGACAGATTTTGAGGACGTGCGCCGCTTCCCGCCCGGCACCACCATTGCCCCCGGCGGCACGATTGTTGTGGCCACCGCTGCCACCGCCTTTTTTGCCGAACATGGGGTGAATCCCGATTTTGAGATTCTGAGTACGGATACGGCCGTGCCCAATCTTATAGACGACCTAAACTGGGGGGACCCAGCCACCTTTCTTCAGCTAGGTAACAGCGGCGATGAAGTGATTTTACGCAACCCTGCTGATCAGGTTGTGGATGTGGTAACCTATGGCACAGGCAGTTACCCAGGCGTGGTGGCCTGCGCCACCGTCACCACCCTCAATGCCAGCCTGGAGCGTTTTCCTTTCGACCGCGACACCGATGATTGTACAGTCGACTTTCGCGAATGGGCATTTCCCAATCCGGGCACGCTGCCGTGATGAATTGTGAATTGTGAACGAGGAATTGTGAAATGTGAATCGGGTAAATTTTTCCGGAAACTGCTTACAAATGCCTGAAATAAGGCCGGCAGTTTCCGGGAAAATGGGGAACCCAGATGTTATGTCTGGCGGATGAAAACCACGCCTTCGCTGTCTTGCAGGGTGATGGGTTGATCGGCATTGGCGGCAGCGAGGTCGGGAGTTTGCAAGGCAAGCTGCCAGCCGTCGGCGGGCAATCCGGCCAGCGGCAATTTGGTTGGCGTGATGGTTTTAGGGGCGCCTTCCATGTTGGCGGCAAAGAGGATTTGCTCACGGCCGTCTGGCGCACGGCGCAAGCCATAAACCAGCATCGCGCCGTCAGTGGGGTACAGGTAGCCAAACTGTTCACCCTTGCCGAGGTTTTGCTGGAGGTACGGCCGTTCCCGCCGAAATTGGCGCACGGCCAGGTTAAACGCCGCCTGTTCCGGATTGACCCCATCCTGCCAGTAGGCGACGTTGCAATACTCATGCACATCATCCATCCAGGCGCGGGCAAATTGTTTGAGGGAAACGGCCGTAAACTTGCCCCCAGGAAAAGGCGGCCTCATCGCGTTTAGCAGGCCGGCCATGACGGGTAAATCATTCTGGGTCATCTTGACCGCGCTGTCTAGAGCGTACAAAAAACGGCGCAGTTCAGACAGTTCGGTAAAGCCCATCTGCTTTAGACGGGGGAAGGCAAACGGCTGGGCAAAGCGCGCCGCGTTGACCGCCCAAATCAGGAAAAACGCTTCTTCAGACACCACTTTCACCCCCCAGCGATCGTCCGTGTTGCGAATAAAGCTCCACGGGGCGCGCATGGTGGCATTGATAAAATCCATGGGCACGCCGGGAGAAAGCACGTAATCAAACAGCCGGGCAGCAGGATTGTCGTACCCCTTTTGATAAATCTCGGGCAGCGTCGCGCCCAGATACGTATTGACGCGGGCCTCCGGACTCACCTGCGTACCGCGCCGCAGCGTGTCGTGGTTGGCGCAGCCGGTAATCCAATGGCTGCCCACTTCCATAATTTCCCGGATGCGCCACCATTTTGTGGCCCAAAAGGTGAACAAAAACGGCGTGTTGTGGGCAAAGGTGAGCGGCCCCCACTGCACCACGTTGGGCAATTGGCGCGTCACTTCGCGGTAGGTGGACGCCATCTCCCAATCTTCACGCGGCCAGGGACGGCCGTCTTCAAAAATCATCCACGGCCGGTAGCGCACCCCGGCCACCTCCTGTACCAAATCGTTCATCAGCTGAAGGTAGTCGTCGTCATGGTGCATGGTGTCAGTTTGCGGGTCCCACCATTTAAAATCCTGCGCCCCGTCTACGCGCACGCCATCCACGCCAAAGTTATTTTTGCGCTTTTGCATTTCCAACAATATGGCCCGCACCATCGGCTGGCGGTATTGCAGATTTTGGCCGTACATGTTGGGCCCGGCAAAAAAGTGATGGTTCAGGTAGGGGATGGTCTGGTTGTCGGTGTGGCCATACACAATGTCGAAAATGACCTTGATCGGTTTGCCGGGAAAATTGTGCAGTGTGGCAATAAAATCGACCAGTTCGTGCGGCCGTTTGCTGCCCAGCACGCACGGGTTCGGCGCGGGTGAGGCAACGGTCAAAACATCATAACCCCAGTTAGACATATCCGGCTGGCGCAGCACGGTGGTCACCGTTTCTTCGGTTTCCTCAACTAGCTCCCAAAAATTGGAGCCGGTTTCATACTCAATCGTCGGCTCGATGGGCATGAGCTGGACGGCATCATAGCCGATGTAATTTTGCTCGGCAGGCGTGAGCGGTTCATTGGCCGATATTTTCTGGGCAATCGCCTGGTAGCGCCGGGCCAGGCCGGCCAGCGTGCCTTCTTTTGAGGCCGTGTTGGTGTGCAGCTGCAAGATATTGGTTGGCGACTGCACGCGGGGAGTCCCGTCCGGATCAGGCCGGGTATCCAGGCTGGCAAAATGGGCCCGATCGGCCCGGTCGGCATCCAGCCGGGCCATGTTGTACAGTTCGCCGGGTGCCTTGCCGCCAAAGGGCACCGACCAGGCCAGCGGGTCAAGAATAGTATGCCAACGGCCGTTCAACTGGTAAGCCAGGTGGTAAAAATCGCCCACCTGCTCGCGATCGCCGGCCTGTAAACCGGCAACAACACCCCAGGCAAACTCGCCGCCGAGCATCAGCTGCAGGCGAACGCGCTGCCAGGAGACGGTTTGCTCTTTTCTCTGGAGGTCAAGCGGGGCGAACGGCCGTAGCACCACCAACCATATTCGTTCAATGCCCTGCTCTACCAGGTCCGGCACCCAGAAGCCAAATTGGGTACGATCGTTGACCTCATCATAGTGAGCGCTCAGCCTGGCGGCAATTTGTTGGGCTGCGGAAAACGGCAACGGCCGTTCCTGAACAAGCGACGCACCCCAGGCAACCATCCTTTCACTCTCTGCCTCATCCAAAGAACAACGAAAAACTTGCGAACCCATCTAGCATCCTCCATAAGATTTCAGGAAAAAGCGTTCAAAAACCACTCTAAAAATAGAATCCATATTGTCAAACACCCAGAACTAAGCTAAGACTATTATATGCTACATAAAATTTGGACAAATCATCCAAAAACCTTGACATTGATTCAGCCCTATTGTATATTAAGCACCTATGGAACCGGTTCCAAAGTTCCATAGTCAACCATAGGAAGAAGAGCTTCAAATCAGTTTAATAACAATCCTCAATAAAAATTAAACCTTAACCAAAGGAAGTCTGATGGCCAGCGTAACCATCAGGGACGTCGCTAAAAAAGCAGGTGTTGGTGTCGGGACGGTTTCCCGGGTACTCAATCGCAATCCTGCCGTCCGTGAAACCACGCGACTGAAGGTTTTAGCCGCAATTGAAGAGCTAGAATTTACCCCCAGCCCTATTGCCCGCCGCCTCTCATTGGGCAAAACGATGACCGTGGCCGTCATCGCGCCTTTTTTTGTGCGGGCCTCTTATGTTGAAAGATTTCGTGGGTTGGACAAAGTCCTTGCCGAAAGTGAGTATGACTTTGTCCTTTACAATGTAGAAACAACCGCCAGGCGAGACCATTATTTTCGCGAACTGGCACGGAGCGATCGGGTTGATGGCTTGCTCATCATGTCGCTGGCACCGCCAGATCATACGGTCGATAATTTCATCAATGCCGGTATTCCGACCGTATTGGTAGATGCCATACATCCGCGCCTGAGCCACATCATCATTGATGATTTCGAAGGCGGTTATAAAGCAACCAAACATCTCATCGAACTCGGTCACCGTAAAATAGCTTACCTGAGCGATCACATGCACGAGAGCCCCTTTAATTTTCAGCCAGTCATCGACCGTTATAATGGCTATCGAAAAGCATTGGCGGAGGCCGAAATTCCTTTCCACCCCGAGTATCATCGCCAGGGCGAGCTTTCTCGTCGCACCGCCAAAAAATTGGCCCGTGATTTGCTCACCCTGCCCGATCCACCTACCGCAATTTTTGCCTACTCAGACACCCAGGCTTTTGGGGTGCTGAGAGCTGCAGAGGAACTGGGCATTTCCGTACCAGATGATGTTTCTGTTATTGGGTATGATGACATAGAAATTACTGAATATCTCCACTTAACAACCATCCGGCAAAAGCTGTTTCAATCTGGCCAACGGGGTGCAGAATTGCTACTTGAAGAAATTAACGATCCCACGGCGCAACCCCAAAAAATTATCTTGCCCACTGAACTCATTCAAAGGAAAACGACGGCAAACTTAAAACAAACCTGATCGTTCTTATGAATCATTATCCAAATGCAATTCAATGAAATTACCGGAAAACTTATTAATAAGGAGGTCGAGTTAATAGAAAGAAGACAAGTATAAGTATAAGAAAGTTTGAGCTGTTTTTTTTAACATTGGTTTAAATACATAATCCGAGGAGGACAAGAAAATATGTTAAACCAAAAACCTTTGAAATTGTTGTCCCTGTTGCTGGCGCTCATCTTAATGCTGGCTGCCTGTGGTGGCGGTGGTGAGGAACCAGACGCAGCCGAAACCGATACGGGTGATACGGCCGCTGACACCGAAGATACCGCAGCCGATGATGAGGCAATGGATGATGAGACCACGGACGATGCAGCTATGGAAGACCTCGTTGGTGGCGACAGCATCCTGGAACGTGCCGATGCTGGCGAATTCTCCGGCACAACTGTAGAAATGTTTGGCGCCTTTGTTGATGAAGACGCACGTCGCTTTGAAGATTCCGTCGCTGCGTTTGAAGAACGCACGGGCATCGACATTCAGTATGAAGGCTCCGGCGACTTTGAAACCCTGATTCAGGTTCGTGTTGAAGGTGGCGATCCCCCGGACATTGGCGGGCATCCCCAGCCAGGTCTTGTTGAAGGTCTGGTAGCTCAAGGCGCCGTCATTGACCCCAGCGAGTTCCTAGGCATGGACTTCCTGGAACGTCAATATGCGCAGGGCTGGATCGATGACTCTATGTTAGGTGGTCAAATCGCTGGTGTCTGGTATCGTGGCAACATCAAGAGCCTGGTCTGGTACCCTAAAGATGAATTTGAATTGGCCGGCTACGAGATCCCCACGACCTGGGACGAACTCCTCGCCTTGAGCGATCAGATCGTTGCCGATGGCAGCGTGCCGTGGTGCATCGGTATCGAAAGCTCCGGCGCCACCGGCTGGCCGGCTACTGACTGGATTGAGGACATTATGCTGCGCACGCAGCCACCGGAAACCTACGATGCTTGGACCTCTGGCGAACTGCCGTTTGATTCCCCTGAAGTACGGAACGCCATCGAAACAATGGCTGAAATCTGGATGAATGAGGATTACGTCTTAGGTGGCACAATTGGTATCGTTACAACGCCTTTTGGCGATGCACCAACGCCAATGTTTGACGAGCCGCCTAGCTGCTGGCTACATCGACAAGCGAGCTTCATTCCTGCTTTCTTCCCAGAAGGCGCCGTCATTGGCGAGAATGTAGATTTCTTCTACTTCCCCATGATTGACGAAGCTTATGGTGAACCGGTGCTCACGGCTGGCGACATTGCTGTCATGTACAATGATCGGCCCGAAGTACGGGCCGTCATGGCCTATCTGGCAACCGGCGAATCTATGAAGGGCTGGGTAGAAGCGGGTGGTTTCATATCTCCGCATCAAGATTCAAGCCTGGATTGGTATCCTTCCGAAGTTGATCGTCGTTTTGCTGAGATTCTGTTAGGGGCTGAAGTTACCCGCTTTGATGGGTCTGACCTGATGCCGGCGGCCGTTGGTGCTGGTGCTTTCTGGACAGAGATCACCGACTGGGTAACGGGTAAATCGCTGGATGAAGCATTGCCGGCCATTGATGCTGCCTGGCCACGATAGTTTGTGATGTTAGCCCGTAAGGGCATAAAAAGTTAGGGTGGCCGGCTGGTCACCCTAACTTCGATTTACATTCTCATTCACCAAGAAGCAATAAAGAGAGAAGGAGGAATAATGGCAACATTTGAAGAGGTTAAGGAGCCTGGTGGCATAGTAAGCTGGCTAGGCACAAACGTCGCCCGATTATTATTGGCGTTGTCGATTCCGGTTGTAGCGTTCGTTGTCATGCGCGAAGGGTTTTTCTTTTTGCGAGACAGCGATGCAAACGGGTTGGTCATTGCGCTGGTGGCAATCGTCTGGGGTGTAGGGGGTGTTGCTCTCCTTTATGTCATTGCCAATTGGATGGTAGAGCAGCTACCCAGAAATGCGGCCCAACTGTTACGGCCGTATGTCTTTGTGGGTCCCGCTATGGCCATATTGTCCTGGTATTTGCTCGTTCCCACGTTTCGCACATTATGGATAAGCTTCCAGGTACAGGCCGCCGACAGAACAACCACGTTTGGCCTGGATAATTACATCTACGCCTTCACCGATCCCGCCATGATCGAATCTTTCCGTAACAATGCCATCTGGCTTGTGGTCGGAACAGGCTTCATTGTGATTTTTGGCCTGCTTGTGGCCATTTTGGCCGACCGCAGCCGGTTTGAAGTGATTGGCAAATCGCTCATTTTCTTGCCAATGGCCATTTCCTTTGTGGGCGCCGGCGTCATCTTCCGCTTTATTTATGATGCATCACGCGCACCGGGGCAATCACAAATTGGCCTGCTGAACGCGATTGTTGAAGGCTTTGGCGGAGAACGCATCGGCTGGCTGCTGCTTGAACCCTGGAACAACTTTATGCTTATTGGGGTGCTGGTCTTTTTGCAGACCGGCTTCGCCATGGTGCTGCTTTCTGCCGCGCTCAAGAGTGTACCAGAGGAGTTGCTTGAAGCTGGCCGCATTGACGGTGCAACAGAAGTGCAAATTTTCTTCCGCATCATTATCCCTTACATTCGCGGCACGATTGTTACCGTAACCACTACCATAGTTATATTAACACTGAAGATATTCGATCTGATTTTTGTGATGACTCAGGGTAGAAACGGAACTGAAGTGATTGCGGACTTGATGTATAAGCAGATGTTTACCTTCCAGAACCAGCCACGGGGGGCAGCGTTGGCAATTCTGCTCGTTCTGCTAACCATTCCAGTCATGTATTACAATCTGAAACGATTTCGGGAAGAGGAGGCATTCTAATGGTACAAAGTCAAAAGCAACAACGCCTGATCAGCTCAATACTTGTCAACGGATCACTCCTCATTCTGGTCATCATCTGGACGCTGCCAACGCTGGGGCTGCTTGTCTCTTCGTTCCGTCCGGCAGATGATGTGCGCACAACCGGCTGGTGGACGGTCTTTTCCAGCGATGAACCGATTACGGAACGATTCACATTGCAGAACTATCGACAGGTGTTAGCAGGCAAAGATATTGAAAACGCGGATGGCACTGTAATAGAGGCCAGTGGCGATAACTTGAGCCGAGCCTTCTTAAACAGCGTCGCAGTTGCTGTTCCGGCAACGGTGATCCCCATTCTCATTGCTGCCTTTGCTGCCTATGCCTTTGCCTGGATGAATTTCCCCGGCAGGAAGTTTATGTTTATCATCGTGGTAGGTTTACTGGTTGTGCCTCTGCAAACGGCGCTGATCCCCATTCTGCGTGACTATGTTGCCTTGGAGATTGTCGGGACGTTTTTGGCAGTTTGGCTGGCGCATACCGGGTTTGGTCTGCCTCTGGCAACCTATCTTCTGTTTAACTACATTGCCGGCCTACCCCGCGAGATTATGGAATCTGCCTTTGTCGATGGCGCGTCACACTTTACAACGTTTGTGCGCCTGGTATTACCGCTTTCGGTACCGGCTTTGGCCTCTTTTGCCATCTTCCAGTTCTTGTGGGTATGGAACGACCTGCTGGTTGCCCTTGTTTTCATCGGCCTCAAACCTGACGTGGCCGTCTTGACGCAGCAGCTTCAAGAAATGGTCGGATCGCGTGGACAGGATTGGCATTTACTGACCGCCGGCGCCTTCATCACCATGATTTTGCCGCTTGTTGTGTTTTTCTCCCTGCAACGGTTCTTTGTCCGTGGTTTGCTGGCAGGTTCTGTGAAAGGGTAATCCTTATTTTTACCGGTTTTAAGTTAACATCATGAGCACGTTCCTTGATGAATAAGTGACGTGCTCTTTCATTTCCCATTAGCTATTAGCATTAGAAGGATACGCAATTTCAGCCATGAACGATCCCTACTGGTATAAAACGGCCGTCTTCTACGAGCTCTACATCCGCGCCTACCACGACAGCACCGGCGACGGCAACGGCGACTTTCGCGGCGCCATCCAACACCTCGACCACATTCAATCGCTCGGCGTGGACTGCATTTGGATCATGCCCCACTACGCCTCTCCCCTCAAAGACGACGGCTACGATATCGCCGACTATTACCAGGTGCATCCCGACTACGGCACCCTGGACGACTTCCAGGCATTTGTCGCCGCCGCCCACGAGCGCGGCCTGAAGGTGGTCACCGACCTGGTGACCAACCACACCTCCGACCAGCACCCCTGGTTCCAGGCTGCCCGGCAGGACAAAAACTCTCCCTACCGCGATTATTACGTTTGGAGCGATACCGGCGAAGAGTATGCCGATGCTCGCATCATCTTTCTGGACACGGAACCGTCCAACTGGACCTACGACGAAGTAGCCGGGCAATATTTTTGGCACCGCTTTTACAGCAGCCAGCCAGATTTGAACTACGACAATCCCCAGGTACATGAAGAGATGTTTAACGTCATCCGCCACTGGCTGGATATGGGTCTGGACGGCTTCCGCGTCGATGCCATCCCGTACCTGTACGAGCGCGAAGGCACCAACTGCGAAAATCTGCCCGAAACTCACGCCTTCCTGCAAAAGATGCGGCGCATGGTCGATGAGGAGTATCCGGGACGCGTGCTCATTGCTGAGGCCAACCAGTGGCCCGAAGATTTATTGCCCTACTTTGGCACAGAAGAAAATCCCGAATTCCAGATTTGCTTCCACTTCCCCATCATGCCCCGGCTGTACCAATCATTGAAGGCGGGCGACAAGACCCCCATTGAGGAGATTTGGGCGCGCACGCCAGACATCCCCAAAAACGCGCAATGGATGACTTTTTTGCGCAACCACGACGAGCTGACGCTGGAAATGGTGACGCCCGAAGTACGCCAATGGATGTGGGAGCAGTACGCACCGGAGCCACGCATGCGGCTCAATTTGGGCATCCGGCGGCGGCTGGCTCCGCTGCTGGACGACAACAAAGCCAAATGGTTCCTGCTGCACGCCCTCTTTTTGTCGCTGCCGGGCACGCCCATCGTTTATTATGGCGATGAGATTGGCATGGGCGACAACATCTGGCTGCCGGACCGGCACGGCTGTCGCACGCCGATGCAGTGGAACGCGGAAAAAAATGCTGGGTTCTCCCAGGCAGACAACACCTACCTGCCCGTTATTAACGACGACGTTTTTGGCTACCAGCAGCGTAATGTTGCCGCCCAGGAGCAAGACCCTGCTTCCTATCTGGCGCTGATGCGTTTCCTGATCCAAACGCGAGGCAGCGCGCCGGCCCTGGGAGATGGGGAATTTGAGTTTGTGGGGACGGGGTCGGCTGGCACAGCCGCTACGGCCGTTCTCGCCTACACCCGCACCACCGCCAACCAAATTGCCCTCTGCCTCTTCAACCTGAGCAACCAGCCGCAAACAGCCCAGCTTAAACTGCCCGCCACCTACACCGATTTACTTGCCGCAAGTCCGGCATTCAAGTATCAATTAGCTCCAGAAGGGCAAGCGGTAAAATTAGCACCATACGCGGCCCATTGGCTTGTCTAAAAACGCAGCCAAAAAAGTGTTTATCAACAGATTACGCAGATTTTATAGATTTTGTCTGCGTAATCTGCGAAATCTTTGATTAAAATCTGGCCCACGAGTTCCTATGACCTCAACATCACTTCAGGAAAAAATTCAACAGCAGGTGGCCCAAGACCCCACCTTTGCCAAACTGTACAAGTACAAGCAGAACCAGTTTTTCCAGCGGCTGGACGTGTATTGGTATGATTTGATACGGCCGTTAACCCACCTCTACAGCCATCTGGACAACTTTGAGCCGTGGCTGGCCGACACCATCACCCGCATTGGCCGTGCCTACGCCCAACGTCCTCACGAACTGCAACTGCTCGACGAAAAGCGCCTACTCCAGCCCGACTGGTACCAAAAATCAACCATGCTCGGCTACGTCGCCTACACCAACCGCTTTGCCGGCGATCTCAACGGCGTGGCCGACAAAATCGAGTACCTCAATGAACTTGGCATCACCTACCTGCACCTGATGCCCCTGCTCCAGCCCCGCCCCGGCGCCAACGACGGCGGCTATGCCGTGATGGATTATCGCCAGGTGAATCCAAAGCTGGGCAGCATGAAAGATTTAGCCAACCTGGCCGGCCAACTGCGCCGCAGCGGCATCAGCCTGTGCATCGACCTGGTGTGCAACCACACCGCCAAAGAGCATGAATGGGCCCAAAAAGCCCGCGCCGGCGACGCCGATTATCAAAACTACTACCTCATGTTCCCCGACCGCACCCTGCCCGACGCCTACGAAAAAACCTTGCGCGAAATCTTCCCGGACTTCAAGGCGGGCAACTTCACCTACTACGACGATCTGGACAAATGGGTCTGGACCACTTTTAACGAGTACCAGTGGGATTTGAACTACCAAAATCCGGCCGTCTTCACCGAAATGCTGGAAATTATGCTTTACCTGGCCAACCAGGGCGTAGAGATTCTGCGGCTGGATGCTGTGGCCTTCATGTGGAAGCGCATGGGCACCGACTGCGAAAACCAGCCGGAAGCCCACCTGCTGCTGCAAGCGTTTCGCGCCCTCAGCCGGTTGGCCGCGCCCGGACTGCTGCTCAAGGCCGAGGCAATCGTCTCGCCGCCACAGCTCATTCCGTACCTGGGGCGCGGCGTGGCGGCCAACAAAGAGTGCCACCTGGCTTACCACAATGTGCTGATGGTAGTGCTGTGGAGCTGTTTAGCCGAACGTAAAGCGGTGCTGGCCACCAAGGCGCTGCAAAACATGCCGCTTATCCCCTCCGGCGCAAGCTGGGTGACGTACGTGCGCTGCCACGACGACATCGGCTGGGCTATCACCGAAGAGGATGCCGCCGAAGTGGGATTGAATGGCCATGAGCATCGCTCGTTCCTCAGCGATTTTTACACGGGGCGCTTCCCCGGCACGTTTGCTGCCGGCACCACCTTTCAGTTTAATCCGCGCACCAATGACCGTCGGGTGAACGGTTCGCTGGCGTCATTGGCCGGATTGGAAACGGCCGTCGCCAACACCAACTGGTCTCAAGTCGAAATGGCCATCCGGCGCATTCTGCTGCTGCACAACCTCATCTTTGCTTACGGCGGCATCCCGCTCATCTATATGGGGGATGAGATCGGCCTGCTCAACGACCACAGCTACCTGGAAGACCCCGACCTGGCCAACGACAGTCGCTGGATTCACCGGCCGTTTATGGATTGGGAAAAAGCGGCCGAACGACACGATCCGCAAACCATTACGGGGCGCCTTCATTCAGGTTTATGTCAACTCATTGCGGCGCGAAAACGGACCGAGGTGCTTCATGCGGAAACGACCGTTTACCCCATCTGGACCCACAACGACCACATCTTTGGCCTGCTGCGCGACAACCCGCGCGGGCGGCTGCTCGTTCTGGCCAACGTCACCGAAGCGCCCCAAACCGTCAGCCGCCACCGGCTGCACGAGCTGGGTTTTCGTGGCCTGCTGCATAATCGGCTGGATGAACAACCCATCAACATGTGGCACGATCTCACCCTGGAGCCATATCAGGTCGTCTGGCTCCAGCAAGCAGAACAATAGGCAATGGGACGCAGATAAACGCCGATTGAGACAGATTTTTTTTCTTCTCATCTGTGATCATCTGTGTAAATCAGTGTCCTATTAGTATGAAGGAGACACAACCATGACACTTTATGGCGGCATCGAAGCGGGCGGCACCAAGTTTGTTTGCGCCGTCGGCACCGGCCCCGATGACATCCAGGCCGAAGTGCGCTTTCCCACCACCCAGCCGGCCGAAACGATTCAAAAAGCCATCGATTTTTTCCAGGAGCAAATTGAGCAACGCGGCCCGCTGGCAGCTATCGGCATCGCCTCCTTTGGTCCGGTGGACCCTGATCCATCTTCACCGGCTTACGGCCACATCACCACCACGCCCAAACCCGGCTGGGCCAACGCCGACTTGGCCGGGCCGATCCAGCGCACCTTCAACGTGCCCATTGGCTTCGACACGGATGTGAACGGTGCGGCCCTGGGTGAATGGCACTGGGGAGCGGCACAAGGGCTCAATACATTTATTTACATAACGATTGGCACGGGCATTGGCGGCGGGGCGATGGTAAACGGCCGTCTCCTTCACGGCCTCATCCACCCCGAAATGGGCCACATCGTCCTGCCCCACGATTGGGAGAAAGACCCTTATGAAGGTAAATGCCCTTACCACGGTGACTGCTTTGAGGGCATGGCGGCCGGGCCGGCCATCGAAGAGCGCTGGGATGCCAAGGGGCAGAATTTACCAGAAGACCATCCGGCGTGGGAGTTGGAAGCTCATTACATTGCCCAGGCGCTGCGCAGCTTCATTTGCACCCTGTCGCCGCAGCGCATCATTTTGGGCGGCGGCGTGATGCAGCAGCCGCAGTTGTTCCCCCTGGTGCGCCAAAAAACGTTGGAAACGCTCAACGGCTACGTGCAATCGCCTACTATCCTGGACAATATCGACACCTACATTGTACCGCCGGGGCTGGGCAACAAGGCGGGCGTGCTGGGTGCGTTTGCCCTGGGGATGCAGCAAGAGGATGGAACATGAAATCGCGCCGCCGGTCCCGCCGGCAAACCAGAAAACGCCACCCTGAAAACCCTTCGCCCAAATTGCCCCGCATTCAGCCCCGGCTGAGCCTGTTCAGCCGTGAAGATTGCCACCGCATTCATCGCGCTTCGCTCGACATCTTACACAAAACCGGCGTCCAGGTGTTTTGCCCAGAGGCAAAAGCGCTGCTGCAAAAAGCAGGCGCTTTCATTCAAGATGATCTGGTGAAACTGCCGCCTTCCCTGGTGGAATGGGCTTTAGCCGCCGCCCCCGACGCATTCAACCTTCATTTTCGCGGTTCAGAGGAAGTGGCCATTCGGCTGGACGGCCGTTCCTGCTATTTTGGTCCCGGCTCCGACACCTTCCGCTACCTGGACCCCCGCAGCGGCGAACGGCGCAACTTTAAGCTGGCCGACATCGCCGACTGCGCCCGCCTGTGCGACGCCCTGCCGGAGATCAATTTTGTCATGTCTATGGGCGTGCCGCGCGATGTGCCGGACGGCCGTTACTTCTGGCATCAATACGCCACCCTGCTGCGCCACAACCGTAAACCCATTGTCGTTGTTTGCGATTCATTGGCCGACATGGAAGCGATTACGGCAATAGCTGCGGCCGTAGCCGGCGGCATGGATCGCCTGGCCCAATTCCCCAACATTTTGCTTTATTCAGAACCCACAACGCCGCTGCAGCATTCACCGGCCGCTACCGAAAAGCTGCTGTTTTGCGCCCGGCACCGCATCCCCATTACCCACTCCCCCGCCCCAATGATTGGTGGGACGGCCCCCATCACCCTGGCAGGGGCCGTTGCTCTGGGAAACGCCGAACTGCTAAGCAGCCTGGTGATGCATCAACTGAAAAATGCCGGCGCGCCGTTCCTCTACGGGCATGGCGTGCACCACCTGGATATGAAAACGACGATCAGCGTTTATGGCGCGCCCGAGTTTCAACTGGCGCGGGTGATGGCCGCAGAAATGGGTCGTTTTTATCACCTGCCCGTTTGGGGCTACACCGGCCACACCGACAGCAAGGTGGTCGATGGCCAGGCAGCCGCCGACGCACAATTTTCGGTGATGACCGCCCTGCTGGCCAAGACAAACCTGAACCACGACGTAGGTTACCTGGAAGCCGGGCTGGCCACATCACCGGAAATGATCCTTTTGACCAACGAACTGATCACCATGACGCGCCACTTTGTGGCCGGCGTGCGCCTGGACGACGAAGCGCTGGCGCTGGACGTGATTCATGCCGTTGGCCCAGGCGGCGAATTTCTGAGCCACGATCACACAATGGCCCACTGGCGCGAATATTGGCAGCCGCAGCTTTTCGACCGGCAGCGCCTGGAGTCTTGGCAGGAAGATGGCAAGCGAGATATTAACGGCCGTCTACGTGATCAGGTCATTGCCATCATGGAGGGGCATCATGTAGCATCGCTACCACCAGCCATCGACAGTGAAATCGACAAAATCTTGCTGTCATAACATTGTTTGCGATTTATCCGTTTAATGTGATAATAGTTGCCACTGTTCCAAAGTAGTTCTAAAATTATTAAACGGGTCCCATTGCCCCGTTCGTGTCTTTGCCTAAACGGGGTTTTTGTTCCCAAGAAATCACATCTGTCTGTGCCTACCAGTCGTACAGACGCCAAAGATAGCAGTACCATCATGGCCCAGAATAAACGACCATCCAATTTTTGGTCTCCGATTCAGGCAATTCGCAACTTCTTTGGGGAACCAGAAGCAGAACCGGACAATCCGAATCGTGCCGCCTATTTGCAAGACCTCATCTTTCAGCATCGCCAATTTGATGTGAAGGGAATCGGTGCGCGGGGAGAATCGACGCTTGACCTGGAGCACCTGTTTGTCGATGTCGGTTTAAGCCCTTCCCGTGACAAAGTATCGGCTGACCCCATCCCTGCTCTGCAAAAAAGCACCCGCGAAGAGCGCCACTCCATCTGGCGCTTTTTGCTGCTACGGCCGGCCAATCGCCCGCAAAACTTGGTAGTGCTGGGCGCACCGGGCACGGGCAAAACAACCTTGCTCAAACATCTTACCCTATCTTTGGCTGGTCCGACGCAAGATGCGCCCCGACTGGAAAGGATACCCATCTTTTTGTATCTGCGTGATATTGCCGGCGATATTCAACACAACCCTCATCTCAGCTTGAGGCAAGCGGTGCAGAGAATGTTGACTGGTCGCAAAGTAAAAGTCCACCTGGATTTTCTGGCGGCAGATTTGGCAAACGGCCGCTGCCTCATCATGCTAGACGGGCTGGACGAAGTGGCCAACCTGGAGCAGCGCCAGATGGTTGCCGCCTGGGTGCAGCGCCAAATGAAAAGGCATCCCAATAACCAGTTTATTGTTACCTCACGGCCGTTTGGCTACGAGAGCAATCCGTTGCCAGAAACCTTGCTGCTAGAAGTCAAACCGTTCACCATCGAACAGGTGCGGCAGTTCATCCACAACTGGTACCTGGCCACCGAACGGCAAAAACAGGGGCGGGATGACGAAGGCGTGCGGCGTGATGCCGACGCACAAGCCGCCGACCTGCTGCAACGCCTGCACCGGGCGCCGGCATTATTGGAAATGGGCATCAACCCGCTGCTGCTTACCATGATTGCCACTATCCACCATTATCGCAGCAGCCTGCCTGACCAGCGCGTGGCGTTGTACTATGAAATTTGCGAGGTGTTTCTGGGCAAGCGTCAACAGGCAAAGGGCCTGCCGGTTGAGCTGACCCCGGCCCAAAAGAAGCGCGTGCTGCAAACGCTGGCCTATGAAATGATGCGGCGCAACCTGCGCAATATCTCCCGCGTGGACGCCGCCGACATTATTGATCCGGCGCTCAAGCGCATTCATCCCCAGACGGCCAGCGAGCAGTTTTTGGAACTTATCGCCAATTCCAGCGGACTTTTGGTAGAGCACACGCCCGGCGTGTACAGCTTTGCTCACCTGACGTTTCAGGAATATTTAACGGCCGTTACCATCAAAGAACAGCGGCTGGAACAGGTATTGTTGGAACAGGTAGAAGTTGCCTGGTGGCACGAGACGATTCGCCTTTACGCGGCACAAACCAACGCCACGAACATCATCCGCGCCTGCGTCATGCGTGAACCCACCTCAATTCCCGCCCTTACCCTGGCCGTAGAGTGCCTGGCGGAAGCACCGGAAGTAGAAGACGACTTCCGTAAAATTCCCAAAGAGTTAATGCGCAGCATCGAAGACGACAATCCAGAAATACGGCGCATTGGGGCCGAAGTGATGCTGCATTTGCGCCTGCGCCGCCTGGTGCGGCTGGATGAAACAACCTATGCTGACCGCACCCTGCTCACCCAGGCGGAGTACCAGCTCTTCCTAAATGAGATGCGGGAACGGGGCAGCTACCGCCAGCCGGATCATTGGACCGACCGGCAGTTTACCAGGGGAATGGGGCAAAAACCGGTGGCGGGGGTACGGCCGTCTGATGCCCAGGCGTTTTGCGATTGGCTCTCTGAACGGAATCTCGGCTGGCGCTTCCGCCTGCCCACGGCTCAAGAAAAAGCGCGCCCGCCGCTGAACCAACCCGCCCTCGAAGAAGAGGCCAATCCGGTAGGCTACTGGTATCTCGATAAGGGACAGCCATCGCTGCAACCGTCACCGGATCTAACCCACGACATAGCGCTTGTACAAACCTTGCAGCAGCAGCTTGAACAGAAGTTCCTCAATGATCTGCTTGCCTTCCAAGAATGGGCAGAAGATGATCCCGAGGTCAACTCCTTGCGCGCCAGCATTTTGGCTCGGGCCAAAGCACGCGCTCATTCTCTATTGGACCTGGAGCGGCGGCTGTCGCTTACTGAAAATGGTGAGAAGGAAATCGGCCGTTATTTTAGCCTCATCCAGGATCGTAAGGCCGAAGGTTTGGCCACCGACATGGAGGAGGCGCTGCTTCACGCCAAAGCTTACGTAGACAATCCCAATTTTGCTGCCACGCGTGGGCCAATCCTGACAGAGATCATTGTAATGAGCAACCGGCTGCTTGCCTCATTAGAAAATCTACCGTTTCCGCCAGAGATAACCCGGCTCATGCACCAATTAATGCAGGACCTCGATCGGGCACACAATCAGTTAACCACCACGCGGCAAAATCTACAAGCCGAATTTTTGTCCTATCGTGAGTTGGTACGCCACATCAACCGTGCGCTTTTAAATGCGCAAAAACTGCTGGATGAGTTAAGCTACAGCCGCGCCGACGCCCGCATTCGCCTGAGGATTAATGTGTTGCAGCGCAGCCTACAGGCGCTGCAACACCATTCAACGACCACCACAGCAGAAACATCTCAATCCAGGCGAAAACGATACCAGCATTTCCAAATGTTGATCGATTTGTACGTCGATATGGCCATTTTAGAAAACCGAAAAAATGACAGCAGCACGGCGTTGGAAGGGATACGCATTATTGGCGAAGCAACGCCTTAACAGAATCTGGAAACTGGCATTTATTGTCACTTCTGTTAGCTGCCAACCATTTTTCTATTATGTTTTTGTCAGGTGATGACCCTGGCTTGCACCTAGAATAGTCATACGGCACGTTGGTTATGATCCTGGCTGGAGAACAAACCTTCATCCGCTGTGAAAAATTGTCCTTGGTCCTTTTGTGTACACAAACTGTGTAAACATTACTGTCTGAATTGTGTCCCAGATAGTGGTATTTCTTAGCTGTCATTTGCAGTGGCGCATTCCCAATAGCTTTGCAGGGGGGTGCAGAAGTTATGAACAGAACCTACCCAAATCTTCAAACGATTCCATCACCCATTTATAAAGAGGATTGCTTACAGGCTATTTTCCAGGCCGTGCGCGCCGGGCGCTGTACCCGCGTGCTGGGGCCTCGATTTCGTTCCAAGAGCGCCTTGATGCTGGCAGCGGCCCAGATTCTTCAGGAGCATGGCACCCATCACGTTCATTATCTGAACATGAAGGAGCTGCCCCATTTGCGGGAACAGAGCTTTATTGTGAAGCTTTCTACCGATTTGCTGCTGCTAAGCGAAGCGGACCTATTTGCCGGGCTGTACGGCCGTCTCCAACAAGAGCTGTTTCCCATGGACACACCGGTGCATCCCGACCTGATGCAAACGGCACGTGAGTTCCGCGAGGCGATGGAGACGATAATCCGGCGGCTGGATAAACCGCTGGTTCTGTTCATTGACGATTTAAACGCTGCGCCGCCCAACGTTGTGTTCTCGCTGCTCAACACGTTGGCCGACTTGTATACGGCCGTCTCCCAACGCAATACCGCCCAATTTCAGACCGTTATTGGCGGCGCACTTCATCTAAACCAAAATGGCAGCGTCGTGCCCACCCCCTTCCTCAAAATCTCTGACCTGATTTGGATTGATGACTTGGGCCCGGATGAACGGCAAGCTTTTGGCCTGGCTGCCTGCCAACGGGCTGAAATTGAATCTTGCCCACACAGCTTGCAGGCCTTGTTCCACCAGACCGGCGGCGATTTATTCCTCATCGAGCGCATTTTAGGCATTTGCCTGAAGCAAATGACACGACGCGGCCATAAAAAGCTAACCCCACCGAGAGTGGCCGACGCAATTGATACGTTTCTGAACAATCCGCCCAATGCCAAAATCGAAGCGATTTTGCGCCAGATTGAGGGAGATACAAACCTGCTGCACAGCACCCTTCTCATGTTGGAACACGGGGCGATTCCTATTAGCCAACTGCCAATGCAGCTGACTGATTTTCCTAATGTGCTTGATTTATGTGGCATCTTTGGGCACGAAGCAGATCGGTATTTTATTAAGAACAATATTTGGGCCCAACTGTTGCAAAAACATTTAAACCCGGCGCGCGTCGGCGGTTTTTATGCAGTCAACGGCCGTTGGCAGAGCGCATTTGTTTATTTGGGTAAAGCTTTAAATGAGGGCAACCGCCAAATTCGGCCTGCTTTGTTTACAGCCATACTCAATGCCATGCACGCCAGTGAAAACGGCTACAGCGCTTTCGACAGCCTGGCACAGGGGCTGTACGCTGCCTTCCCAGAAAGCGATCTGCACCTCTACGCCTGGCAAGAAAGCAAGCTGACATTATTTTATCCGCAGCCAGGCGACACCAAAAATCCAACCGAAATAGACAATCTGCGTGGGTCAGAAATGCAGGCATTGAACGGAGCCAATTACACCATCGCGCCAGTACAAAATGAGCTTCGCCTATTAATTCCGCTGCACACAGAGCTAAAACCAGACGCGCCTGTCGGTCTGGTTTCATTAGGCAAACTCATTTCGCGGCACTCCCCTTACCAACGACAAGACGAGGTCAAGCAGCTCGTCAGCTTCTTGCAGCAGGCGGCCCAAATCATCGAAGATCGGGAGGCATATGCAAACCTGCTCAGTGAAGCAGAGATGCGCGCCACAAAGCTCAACCGGCTTAACGGGATGCTCACGGAGATGTTGAATCATCGTGAGTGGCCGGAAAACCGCATTTTGCAGCTGGCCCTAAACGGGATCACGTCTCCCTACGGGTTGGACTTGAACCGGGCCGTGCTGTTTATGCTTAATGAAAATGAGCAATGTTTGCAGCCTAGCTTTGCCGTGGGCCAGCTCACGCGGGAGGATGCCGAGCTGGAACGGCAAATTTGGCTGCAACATCCACCCGAAACGGCTTTGCTGGAAACGGCCGTTGCCCACACCGGCGTCTCCCCCCTACAAAATGCACTCAAGCGCCTGCGCCTGCCGCTTTATGCCCCTACGCCAGACCTGTTGATCACGCAGCACCAAAGCGGTGAGGCTTTGTTTAGCACCGATCAGTTACCGAAAAATGGTCTACCACCCGTCCTGGCCAATGCCATCGGTACGCCCACTGAGTTTGCCCTGATTCCGCTGACAACCGGCGAGCATACATATGGCATTCTTTACGTGGACAACAAATTTTCTCCCCAGGCCATCAGCCAGGAGCAATTTGAACTGCTGCAAACGTTTGTCAACCAGGTTGCCCTCGTATTAGAAAACGCCCGGGCTCTGGTGGTTGAACGGCAGCGCACCAACAGTTGGCGCAAGCTGCTAGAAATTGAAGAAACGCTTAATAATCACGTCACCCAATCGGTGGTTGAGCTTTTAGAAGCGGTTGTTCTCTCAGCTAAAGATTTATTTCAGGCAGACAGCGTGGTCGTTTATCCTGTGCAGCCTGTGCCCAACAGCAGCAGCTATCGCTATGAGCCGAAAGATGTAACGGCCGTTGGCACCCGCGCCATCATTGCCCCCACAGATAAACCGCGCCCCAGTCAGGGGATGGCCCACCTGGTCTTGCAGCAAGGCATCGTTGCTGTGTCTGACGTGCAGACGGCCGTCCCCTCCCGTTTGCGCCTTTGTCTGGATACCAGTACCTTTTTATCCCGTGAAGGCGTGCGCGCCTTTGTCGGCATTCGGCTGGGCTCGGCCGCCGCTCCGGTTGGGCTGCTCTACTTAAACTGGATGCACCCACACCAGCTCACGCACGAACAGCAAACTGTTTTAGAAGCATTTGCCAATTTTGTCGCCGTTGCCCTGCCTGGAGCACGAAGCTACCAGCAGGTACAGCAAAATTTACAGCTGCGTAACCTGGAGCAAAAAAGCCTGGACCAGGTCTTTACCAGCATGTATTTTCACACCGATGGCGCTGTTGAAAACGCCATCTTGCTGGCACTGCGCCGCGTCCAGGAATATACCAATGCCCCCCACGTTTTTCTCGTACGGGATGAACCGAAAGGTGCTTGGGGCATCTACCGTTTGCTTTCTAACGGCACGTTGGATACACGCCACATCGACAGCCTGCCCGGCGGCCTTATTGAAGAAGCGTACACCCAGACTCAAAGTCGGCTCGAAACCAACGCCGGTCGGCTTGAGACGGGTGAATTTCGTTTTCGCTTTTACTCACAATCCCGTTGTGGACTGGCGATTCCGGTTAGGGTCGCGGGCAATCCCCTGGGCATTCTGTACCTGGAAAGCCCACAACGGCAGGGACTCACTCAAGAACACCAGCATTTTCTAGAAAAATTGGCCGGACGCCTGGCCCTCAATCTAGAGCAAGCAGACCGTCACAGGACCTTGCGTGAGCTGCGCAGTTTGTCACAACGGCTGGCAGATGAAGCTGACCTGGAACAATTGCTATCGGCCATTATCACTCAGGCCTTAAATGCCTTGCAAGCAGTAGATGGTATTGCTGTTTACCATCAAGATCCGGAAACGGAACGATCTATTGTGACTACCATTTCTAGCGATTTAGATACGGCCGTGGCCACGCCGCTAGAAGAAACAGTACCGCTGGTGCAGGCTGCCTGGCAGCTTTCCAGCCGAAAATTTATAAGCGATATAACCAAAGCCCCACAAATACGCGCCGCTTTTCCTTATGCCAATGAATATCGTGCCGCCGCCATCTTTCCCCTGGAGGTAGGCAATAACCATGTAGGCTGCATGTTTTTTGGCTACAAATTTCAGAACACATTTAGCGAAGCGGATCGCGGCACGCTGCAGCTGTTTGCCCAGTTGGCCGCCCTGGCCATCTTGCGGGCGCGGCTGCATACAGAAGCCAAACAGCGCCAGCAGCGGCTGGAAACCGTTTCGCACATCACCCCCATCATTAGCGCCAGCGTGGAAATTGATCTGATCTTCCGCAATTTAATTCAAGAAATTTTAGAAGCGTTTCCCAAGGCCAATAATGCCTGTGTCGTGGAGCATCTTTCGGAAAAGGATGAAGTGGCTATCACTGCCAACACGCAGCAATTTTACCGGGTTGATGTTCCACTCATGGAAAATGAAACATTCCGCACCCAGCTAAGCAAACGCCGGGGCATTGCTGGACGCGTTTTGGCAACAAAAACGTTGAGCAATGTACCTGACGTTAGTCAGGATATGGACTATATTCCAGCAATCTCTTCAACAAAATCGGAGATTGCTGTACCTATCATTATTGATGATGCCGTTAGCTACATTTTAGTCGTGGAAAGTGACCAGCCTGCCGCCTTCACCGTGGATGATGCAGAAGTGTTGGGAACGCTGGCCAAGCATGTGGCGCTGGCAGTAAAGAATGCCAATCAATTCCGCCGGGCTAAGGCTTTAGAGTTAACCAAACAAACGGCCATGATGGCCACCGGTCTGGTGCACGACATTAACAACGCGGTGGCTGCCTTCCCCGATCTGATTGATGAAATTGCTTATAAACATGCCAATAATCGAGATATTTCTGCACCGCTGGCAAATTTGCAAAAGAGCGCCAGGGTGACAGATAAGATAAGCGGCCGTTTGAAAGATTTTGTCTTTACCGGTGCCTATAAGCCTGAGCTCATTGATGTCTCAACCTTAATCCAGGACGCCATCGACCTCAGTAAACCGCAAAAGCCGCCACACGTTGCCATTGTCAAAGAAATTGCCCCAGAGATGCCTAAAGTACAGGCCGACAGCATTTGGATTGAAATGCTGTTAAAAAATCTGTTTGTCAACGCCTTCACCGCCATTCCCGATACGCGTGACGGGCTGGTCACCATCACCGCCAAAGCGGATGATTGTCATATTCATCTGCATGTGCAGGACAATGGCAACGGCATGGACAAAGCGTTACAGCAAAAGGTCTTTAAGTTTGGCACTTCCACAAAAAGTGATGCTGAACACAAAATGCACGGCGTCGGGCTTTATCATTGCTACCTCATTGCTCAGGTCCACAATGGGTTGCTCACGCTGGAAAGCGAGCCGGGCAAAGGGTCTGTATTCAGCCTCAGCCTGCCACTGACCAATACGGAGCCTAGCGCACAGGAGGGATTGGTCGATGCCTGATCAGACAAGCCATCAATTACGCATCTTGCTCGTTGAAGACGATGAAAGCGCTTACGATCCCATCATCCGCTGGTTGAAGGAAGAAAATTACCACGTTCGATTGGCAACATCTTACGTCGAGGCCAAATCTGCTTTAGAAACAGACCACTTCCATTTGGCGATCCTGGATCTGCTTTTGGTTGATAAGGACCCAGAAAATTCCGAATTTATGGAAGGATTGCAGCTTTTAGAAGATATTGAGCAGCTTGAACTGCGTGGCATTTTGCCCACAATTGTCATTACAGCCCATCAAAAATATACATTGCAAGCGTGGAATCTAAAGGCTGATCGCCTGGTGATGAAGGAAGCGGGCTATTTAAGAAAGTTAATCGCCACTATCAAAGAGTTAAAAGAAGAAAAAATTCGCATCAATTTTGATCTGGAATATGTGAGTGATTCTTTAAACGTGTTGGAAGATGTGGCCAGAGACGTGAACTGGTCGATGGCGGAACGGCCGTCTACCAAATTGCTAGCTCCCCAGGTTCGAGACCTGTTTGGCAAGCTGTTTGTCGATGCCCGCAAGCTGTACGTGAGCAAGCTCAAGCCAGGTCTCACGGGGGCGGCCGTGGTTCAGGTAAAGCCAACCTGGCAAGAAGGCGTGGGGCGCTCCTACGTGGCCAAAGTAGGCCGCAAAGATAAAGTGGAAACCGAACGGCGTCACTATAAAGCCAATGTCGAGCGTTTTCTTACCGGCAACAGCGTGGCCCAGGCAGACGTGCGCTACGCGCGCCACCTCGGTGCGCTGCTCTATAACTTTGCCGAAAGTCAGGGGGTTGCGCTTAAAGAGTTTGATGAATTTTACGGCCGTAGCGACACCAGTCAGATAATAGACAGTCTACAAAAACTTTTTTTACAAACATACCGTTACTGGTTTGATAATCCCGAGAGAGGGCTGGAAGATGTTCCAACTCTGTATTACGAAGCATTTCAACTTGATCCCAAAAAGCTGATCGGCCGTATTCAAATTGTGCTGCCGGAGCTAGACCCCGAAGCAGAGGTCATTCAGCTCACCCCCGGTAAAGAGAAAGTGCTTAATCCCATTGCCTGGTTAAAGGCGCACAAAGATGAGTGTGTCATTCAGGTACACAAATGCATCACACACGGCGACCTGACCGGACGCAACATCATGGTGGATGAATCCGGCAAATGTTGGCTGATCGACTTTTACCGCACCTTTAAAAGCCATATTTTGCGCGACTTTGTCATTTTGGAAACGGATATCAAATATCGGCTCATGTCCTTGCTGAGCCTAACCGATTTTTTACACCTGGAAGAAGCCTTACTGGAAGCTGATCGACGAAATCAGCCCCCTATTTTGCCGCCGTCTTTTTCTAAAGAGGCACGCAAGGCAGCCGAAGTTGTTTTTGCATTGCGCCAGATGGCCCACCGCTATGCGCGCAGCTTCAACACCCAACAGCACGAAGCGCGCAAGGAATATTTGTTGAGCCAGCTTATGGGAACGCTTAACGTGATACGGCTGCGCCACATTTCAGAGAACCGCAAGCTGCAAGCGATGCATTCGGCCGTGATGCTGTGTGAGGAATTGGATATGCTGGCAGGACGGCCGTCGCCCAAACGCATCATCGACATGTACCGGGAACCGGTGCCGGTGAGCCAGGCCTCCTTTGCCGAAGACAGCAGCTTTTTTGCCCCGGCCCTCATGCTGGCCACCGCCCAGCAGCGCTTTTTGGCCGACAACCTCGCCAAAAATAACGTCATTTTGTTTATCGGCTCGGCCGTGCCGCGCAACGCCGATTGGCCCAATAATCATGAATTGGCCCAGCAGCTCATGAAAGAAGTAGACATCTCTGCGGCCACAACAGATAGGCCAACCAAGCTGTTTGCCTTCTACATCAACCGGACGGGCAATCGCAGCCGGCTGATTCAAAAATATGCGGAATATTACGCGCCGGAGAAACGGCCGTCTCTCTACCGCGCCGCAGCCAAACTTCCCTGGAAAGCAGTGTACACCACCAACCAGCACACCTATTTAGAGCAGGCCTATCAAGAAAAAGGCCTCTCATTTGCCATCCAGATGCACGCCAACGGCACAGACTGCCCGGAAAAAGATGGCCCCATAATGATTCACAAGCTATATGGATCCATCAACAGTAAAGAAGAAGATGCCGGGCCGGATTGCCTACCCCTTACTGAATACGATCATCGCCAACACAAAACGATGGATCGAGTCACACAATTATGGCAGCAGTTGGCAACGGCCGTTCACCACGGCAGCTTTATCCTCATGCTCTGCCCCTCTGAGGATGAGCTGATGTCCGCTTACCAATATTGCCAACCGGCCAACGCCGAAGGCCTCGTCTGGCTGGCCGGTGGCGACATTTCTGAAGAAGAGCAAGACGTTTACCGCAATCTTGACTTCCGCGTCTTGCCAGACGATTCACCTAGCCAGCTACTCAAAGTTCTTTTTACCCTGACCAACTACGACGACGAGGATATCCCTGGCCTGACAAAGGAGTAATGTCTCATGAACCTGACCACACAGCGAACCGGCTTTCGTCAACCGGAAACAGAGCAGTTATTCAAATGGATGCAGGCCGGCGAATCCGCTTCCGTCATTGGTATCAGCGGGGTAGGCAAATCCAACCTGTTCAACCACCTGCGCGACCCACAAACACAGGCCGGCTATCTAGACCAATCCGATGCGATGACCGTCATTGTGCGGGCCAACTTCCACTACATCCCAGATTTTTCTGACCGCAGCATCTACAGCCTCATCGTGGAACAGCTTGAGCTGCTGGAAGGGGATGCTGACCGGCTCGGCCTCAGCGCCCAGGATATTGAGCAGATCAGCCACTACCACGAACTGCTGTTGGATGCCAAAGAGGACATCTTGAAGGTGCAGCGCTACTTCAAGCTGGCCCTGCGCGTGCTCCTGGGCCAATCAAAGCGCCGCCTGGTTTTCCTCTTTGATCAGTTTGATGATGTGTACCAGGAGGCAGAGCCACGCCTTTTTGCCAATTTGCGCGGCCTGCGCGAAGCGTACAAATATCGCATCTCCTACCTGGTTTTCACCAGAGACATGCTGCCCAACCTCATCGATATGGACCAGGCGCGCGAAGAATTTTACGAGCTACTGGCTTCCAATATCATGGGGTTAAAGCCATATGCCAAACATGACGCCATGTCAGTTTTGGAGCGCATTGCCGAACGCAACCAGATTACCCTTACCAACCAACTGCGTGACGGCCTTTATGGTCTGGCCGGGGGGCATGCCGGGCTGCTGCGGGCTGCCCTGCTAGGCTGTGCCCAGCAAAACCTGACAGACCAGCTGCACCAGCCCGATGCCGCCGCGTGTCTGCTGCAAATCCCCGGCGTCGAGATGGAGTGTGAAAAGCTGTGGCGCAGCCTGAGCACGCATGAACAGCGCACGCTGTTGGCAATCGCCCAGAAATTTGATAAGGGTTTGGATGACAATGTGGTATTACAACTGCAAATTAAGGGACTGCTAACGAAAGGAGATTCTCCTGACATCTTCTCACCCCTCTTCGCCCGGTTTGTGGCGGCACAGGAAGCTTTGTGGGAACGGCCGTTATTCTTCGATGAGCCCTCCCGCCAAATTTGGGTGCTGGGTAATCCTGCCCCTCGCCTCACCCAACTGGAATATCGCCTGTTCCAGCAGCTGCACGTACAAGAAGGCGAAGTCGTCGAAAAAGACGATCTCATTTCGGCCGGCTGGCCCAACGCCAAAGGGGGCGTCTCAGACGAAGCACTCATCGCCGCCATTGCCCGCCTGCGCAAGAAGATCGAGCCAGACTCGCGCAATCCCCGCTTTTTGCAAAACGTCCACAACCAGGGCTACATGCTGCAAATCAACGACAGCTAAACGTTGTTAACTGCTTACCTGACAGAGGGAAACGGCCGTTTCCCTCTGTCAGCCCGCTGTTTGTCCCTCGTTCGTTTCCTGTCAGTAACAAAAACTACACTCGTATTAGGATAAAGGCAGGCTTGCCAGCAGGGTCAGGCAACGGCCGTGTTTGCACTGTTGCTTCAAAACTGTATTGGAAGTTGTATTGGTAAGAAGTAAAAGGAGAGAAACAACATGCTGACTTTATCATACGGTGCACTGCTTGGCTTACTGCTGGCCGCCTTTGTCCTCGGGCTTATCTTTCCCTTCTTGCTTGTCATCTACGTTGTCTTCAACGACAAGCTTCGCTAATTTGTAACTATTGTCACACAATGTGCGACCGGTGTCAGATTGATGTCAGGCACTTCAAGGCCCATTAAGATACTCTTTAAGCACCTCAAGCATAGTAAACATCAACTGGAGGAAAACAATGGAAGTTTATATAGACGTCTCAACCATTGTCATTGTGGTTCTCATGATGATTATTGCGGGCATGATAATTGGCGTGGCCACAACGCGCCCCCGCTAAACAAACAGTCCATTCTCGTCACGGCAAATGTGACGATGGTGCCAGAGGGGATCGGGGGTTCTGAGCCGCGTTCTCTAGCCAAAGGAAAAACGGGTTGGTTTAAGACCAACCCGTTTTTCTTTTCAAAATCTCCCACGTTTAGTCACGGCGGCCGCCGGAGAGGAGCAAGACGTAATATAACAAGGTGCCGATGGCAGAAACGGCCGCTGCCACATACGTCCACGCTGCCGCATTCAAAACCTTGTTCACGCCATTGATCTCATCACCAATCAGCACGCCGTTGCTCACCAACAGCCGCTTGGCGCGGGCGCTGGCGTCAAACTCCACCGGCAGGGTAATAATCGTGAACAGTACAGCAGCGGCAAACATAATGACGCCAACCCAGGCTAAACTGGTGAAGTTGAGCAGCAAGCCACCAATGAACAGCCAGGGAGCCAATGAGCTGCCAAACTGTGCCGCCGGCACCAACGCGCTGCGAATTTGCAGCGGAAAGTAGCCACCGGCATCCTGCAGGGCGTGCCCCATTTCGTGGGCAGCTACGCCCGCAGCCGCAATACTTGGCGTCCGGTACACATCCGGGCTGAGCCGCAGCACCTTACCGCGCGGATCATAATGATCGCTCAAGAAGCCTTGCGTTTCCTCAACGGCCACATCGTACAGACCCTGAGCGTCTAGGAGCTGGCGCGCTACTTCCGCCCCGGTTACATTGCGCGCCGTGCGAACCTGCGAATATTTCTTGAAGTTACTTTTTACGCGCGATTGAGCATACAGGCCCAACAAAAGGCCTGGCAGTGCAAAAACCAAATAAAGCGGATCAAAAAACATCGTTCAACCTCATCATTGTTTGGGGATAGTCAACTTTTAGTGACGCTATCACCTGCTTAGTTAATTTTTTACGAGAGCAGGGACCAGAGCAATTTGTGGCTGCGGCCGTTTCTGGTGCCACATCAACAACATTCCCATCGCCCCACTCAATAAAACGATTCCAATAGAAAAGAATGGTATAGTCAACATTTTATCCTGTCCTGAATAATTCGCTCAGTAGTTTGGCTAAATTGTGGCATATAGAGCGATTCCGCGTCAATATATCTTCGCTATTTCCTATGTATATCTTACAAATAAATACCATAGATTACCCAAAGATGAGAGAAAAACATACAATAGCTGAACCTAATAATATCGGCCAGAAACAGATTGGCCCAACGTTCAGGATGACATGATGAATAATCAATTTGGTTTGCCCAAAAATTTAGGCAATGGCCTGCTTTTGCGCTGGGCTACACCAGCCGACACAGAGGAGCTGGCTGAATTTAACGTCCGTATTCATAGTGACAATCCCGAAAAGCCAGAAACGTGGCTGGCTCGCTGGACCGAGGATCTCATGCGAGGAGATCATCCTACCACCAGCGCCAGTGACTTTACCATTGTGATAGATAAAGATGCAGACGACAAGATTGTCTCCAGCATGAACTTAATTTCACAGGTGTGGCTGTATGAGGGAGTTCCCATTGGCGTGGGCCGACCTGAACTGGTCGGTACAGATTCCGCTTACCGGCGGCGCGGACTGGTGCGTGAGCAGTTTGACGCTGTCCATGCCAAAAGCGCCGCGCGTGGTGAGCTGGTGCAGGCAATTACCGGCATCCCCTGGTATTATCGCCAGTTTGGCTACGGCATGGCGCTCGATTTAGGCGGCGGGCGTGACTTCTTGTGGGATCGGCCCGGCAATGATCAAACGGTGGATAAAGAAACTTACCAAATTCGCCCGGCAAAGGTGACGGATTGGCCCATCTTACAAACCTTGTATGAAGCACACAACAAAGGCAGCTTGCTGAGCCGGGCCCGAGATGAAGCCGGCTGGCGCTATGAATTGACGATTCCTCATCCAACCTCGATGTATGCGAAACAGTTTTATCTGGTGGAAACGGCACCTTCGGCTTCGCTCAGCACGGGCGTTCCTAATCCCCAACCCGTTGCCTACGTAGAATACAAACAGTTTGGCAAAAGCTACTTTGTGCGCGAACTGGGTGTACTGCCTGGCCATTCCTGGCGGGCTGTGGGACTATTCTTGACGCGCCACTTCAAAAAAATAGCCGACGAGCTGTATGAAAAAGAAGAAAAGCGGCTGCGTGGCGTCTTTTTTGGATTGGGCCAGGGACATCCTATTTACGAAGCATTGGGCCGCCAGCTAGAAGAGCAGCGACGGCCGTATGCCTGGTACATCCGCGTGCCAGACCTGCCCGCCTTTTTGCGCCATATCGCGCCCGTACTGGAAAAACGTTTGGCCCACAGCGTTTTAGCCGGATACAGTGGCACCTGCCGGGTGAATCTGTACAAACAGCAGTTCACCCTGGTGTTTGAAGACGACCAGCTTACAGAAGTGGGAACATATAAAGCCAAAGTGGTAGATGACGGCGACATTCAGTTTCCCGGCACCACTCTTCTGCAGCTTATCTTTGGCCAGGCATCTTTAGACGAACTCAATGCCATTCACCCCGACTGTTATAGTCGGCAGGCGGAACCGGCTATTTTGTTTAATATTTTGTTCCCGAAACGGCCGTCTTGGGTAGTGGGCTTTGGTTGATTCACTTTAACGAATAACCACCAGATCTTCGGTGACAAGCTGTGTTGTGTTACCCGTCTCCGGCCCACCCAAAACCTGGCTAACGGTTGCCCGAATCCGCATGCCCTGCACAAAGCTGGCCACGCCCACCGGCTCACCGTCATTGTACAAAATGTCTGGCAGTGGCTGGGCGCGCACCCGGTAGGTTCGGCCAGACTCAACTCTGAGGACAAATTCCGGCGTTGATTGGGGCGTCAGGTTCATGCTGGAGATGGTGCCC
>CALBTC010000095.1 GCA_937967805.1 uncultured Anaerolineaceae bacterium
ATGATGATGGCGGTACGGCCGTGCAGCAGCGTGTCGATGGCCCGTTCCAAAAGCTGCTCCGTGGCCGGGTCCAGCCGGGAAGATGCTTCGTCCAAAATCACCAGCTGCGGATCGCGCAAAAAGACCCGCGTGAAGGCCAGCAGCTGCGCCTGCCCGGCCGAAAGGCCTTGCCCGCCCGATTTCAGCACCGTGTCCAGGCCGTCGGGCAGACCGGCCAGCCAATCGCCCAGCCCCAGTGTGTACAGCGCCGCCTCGATTTCCGCGTCAGGAATAGGCGTTTTGTTGGGATCGTAGCGGCGGAACAGCGTCAGGTTGTCGCGCACGGTGGCTTCAAAAAGCTGCACATCCTGCGTCACCATGCCAATGTGCTGCCGCACGTCGGCCAGGCTTGCCTGGCGCAGATCGATGCCGTCCAGGGTAATGCTGCCGGCGTCGACGTCATACAGGCGGAAAAGCAGCCGCGTCAGCGTCGTTTTGCCGCTGCCGGTGCGCCCCAGCAGGCCCAGGACTTTGCCCGCCGCCAGTTTAAACGTTACATCGTGCAGCACATTTGGTGACCCGTTTTCGGTAATCCGTAATCCGTGATCGGTGGACCGATAACCGTTTACCGATAACCGATCTTTGTAGGCGAAAGAGACGTTGCGGAAGAAAACGGCCGTTGCCTCCGCAGGCAATTTGGCAGTGACAGACTCCTTTACTTCCGGTTCCATCTGTAAAAACTCATTGATACGGCCGATGCTGGCCACGGCCCGCTGCATGTCGCTGATTTGCCGCCGGATGTATTTGATCGGCGATTCCATCAGCCGCACGTAGGCCACCAGCAAAAACAGCGTGCCGATGGTGATTTGCCCTTGCAGGAAGAAGGTGCCGGCCAGCGCCAGCGTGGCGACGATGGCCACCACATACAGCATGTAGCTGCTGCTAAAGGTATAGCCGCCTATCAAATCGGCCCGAACGCGGCTTTTGGCTACGTTAGCCAGCAGCGGGTACAGCTTTTTGAAGACATACGGTTCACCACCGTTGGCCCGAATGTCTTCCGTACCGCCGATGCGCTCTTCAACATAGCCGTGCAGCTTAGCATAAGCTTTGCTCACGTCGCGCCATACGTTGACTGTCGGCTTGCGGATCAGTTGCAGCAGGCCCAGCGTCAGCAGGCCGTAGGCCAGCCCCACCAGGCCGATGCGCCAATCTTCCCGAAACAGCAGCACCAGAATGCCGATGACCAGGACGGCGTTTCCCACTACCTGTATTAGCAGTTGGGAGAAGAATTCGGCCAGATTGCTCACGTCGCCATCAATGCGCTCGATGAGCTCGCCCGGCGTTTGCAGCTTGTGGAAGCTCATGTCCAGCCGCATGGTGTGTTCGGCCAGGTCAGCGCGCAGGCTGTTGGTGGCTGCCCAGCCCAAATCTTCACTCAGGTAGGCGGTCCACAATGCCACGGCCTTTTGGGCCAGCGTCACCACAAAAAACAGCACACCCAGGCTAACGAGCAGCCGAACGGCCGTACCGCTCTGCGCCGCGTCCAAAAAGTCCCGAATCACCTGGGGGCCATAAAGCTGCAAGCCAATGCTGACGGCCAGCAAGGTGCTTAAGCCCAAGAGACGGGAGGTGTACGGCCGTAAATACCGCTTCATCAACCGCCTATTATTCATCTCTTTTGCCATACTCTTAACCTCCTGGCCCCATGTACGGTTCCCACAGCGCACGCGCCAGGGCTACCGGGTCGCGTTCAATGCCGAAACCGCTGAAATATTCACACACGCGGGTAATGTCCCGCTCCAGCAGTTCGTAGGCGTGTGGGTTGTGCCGTGCCTCCACCATTTGCGGGAAATCGATCAGGTAAATCGATCCTTCCCAGTACAAAATGTTGTATGCCGACAGGTCACCGTGGATCAGATGGTTGTCCAGCATCAGCGCCACGTTGTCCATCACTCGCTGAAACAGCGGTTCCGCCTCGTCCTGCGGCAGTCGTACCTCGCTCAGCGTGGGGGCCGGGCCATACGCGTCGCCAATGTAGGCCATGAGAATGGTGTTGCCCTGGTGAGCGATGGGTCTTGGCACGTTGGCCCCAGCCTCAAAAAGCTGGGTTTGGGTGCGGTATTCGTTCCCAATCCACCATTGAATGTCCACTTGCTTGCCAAAATTGGTCTTTTTGCGCAATGCTAGCTTTTCGCGTCGCCCCTTGATTTGCTTACCTTCTGCATCGCGCAGCATCCTGCCCGCCTTGTAAACGGCATCGTTTTTCAGATGGCGCAACATGCGCGGACGGTACAGCTTGGCGGCGATCAGCTCCATGCCCGTGGCCGGATGGCCGGTACAGGCATAGACATTGGCCTCTTTGCCACCTTTTACCAGCCGCGTTACATCAGTGATGATCTGGTCGCGGTAGAACGGGCCAACAGACTCAGTAACCCACTGCCGCTCGTGGTGGCGTGGGTCAATTGCCTTGGCGTAGCTGGGTATCCAATTTTCAATACCATCGTCCATTTCGCGGATTTCGCGCATGACTTGCCGGGCGCGGCGGTCTTTCTTTTTCTTGGGGCCAGGCCGGTTGCGCCGGGCCTCGCGACTGTTGTCGTAATATTGATACGCTTCGTATTTTTCAAAAGCCTCAAACTTGTCCATTAGATTGAATTTAGGCCGGTTTTAGAATGATCCGGCAAACATCCCGACACTTTTTTAGACAGGGAATGTGGCTTTTGTTTGATGTTGGAAGTTAAGAGAGAAACAAAAAGCCACCGATCAATGTTGTGTGACGGTGGCTGGGGATTGCCAGGAACAGGCAACAAAAAAGCCACAGGTTGTGTACACCCGTGGCCGCAAATTCATCCAAAAATAATCAAGTTTGGATTCTTAGCAGTGAGCAGGTGTACCCACACAACGTCCGATTACGTTTCCGAAGATGTTACTTTTCACTTGAGCCATCTTGTGGGTACCTCCTTTAAGAATTTTTGTATTTGCTACGGCGGACAGTCTACCATGCCTTTTTTTTGCCGTCAAGCGGGAATTTACTAATGAACTCCGATAATAAACCTGTTGTTCTGCAAGCGGATCAGGAAATTTTGCCGCCAATTAAACCAATGATTGTCGCGAATCCAATTTTCCAGGTATTGTCACAAATCTCGAACAGCTTGTCCTGCGTTGCCGACATTTCGCTTTGAAAAGCAAGCACGACCATTAGCAAAAAAGCGAGCGCGCTCAAAATTACGGCAACGCGTACAATCCAGCGAAATGCCGGGTTGATGTGTATAGAATTTTTGAGTGTTTCATTTTCTTCCCTTAACTGGCGAATTAACTCCTCATACCTGGTGATGGCTGTGGATTCGCCGTTTTCTGGTGCAAGGTAAGTGCTGGGTGTATCTTCAACCTGAACAGTTGTATGGTCTTTTTGTCGGCGATGGTGACTTGCGGGTAAGAAGCATTCCTTCAAAACGGTTGTTGCGTTTTCTAAGGCAGACATTGAAACAAACCTCCATGACAGCACGCTCTTTACGGTACAGTACTTTCATGAACGTAGGCTACGGCCGTTTTCCGGCACCGTCTCAAATAACAGGAACATCCTGGCTGCGAATGACGTTAAACAACCTGAGCAAGCGGCGCGCTCTTTTGTTTTGCCGCATGGAGGAATTAGATGAAATTTGGAAGACATTTCCCTTTACTGATGATTATTTTGTTGATGGCCTGCTCCCCTGGCGGGGCAGAACCGGAATTGGCGGAAACGGCCGTTCCCACCGAGGAAGCCAATCCGGACGCTGCTGCCTACGCTGAAGAGTTGGGCGTGAGCCTGGAAGAGGCCAAGGAGCGCCTTGGCATGCAAGACAGCATCGGCGAGCTGCAAGCTGATTTACTGGCGAACGAAGCCGACAGCTTTGCCGGTCTTTGGCTGGAGCATGAGCCAACGTACCAAGTTGTGGTGGTGTTTGCCGGGGAAGATGGGGTGGAGGTGATACGGCCGTATCTGCAAACCTATCCCGCACTGGCCGACATCGTCGAAATTCGCTCTGCCCAATACACGCTGGCCGAACTGGAAGCCGCCCAGCAAGAGGCGTTCAGCATTGTTGAACAGCTAGAGCCAATGTCCATTGCCGGCGGTGTGGATGTCATGGAGAATCGGGTTTACCTGACCGTCGGTAATCCGGAACTGTTCTTGCAGGCGGTGGCCGATGCAGGCTACGAACTGCCGTCGCTGGTCGAGGTGGAGCCAATCGATCCCGACAATATCCCGGGAAGCAACGCGGGTGGCGTCGATGCATACAGCGGGCCAAATGGCCAGACGATTCAGTTTCCGCGCCAGGCTCCGGCCGTGGCGGGCATGGAGGCGCTGTTAGAAGGTACCCTTATTCTGGATGACAATGGCTGCCTGCGCGTGCAGCATGAAAGCGTTCCTCTGGCGGAAGCGCCGGTCATCATCTGGCACTACGACTTTTCGCTGGAAATTGAGGGTGAACAGATCACGGTACTCAACGGCGCTGGCGATCCGGTTGGCCGTGTGGGTGAATGGTCGCGCATGGGTGGCGGCGAAACCCGCAGCGTCGTCGAGCCGGAAATGCCACAAGCGTGCCCTGGCCCGTACTGGATTTTGGGCAGCATCGAGACGCTGACCGAGCAAGCGATTCCTGACATTTATACCCAGCCTGCCGGAAGTGCGATTTTCTATTTTCAGTCTAAATGGGCTGCAGATGAAGGCAGTGTCAGCGGTGTTTTAACCGTTGATGATGGCTGCTTCCGTGTTGATGGCCACACGATTCTTTGGCCGCCGAACGTTTGGCCGGATGAGGATAGTGATCCGTTGCAAATTGTATTCCGCGGCAACGGCATTGAGGCGACGTTGTTTACCGTTGGGGATGAGATTACATTGGCCGGTGGGGAGAAAACGGCCGTAGACTACCGCTTCTTTGAAAACAAGGTGACCTGCCCCGGGCCATTCTGGGGTGTGGCTGCCCTATCTCCCGATCAATAACTTCATTACCTGTCATGCTGAGAGAGGCCACAGCGCGGTGCGACTGCTCTGAGAATACAGAAACAAATGTCTTGTTTCTGAGTAGCGCAGCGAAGCATCCCTACAGGCTTTATCCGTCGCAGACATAGCTTATAATAGACTATCTCCAGTAGGATTCTTCATTTCGCTGCGCTTCATTCAGAATGACAAGCTGTCGGGTGCGACGCACTTCAAAAGTGCGTCGCACCTCTGGTTTAAAGGAGTTGGCTCACTAAAAAGCCAAGGATGTTAGTGTACCCACGGCGGACAATATTAGGCCAGCCGTCGCCCGGCACCAGTGGCGGGAACGATGAGGCACCTTCTTCGTTAAAGCGGTTGTTCATGCCCGTGCCGTCCCACAAAATATCGGCCGTAGGAATGCCTAAATCCTTCACAAAGGGATCCGCATCGTACCCGTTGTTTTCAAAACTGTTGTCGTGGACCCAGTTGTTTTCCGGCAGGGGCCCCACATCTACTTCGTTGATGTCAAACGCGCCCGTGCTGGTGAGGCTGAAGACGGCTACGCCGGTGGTTTTGTTGTTGCGAATGACGTTGTTGTACACCTCGGCATTGTCGGTGGCCAGTAAGAGGATGCCCACACCAGAAGGCGCAATACCGGCGATGGCCCCTGGCGGGGCGAAGTTCTCATGGTTGTTGTCCTCGGCAATGTTGTCATAGACGAGCGTGTTGGCCGAAACTTTAGAGGTGAGTTGGGGCAGCAGCACCACGAAGATGCCAACCGTGTTGTCGTAGGCGTGGTTGTTGTAGATTTCACCGTTGATCGTGTTTTCCAGCTCGATGCCCAGCACGTTGCCGTACACTACGCTGTCGCGCACGACCACATTTTCACACTGCCCGGCATAAATCCCGGCATCGTCCACGCCGGTGACTTCGACACGCTCAATCAGCACGTCGGTGCTGCGCACGGGGTAGACGCCGTAGGTGCCCACGTTTTCGGCAAAGATGTCGTGGAAATGCACACCGGTCACGCCCTCGACCAGAACGCCGTTGTCGGTGTAGTTGCGTACGTGCAGGTTGCCCACGGGGAAGTTGTTGCCGGAGGCAATGACGCCTTCGGTCAGCACGCCTTCGCCGTCAAAAATAGGCCATTCGCCTGCTTCGTTGGGGATGCCGCGCAGAGTGATGTCGTTGATGTCGATGACGACGCGCTCGTGGTAGGTGCCGTAGGGCACCTCGATAATGTCACCGGGGCGGGCGCGGTCTACGGCCGTTTGCACACTCTCTCCTGCCTGCACCACAATCGTCATCGGCTCCCGGTCACCTAAATCAATGCCCGTCTCCCCACCCACGTTATGCGCCGCCACTTCAGCGCGGGCCGGATTTTCCACGCGTTCAATGACTGGCAGGCCGGAGGGAACGGCCGTTGGCACCTCCGGCAACCCGCTCTCATCCGTCAGCGCGTACAGGAAAGCAACCAAATCAAGCCGCTCCTGGTCAGTCAATTCAAATCCCTGCACAAACACATCCACATTTTCCTGGCCATGAATACGGCCGCCGCCGTCGGCGTAAAAATCGACCACCGCTTCCAATGTTTCCAGTGAGCCGTTGTGCATGTAAGGTGCAGTCAGGGCGATGTTGCGCAGCGTGGGCACCTTAAACGCCCCTGTGGAACCCTCTTCGGTCACACCGGCCCGGCCCGGATCATCGCTGGGCACGCCAACCACGCGGAAGGTGTCGCTGGCGAAGGTGGGCGCGGTGTGGCACTCAAAGCAGCGCGTCGCCCCGGAGCGGAACAGCGCCAGGCCGCGCCGCTGGCTGG
>CALBTC010000096.1 GCA_937967805.1 uncultured Anaerolineaceae bacterium
AAAGAAGTGCGTGTCCAAAATGATCCTACCCGCAAGCTGTCATTGGCCCAGGGATTGGCCGTGTTGACCCCGGCACTGGCCATTGACGACGTGGACGAAACGCTGGTTTACCTGGAGATGGTAGGAGCCAAACAGTCGGTGAAAGCGAACTGGGCGGCGCTGGTTGGTGGAGGCAAAGTACATTGGCTTGGCCGCAAGCGCGTGCGCCTGGACGGCATGAAAGAGCATGTGAAAATCCAGGCCACGTTGCCCTGTGGCTGGTCTAACCACATCCTGATTCACAAGCAGGCCAGCCTGAAGGAGATGAATCCGGAACAGCCTTTCTACCTGCTGGATGACGGCATGCTGCCGATTCCGCCATTGTTTTACTCCATGCTAAACAAATGCCTGGCGCTGCCACTGCTGCCGGAATGGGCGGGATATTTGTGGAAAAACGGCCGTGAACGCAACCTGATCACTCTGCTCGATGAGGGTGAAGGACAGGGTTATGCGGCTTGGCGGGCTCTGCCGACATCCAAGGAGTGGCAAAGCGTTATTGAGTGCGGGCTACAATCGCAAAAGATTTCTTTCTGACCTCGGTTGAATACAGCCTTTAGACTATCACACAAATAGGATCAGCTTTTTGCGCCCCTTTATGATCAACTGATTACTGGCCATCTTCTGGGCTAATTAGAAGATGGCTCTTTTGCTACCTGCCCGCAGAAAAAGACCACATTTCCCCCTTCTCCCCCTTACATTCCAGAGGTAAAGCAAATGACCAGATTAGCAAACGTTGAAAAGGCAGGCTATTTCAAGCTCCCCCCTTCTGTTACTAAACTTCTTGTAACGTATATCGCTGCCCCCCACGGCGGCCGTATCCTAGATCCATGCTCTGGTGAAGGCACCGCATTGGTGACCCTGGCCAACAAGCTGGGCCTGGACCCCTTCGGCATCGAGCTGCATGAGGGCCGGGCAAAAGCTGCTCGTGAAGCAGTAGGCCAACTCATGGTTTCCCGGCATGGCTCTGATAAAGGGAATGCAGCCACAGTGCACGGTACGCGCATTCTCCACGATAGCTATCTCAGCCTGGTAACCTCACGCGGTGGTTACAATCTGCTCTATCTTAACCCGCCTTATGATCATGATGAGGAGGACGGCCGTCTCGAATATCAATGGCTGGTCCACACCCGTCCCTGGCTGCAGCCGGGTGGCTTGCTCGTCTGGGTGGTGCCCCAGCATATGCTCCGCTTTCGTAAAGCCACACGCTATATCCTCTCCTGGTATGACCAGATTCAGATTTTCCGCTTTCCGGATGAGGAGTACGAGCGATTCAAGCAGATTGTCCTCTTTGGCGTCCTGCGGTCGAAAGCACTTTCGCCCGATGGAGAGATGGTAGAGAAGCTGGCACAGATGGCTCTCGATAAAGAGGTGCTGCCACCATTAACGGCCGTTTCTGAACCCACTTACACGCTGCCTCCATTGATTGTCAAACACAGCGCATTCAAATTTCGCTCCCAATTTGTCGATCCGGCCGACGCCCTGGCTGAGGCTAGGCAGCTGGGCGCCAGCAGTAAAGATGCCTGGCGGGAGCATCTGGACCCAGATGGTGCCAACGTCCCGTTACGGCCGTTAACGCCCCTCAAAATTGGGCATATGAACAGTGTCATTGCCGCCGGTCATCTCAATAACCAGGTGCTGGCCGAGGGTGATGAACGGCTGCTGATTAAAGGCCGCAACTACAAAGTGACCCGCGCCGAGGAATATGAAGAACCGCTGCCGGACGGCCGTACCCGGGTGACTCATCTGGAGACGGAAAGCGTCGTCACCGACATCACCACCGTAAACAGTAACGGCCAGGTCACCAGCTACAAAGGCGCGGAGTTGGAGCAGTTCCTGCAGAAGTGGATTTCGCACCTGACGGGCATTGTGGCCCAGGAATATCCCCCGGTTTACTCGTTTGATCTGAATGGATACGGCCGTTTGCTAAACAGCCTGAGCAAGCAGCGTCCTATCCCAGGCATGAATGGCAAGACTGGTCTGTTACCGGCCCAAAAGCATGCGGCTGCGGCTGCATTAACCCGCCTGGAAACCGAACGAGATGTCATCATCGTGGGCGAAATGGGCGTGGGAAAAGCGCAGCCCCTCGATTGCAAGGTACTGACCCCGACTGGCTGGAAACGTATGGGGGATGTTCAGGAAGGTGACGAAGTTGTAAATCCTGAAGGTGGGGCGGCTCGCGTGGTCGGCGTTTACCCACAAGGTGAAAAACCTATCTACCGTGTGACTTTCAGCGATGGTTCCCAGACAGAATGCTGTGACAAACATCTGTGGCAAGTATTAACACCGGAACGTAGATGGCGAGGACATTCTCCCCAGGTGTTTGAGCTTCAAGCAATTAGGGGAAAGCTGTTCAGTCTGTCTGGAAATGCTCGTTATTTTATTCCTTTTGTTAAACCGGTTGAGTTTGAAGAACAACCCTTACCACTTGACCCGTACTTGTTGGGTGTCTTGATTGGCGACGGTGGTTTAAGTGATGGCAGCGCTGTTGTGACAACAGCTGATAAAGAAATTCTGACTTCAGTGGCGGAAACTTTACCGAGTGGCCTTGCGCTAAAACACCGAAGCAAATACTCTTACCGGATAAGTCGCGAGAGCGAACCAGAAGGCAATGGGTACAAACTCACTCATAACACAGTTCAATTGAAACTTCGTGATTTAGGCTTAATGGGGCACCGCTCTGAAACTAAGTTTATCCCCAAGCCCTATCTATTTTCCAGTGTTGATTCTCGGATCGCTTTTTTGCAAGGTTTGCTCGATACGGATGGCACGATAAGTCGGCGACCAGACGGATTTACCGGACATATCACCTACTCTACAGTCTCAGAGAAATTGGCCAGGGATGTGACAGAATTAGTTCAATCGCTGGGGGGTACAGCTAAGCTAACCACTCGAATTCCACGCTACACGCATAATGGCGAAAGGCGGCGTGGACAATTGGCTTATCGGCTTAGTATCAAACTACCAGACTGCATCCAGCCTTTCCGTCTAACCCGCAAGCTTAAGCGGGTACTCCCTCGCACCAAGTATGGCGTTGCTCGGGCGATGGTCAAAGTCGAATACGTAGGCAAGAAAGAGGCTCAATGCATTGCTCTGGACTCAGAGAATCAACTATATGTCACCGATGATTACATCGTTACGCACAACACAACCGTGGGGGCGGCAGTCGCTGCTGGGCGCAACGCCCGCCGTACCGTCGTCCTCTGCCCGCCCCATCTGGTAGACAAATGGCAGCGGGAATTCAAAGCCGTCTGGCCCGGTGTGCGTACGATGCATCTGCAAACCGTCAGTGATGTGGACCAGTTCTTCGCCGGTCAACCTGACAATGCCCCATTGGTCGGTGTCCTCAAGCAGACCACCGCCCGCAGTGCAACCGGCTGGGAACATGCCTACGACTACGGCGGCCGGGCCAGCCACAACTATGTCAGCAGGGGTTACAGCGATATTGAACGGCCGTGGGGGCAAGAATTATCTGCCCGAAAATTGATGGACCTTCCGGTTGAAGAACGGCCGTTCACCGAGCGCCAACTCCTGACCCTGCAGCAGCGCGGCATTCGCTGCCCTGTATGTGGCGAAACCCAGTTCCGCGGTGGACGGCCGTTAACCGTCAGCGAACTTAAAACCAAGACATATACATGCAGTAACGAGCAGTGCCGTTCGCCGCTGTACCAGTTCACCCGCCGCCGATCCGAATCACAGGTGCGTGGCAGCGTCAAACTATATGCTCAGCTGGAGCGCATCATCCGCCGCTACACCGAAAAGGGGCAGTCGGTACCTTTTCATGAACTGGAGAAGTGGCATGGTACAGCCGTCCGCGACACCTTTGGCTATGGCAAGGTGCCCCTAGCTGGCTACATCAAGATGCGGGCTAATGGGAAGCTGGATCTGATGTTAGTGGACGAAGTCCACCAATACAAGGGATTCGACAGCGACCAAGGCTATGCCATGCACCACCTGGCTCAAGCGGCCGGGAAAGTCGTGGCCCTTACCGGTACTATTTACGGCGGCAAAGCGTCTAGCCTCTTCTATCTCCTCTTCCGCCTGGCACCGGAGATGGGCAGAGCCTATGTAGACCCAGAAGCCACCGGCCAGCGCCGCCTGCGCAGCCGGGATTGGGTCTCGGCCTACGGCATTTTGCAGCGGATTGAAACCATCACCCTCGACGAAGACGGGAAACAAACGGCCAACAGCCGCTCCAATGTGCGCTTCAAGGAACTGCCCGGTGGCAGCCCGGCGATGCTGCCCTGGCTGCTCAACCGATCAGTGTTTCTTTCTCTGAGGGACATGGGCTTCCCCTTGCCAGAGTACACCGAAATTCCCGTTTCCGTGCCCATGGCTCCGGAGCAGGCAGCGCGCTACGAATCCCTAAAAGAGCAATTGAGGGAAGAATTGAAAGAGCGGCTCATACGCGGTGACAAGTCGTTGTTGGCCGGCTATCTCTACGCCCTGCTCTTCTGGCCAGATTCACCGCGCCGGGCGAAGGTTGTTACCTGTCCTCGTACTGGTGCCATCGTCGCCTCCGTGCCCGGACTTCCCGATGATTTCATCGGTCCTAAGGAAGAGGCAATCGTCGAGATGTGTTTGAAGGAAAAGGCAAAGGGCCGGCGGGTACTACTTTTCTGCTTACAGACGGATACTCTGGATATTCAGCCTGAATGGAAAGAGATGTTAGAAGCGGCCGGCTTGAAAGCAGCCATCCTGCGTGCTTCCCCCAGCAAGCGTGAAAAGTGGGTTGAGAAACAGGTCCAGGCTGGCGTGGATGTTATCATCACCCACCCCCGCAAGGTGGAAACGGGGATTGATCTACTCGACTTTCCTTCCCTTAAATGGATAGCGACAGATTACTCAGTTTACACTGTGTTGCAAGCTAGTCGCCGCTCCTGGCGTATTGGTCAGACCCAACCTGTTGGTGTTTGGTTCTTTGCCTATGAAGGAACGATTCAAGAAGATGCCCTTCACTTGGTGGCCGCCAAAGTTGCAGCTGCCCTGCGTGTTAATGGTGATGTGGTTGTGAGTGACAGCTTGGCGGACCTGGATGACTTAACGTCTGGCGACCTGGTCGCGACGTTGGCCAAGATCATCACCGGCGACGTGCAGATTGAGGCCCACAGCCTGCAGCAGGCCTTCGCCGAAGCCAATGCCAGCCTGCGCCAGGCCAATACCATTATTGGCGATTACCAGATGGTGGAAGAAGAGCC
>CALBTC010000097.1 GCA_937967805.1 uncultured Anaerolineaceae bacterium
GCTGTGGGGCCACGGCCGTTTTTAATCACAACAATCGGCAGCAGCACTTTGCCCCAGGCGGAATTGTTGCGCGAGTGTGGCACTTTCAGATAGCTGACCTGTTTGCCCGCTTTTTCATAATCAACGTTTGTCTGTACCGGAGTTTCCATTTTTACACCTACACGTGAGGATGAAATATTGCTGGAGATTGGACCAATTTTTGACTATAAACAGGTCGCATTACTAGAGTAAATTGGTTCAATCTTGGTTGGCAGCTACACTACAAATAACTTGCGCTCCAGGCTGGTAATGAGCTCGCAACCGTCTTCGGTTACGCGTACAGTTTCGGAGAAGCCAATGCCCCCTTTGCCCGGAATTTGCGCCCAGGGGATTAAGTGGAAAGTCATGTTGGGTTGCAATTCTCTCTTTTCGTTTTGCACCAGGCTCAGAATGTGCCCCTCACCCCAATCCGGCGGCAGGCCAATGCCGATGGAGTAACCGGTGCGCGACCCCTGCTGGGCACCCAACTGGGAATTGGCAATCACGGTCCGTCCGGCGGCGTCAACTGCATGGGATGTAACGCCCGGCTTAATCATTTGCAGGCACGCGGCCATCGCATCTTGCACCAGCTTTTCGGCTTCCCACAAACTGTCGTCTGGCTCACCGACAAAGACGGTGCGCATCATGGCCGCGTGATACCGTTTCAAGCAGCCGCTCACCTCAAGGAAAACCGGCTCGCCAGATTGAATAACCCGATTGGTCCAGGTGGCGTGGCCAATCGCGCCCCGCTCACCAGAGGCAATAAACGGTTGAATAGAAGGCCATTCGCTGCCCGCCTTGATCATGGCGTAATGAATTTCGGCGGCTACATCTCCTTCTGTCACGCCGGCGGTCACAGCGTCGATACCGGCTGCCATGCCGGCTTCTGTAGTGTGGGCCACCTGCCGCATCAGGGCAATTTCTTCTTCTGATTTGATGAGCCGGCCTGCTTCAACGATACCGGAGCAATCGACAAACGTGGCCTCCGGGCATTGGCTGAAGAGTGTTTCTTGTTGAACGGCCGTAAAAAACCAGCAGTTCTTCTCAATACCAATTCGCTTTTTATCAAGTCCAAATTCAGCCAGGGCTTGGGCCAAGCGCACGACGGGATTTTGCGTATCTTCGTACGGCCGTCGCTCAGCCAGCCAGGTATACGCCTCCATGCCACTGTCCTCCAGGCGACGGCAAACGGCAAACGGCTCTCCTGTCAGGGGAATAACGACAGCGTTGAAATAGTAATGACCTGGGCTTTCAAACCCGGTGAGGTAGCAAATGTTTTCTGGTGTCGTGCTTATAACAACTTCCAGATCCTTTTCAATCATTCGCTGCCGTAGTTCTTTCAGACGACGTTCATACTCGACCATAGAAAAGACCAGATCGGTTCGCTGACGCATAAATGATTCCTCCTTATTTGATTGTGATTGCCCTAAATGAATATTGCGTAGACGATACTATTTTCCCCTGCGCAGAGTGCATAACCTTCGTTGTGCAGCCTCCGGAACAGGGGAGCATGAGAATTGACAGATGGTGGAGGTTATGCTACAGTCAGCTTGCGGCGAGTTGTATTTAGGTTGCTACAAGTTGTTACAACCTGCTGCACAGCAGATTATAGCTATTGCCTACTGAAAGTCAAAACGCAGCAACATCCTCTAAACCACACATAGAGTTAACGAACAACTATGAGCACTGAACAGAACGTAGCTGTTGACTCCGATACGATTTATGAAGAAATTCTGGAGCGTATTTGTTTGCTTGAATATTCACCGGGAGCGATGCTGAGTGAAAATGCCCTGGCGTCTGAATATGGCGTCAGCCGCAGCATGATGCGCCGCGTGCTGTGGAAATTGGAGCAGGATGGCCTGATCAATATCAGTAAAGGATCAGGGGCGGTGGTGACGGCCGTTGACATTAAATCCCTTAAAGAAGTGTACGTCGTGCGTCAAAAGCTTATCGAATTGGTCGGGGAATTGCGGCCAGTACGAAGTACAAACAACATTGTTGCCAATCTAGAAGCATTGATACCGCAGGCCCAACAAATTCGTGATCAGTTCGACCCCAAAGCGCTGGGCAGACTTTACTATTCTTTTCACCTCGAAATGCTTAAGGCTATCCGCAACTCCTTCCTCAGAGAAATCACCGACAAGCTTTATCACCGCACGGCTCGCGTCTGGCTGCAGCTTTTGCCCGACCTGAATTGGGAAGAAGAAGTTGACCTCATGGTCGATGAGATTCAAGGCGTATTAGAAGCTTTGCGCAACAGCGATATGCACACTGTCGCTCAGGTTCGGCGTGACCATATGGCCATGCTGTTGCAGCGAATAAACAACTATTTAGGAGAAGCCTAATCAACTATGCCGAATCAAAATGATTCAATGGCAAAAGGAGGTGGCTATAGAGAAAAACAATCCTTTGATAAGTCCACTAGAAATGAACTAAGTTCGTAATGTATCTCTCAGAAAAGATTAGGAGGAGAAAATGCATTTTCGTAAGTTTTTGACGTTAATTGGAATGTGCTTAATTTTAGTGCTGGCAATAAGTGCCTGCGGCGGTGATACAACTGAGCCGGAGGCAGCCGACACGACGCAAGAAGATGGCGGCGATACGGAAGAGATGGCCGAAGAGGAATCAACCCTGGAGCGCGTGCGCCGTGAAGGCGTGATACGGGTTGGGTTTGCCAATGAGAATCCTTACGCCTTTGCCCGGCCAGACGGTACGCTGTCTGGTGAAGCGGTAGAAGTTGCCCGCGAAGTTTTCAGACGCATGGGTATTGAAGAAATGGAAGGCGTTCTCACCGAGTTTGGCTCGCTGATTCCGGGCTTGCAGGCCGGCCGTTTTGATGCCATCACTGCCGGTATGTATGTGAACCCTACCCGCTGTGAGCAGGTACTCTTTGCCGATCCGGAATACACTATCGGTGACGCCTTGATCGTAGAAGCCGGAAACCCCCTCGATTTACACAGCTATGAAGATATTGCCGCCAATCCAGACGTAAAGGTTGGCACGGGTGCCGGCTATCTAGAAAATGACTACATGCTGGCCGTCGGCGTATCTGAAGACCAGATCGTCAATTTCCCCGATGATCCATCCGGGTTTGCCGGCCTGCAGGCCGGGCAGATCGATGCCTGGACTGGGACACGACCCACGCTGCTGCGCACGCTGGCTGATGCCGGCACCGATGAGTTTGAGCTGGCTGATCCGTTTGAGCAACCAGTCATTGATGGGGCACCTGCCGTGAATTACGGTGCGGCCGCTTTCCGCTATGAAGATTTGGATCTGCGCCAGGAATTCAACCAACACCTTGAGGACATTAAAGAAGAAGGCATGTTGATTGAGCTCATTGGCCAATTCGAAGGGTTTGATGAAGGCGCGCTGCCTGGAGACACAAAAGCAGAGGACATTTGCCCAGACGCTTATGCCGACATTGAATAAGTTACGAATCGTCTGAAAAAAGCGAATGATCAAAGAAGCCTGGCGGGTGAGTGAAATTTTAATCAGTTAATCGAAATCTTCCCTGTCATTCCCGCGAAGGCGGGAATGACACAGGGCACGATTATTTTCTAAGATAGCAAATTCACTCGCCAGGCTTTCATGGAGAAACAAGATGCAAATCTTTGAGCAGGTCGAATCCCAGGTTAGAAGCTATATCAGGGCCTTTCCTACGGTTTTTGCCAGAGGCAAAGGTGCCACGCTTTATGACGAACAGGGTAAGGCATATATTGATTTCTTTGCCGGTGCCGGGACGCTGAACTACGGACACAACAACGAAGCTATCACCACGGCGATGATCGACTATTTGCAAAATGACGGTGTGGTGCATGGGTTGGATATGGGCACGTCGGCCAAGAAAAAATTTCTGCAAACTTTCACGGAAACAATTTTGGCCCCCCGTCAGCTCAATTATAAAATTCAGTTCACAGGTCCTACTGGCACAAATTGTGTAGAAACGGCGCTGAAGCTGGCGCGGCGAGTGAAGGGTCGGTCGAATGTTGTTTCTTTCACCAACGGTTTTCATGGGTTGACGATGGGGGCAACGGCCGTTACCGGCAACAAAAACTACCGCCACGAATCCTACATCAACCGCGCCAACGTCTCCTTCATGCCCTATGATGGCTACCTGGGACCCGATTTCAACACGATCAACTATTTACGCAAAGCGCTGGAGGACAACAGCAGCGGCTTGGACATCCCTGCGGCCGTTATTGTGGAAACGGTACAGGCCGAAGGCGGCGTCAACGTGGCCGGCTTTGAATGGCTGCGCCAGTTGGAGCAAGTGTGCCGCGACCACGACATTTTGCTGATCATTGATGATATTCAGGTGGGGAACGGCCGTTCCGGAGACTTTTTCAGTTTCGAGGCCGCCGGTATCTCACCCGACATGGTCACTGTCTCCAAATCGATTGGCGGCGGCCTGCCCATGGCTATTTTGCTGCTGAAGTCGGAGCTGGACGCCTGGAAGCCGGGCGAACATACTGGCACCTTCCGCGGCAATAACCTGGCCTTTGTGGCCTCCACGGCGGCAATCGCCACCTACTGGCAAAACGACGAGTTCAGCCAATCTGTGAAGCACAAGTCAAGCATTCTCAAGGATGAGCTGGAGAAGACGGCGCAGGAGTTCCCTGCCCTGCAAGCCAACGTGCGCGGTCGCGGATTGCTCTATGGCCTGGAGATTCCCGCTGCCGGATTTGCTAAAAAAGTGTCGCAGCGCGCCTTCGAAAAAGGGCTGGTTATCGAACTGTCTGGTGCGCGCAGCCAGGTGGTCAAATTCCTGCCGCCGCTGATCGTTGATGAAGAGACATTGCACAAGGGCATTGAGATTATAAATGAGGCCATTGCCGAGACGGTAAACGGTAATCGGTAAACGGTATTCCGTAATCGGTAATCGGTTCCAACAAACTGCCCACTGTTTACCGATCACTGATAACCGATCGCCGATTACCGAAAAACTCCCACTAGAGAAAACTGAACCATGAAAATGTTACTAAACGGAGAATGGGTGGACCGTTCCCAAAAGATTGAGGTCCGAAATCCGCAGGATAACAGCCTGGTGGATACGGTGCCGCGGGCAACGGCCGTAGACATGGAAGC
>CALBTC010000098.1 GCA_937967805.1 uncultured Anaerolineaceae bacterium
CTGCTCTGGATGTATACCGTGACGCTTGGTCTGGTCCAGTCAATTCTAATATTTCTGGTTTGGCTTCTTCTCCGTGTATAATACCCTCGGCTTGTCCGCAAATTACAATCCGTAAATTGCTTCACGCACAAGAACCTTCAACTGAACAGCCAAGAATTGTCGGCAATCATTGGTTTGTTGTCGGCAATTCTCTTTATTCTCTGGGGAACGGCAATTGCCCCACCCCCAGTAAAAGTTAACATAATCGTGGCGGCACAGGCCGCCTCGTTACTTTCGGAGGATTTATGAACAACAAACTGCGCATCACGCCGCTCGGCGGATGCGGGGAAATTGGCAAAAACATGACGGCCATCGAATACGACGATGAAATCGTGGTGATCGATGCCGGCATCATGTTCCCCCAAAATGATATGCTGGGAGTCGATGCCATTATTCCCGACTACAAATATTTAATGGACAAGCTGGACAACATCGTCGCTGTCCTGGTCACCCACGGGCATGAAGACCATATCGGCGCCTTGCCCCATGTGATGCAAGACATTGATGCGCCCATTTACGCCACGCCGCTGACGATTGGCCTTATCGACGTGAAGATGCGCCGCGCCGGGCTAAATAAAGAGGTCGAGCTAATCACCATCCAGGCAGACGACATGTTTACCGTAGGCCGTCACTTTACGATTGAACCCTTTCACGTCGCCCACAGCATCCCCGACTGCGTCGGCTACGGCATTACCACCCCGGCCGGCCTCATCGTCCACACCGGCGACTACAAGTTTGACCACACGCCGGCCGACGGCTGGCCACCTGACTTTGCCAAAATTGCCGAATTTTCGCAGCGAGGCGTGCTTTGCCTGCTGGCCGACAGCACCAATGCCGACCGTCCCGGCTGGACCAAATCAGAAAAAGAGATTGAGGTCGCGTTTGAGGATATGTTCCGCGAGGCGCCGGGGCGGATCATTGTGGCCAGCTTTGCTTCGCTCATTTCTCGGATTCAGCTGGTGGCAGATACGGCCGCAAAACACAACCGTTACCTGGCCATCACCGGGCGCTCCATGCGCGACAACACCAAGATGGCCATGGAACTAGGCTATCTCGATATCGACGAAGCCACCCTCATCTACATCAGCGACATCTCCTCCCTGCCGCCGCAGCGCGTGGTGATTATGGCCACCGGCTCCCAGGGCGAACCGTCGGCGGTGATGGGGCGGCTGGCGCGCGGCAACCATAATCGCCTGCAAATCGAAGAGGACGACACCGTGGTGCTTTCGGCTCACGCAATCCCCGGCAATGAAGAGCTGATTTATCGCACCATCAACCAGCTTTTCCGGCGCGGGGCCAACGTGCTGTACGAAAATATCGCCGACGTGCACGTCTCCGGTCACGCCAGCCAGGAAGAGATGAAGCTAATGATTAACCTGGTACGGCCGCAATATCTCATGCCCATTCACGGCGAACTGCGCCATCTCAAACAGCATGGCGTCATGGCTGAAGAGCTGGGTATTCCTGCCGAAAATATCATTGTCATCGAGAACGGCACCCCTGTCGAGTTGTCCTCTGATTCTTTGGAGATTTTGCCCCGGCTGCGCGGTGGCTACGTCTTTGTCGATGGCGACAGCGTGGGTGAGATCGATTGGCCCGTGCTGCGCGACCGGGAAAAATTGGCCCAAAGCGGTCTCTTTTTTGCCGTCGTCAGCCTGAACGGCAATGGACAGATGGTGGGCCAGCCAGAAATCATCTCGCGCGGCTTCATTGACCGGCGCGATGAGGATGAGTTGGTGAACAATGCCAAAGCAACCATCGAGCGCACGGTGAAACAGTTTAACGGCCAGGGCAGAGGATTGAACAAAAAGATTGAGGATGCCCTCAGCCGCTTCCTTTACGCGGAGACAGGGCGTAGGCCAATTGTAGAAGTGGTGATTAAATAACAGGCTTGGCTAGATTGGTCCAATTTTGAAACTTGGACCAATCTAATCTAGAGAAACGAATCCGCCGGTTCCGTTTTATCCAGAAGGTTAAAATCGAACCGGGTGAGCGAGGCGGGCACCTGCCACCACGTTACCCGCGCCGAGGCTAACGGCCGTTTCAGGTGAGACGGCCGTTTTATTCTTTCTGGCACGCTGACCGATTTATCCGGCAGCAAAACAGCGCTTAGCAGCTTGCCTGCCTCCAGCGGCGCTTCCCGATCCGGATAAACGTAGACAGGCAGTTTGGCGTACAGCTCCAGCTCGCGCAAAAAATATTGCACGCTTGCCCCATATTGGTTAAAGCCGAAAATTTCAGCGCGGGGAAATTGATTGCCGTTTTCCCGCACCCACTCATACAGCGCCTGTCCGCGCACTTCCCCACCCCAATCATCGATCAACAAGCTGGGAAATAGATGCTGCTCCGTGCCCATAAGAATCAGGGTGAAACGCAAAATGAGCGCATCGACGGCCTCCGGTTCCGGTTGGGGATTGGTGAGCAGCAGGGCGAAACGGCCGTCTTCCCCCGCTCCCTCTTCCGCCAACAACCGCCCCCTCACTCGCTGCCCTACTGCTTTAACCATCTATAAAATCCTTTCCTTATCTTTATTGGGCACAGAATCAGAAAGTAAAATCTGTGTTTATCTGTGTCCCATTAATCTGACGATACCAAAACGGCCGTAAACCGACAAGATTCATGTTGCGAGTTTGCCCGGCACTGTCTATCATTCCCCCAAAACCGCACACATTCCACCAAAAGGCACAGAAACCCTCTTTTTGCTCTGTGCTCTCTGTGGCAATTCAGGAGAAAATCAGTGATTGAAGACACTATTGCCCGCGCCAAAAAGCTGCGCCAAGAAGACGAATTAGACGCCTCCCAAGAGCTGCTGCTCGATCTGCTGGCCGAACATCCCAACGATCCGCTCGTGCTATACGAAGTTGGTGGCTCCTACGACGTGATGGGCGAAGAAAGTGAAGCCATTCCCTACTACCAAAAAGCCATCAAAGCCGGTTTGGATGGTGACGATCTGCAGGAATGCCTCGTCTGCCTGGGCAGCAGTCACCGCAACATTGGCAATTTTGATGAAGCGGTCGAAACGCTGGAAAAAGTTGTCAACCAATTCCCCGATGACAACAGCGGCAAGGTTTTTCTGGCACTGGCTTACTACAGCGACGGCCGTGAGGATGAAGCGGTGCGCCTGCTTTTGGAACTGCTGCTAGAAACCACCAACGACCAAAACATCCTCAAATATGCCGACCCGCTGGATTATTACAAAGACAATCTTGATGAAGTGTGGGACGATTGATTTATAGGCGTGAAACGTGACCGTGCACAAAGTGACCACTTTCATCACCCGTACCGGCCAGCGTTACCTGGGGCAAATTGAAAACGAACTGGCTCCCAACGAAAGGATTCTTAACCGGGACTGCCAGATTTTGAGCGAACCAGACGAATAATCGCTTCTGGGTTGATTTGCAGCCCAAGCCAGATGTCGTCGCCCCGCAAGATCGCTGGCTGGATGACGTGTATGACAAACTCATCAGTAAGATTTGATGGGACCGTAGCTGCGGATTCTTTCCGCACCTTTGGAACGCAGTAAAAAACTGCGGCTACAACCAACATTTTATATTTGCTTGCACATAGAGTGGGATACGGCCGTAAGCCCGCAGTTTCATTGAGGATCGTCACCTGCTTTTTGTTACAACGCTATTAACAGGGCATAATCAAAAAATGTTACAATAGGCGCTAAAGTCCACTGCGCCACTATCGTTCTGTTTTCTTGCGAACAGAAAAGCCTCGTCCAGGGGGCCATCATGAAAACGCGACACAAAATTCTGCTCAGAAATTTCCTCATCGAACTGATCATTTATGCCTTGCTGTTGATTGTTTACTTTTGGGGGGCGCTGCGCTTTTTGGGAGAGCCGCTCAATAGAATCTTTCATCTCAATCCACTTGTTTATGCCATCGCCACGCTAATTCTGATCGTCGTCCAGGGCGTCCTCCTGGAATGGATCACCTCCTTCCTCATAACCCGTCTCGGCTTAGAAAAAATGGAGTAAGGACATGGAATTTCCCATTACCGGCGTAACCATCAATCCTTTTTTCCTGGTCGGCATCGGGTTTCTGGTGGGGATGTTGGGCGGCTTTTTTGGCGTAGGCGGCGGCTTTCTGGCCGGTCCGCTCATGTTTTGGTCCGGCGTGCCCATGAATTTTGTGGTAGGCACAGACCTGGCCCACATGACCGGCAAGTCAATTGTGGCCGCCAAACGGCACCGGACCCTGGGTCACGTCGATATAAAACTGGGCGCGCTGATGATAGTGGGCACGATTATCGGTGTAGAAATTGGGGCCAATATCATCGAAGCGCTGGAAGAATCGGGCAGCATCGACCAGGTCATCGGCATTACCTACATCGTCATCCTGGTTATCATCAGCGTTTTTACGGCTTGGGAAAGCATTAAAGCCATACGAATGATTCGTACCGAAAAACTGGCCGTCAATGAGGTGCTGGCCTTTGCCAATATTTCGCGTCGCGTCCACACCATTCGCATCTGGCCCATGATCTCCCTGCCTGGCTCAGGCATTGCCGAAATCTCTTTGTGGGTGGTTTTGGGCGTGGGCCTGATAACGGGCATTTTGGCCGGGGCCCTGGGCGTTGGCGGTGGCTTCATTCGCATGCCCATGCTTATTTACCTGCTGGGCGTGCCCACACACGTGGCTGTGGGCACAGACCTGTTTGAAATTGTGTTTTCGGCCGGCTACGGTACGCTTACCCACGCCATTAAGGGCAATGTGGATGTATTAATGGCCCTGGTGATGCACACCGGTGCAGCTATTGGGGCCCAAATTGGGGCGGTCGCCACGCGCTATTTTGCCGGACCACGCATACGCTTGCTTTTTTCGGTTTTGCCTTTGATTGGGGCACTCTTGGTCATTACTCGGTTACTGGGAGGCGGAATGCCGGAATTTTAAGTTCGGCAAAAAGGTCATTGTCAGATGAGCGTTCTTATTTGTGTCAGTGAGATGCCTTTTGCGCGCAGCACCGTATTGCTGGGCAGCCAGACGGCTAAGTTGATGGGACATCCTATTTCGCTATTGAAAGTTATCACCCATGAAGGGGAAACAAAAACGGCCGCAATTACTCTGGAAGAAGTGCAGCAGCTTATTCAATTGCCTGTGGCGGAAACGGCCGTTTCCCTCGGCACCCCGGCCAAAGAAATCTTACGCAAAGCCGAAAGCGGCAGCCATCATCTAATTGTGGTAGGGGCCCACGCTATACGCAGCCTCTGGGACCAAATCTTGCAATCCACCATGCACAAAGTGGCCAACCAGGCCACCACTTCCGTTCTGGTTGCCCGCGGCGAACCGCGGCCGTTTCGTCACCTGCTCATTTGCACCAGTGGTTACGTAAACAGCGAAATTGTTATTCGTAACGGGGCCGCCCTGGCCCGTGCCGCCCAGGCAAAAGTCACCTTGCTCCACGTCGCCGAATCCATGCCGGCTATGTATACCGGGCTAGATGAAATGGAAGAAACATTACCGGAGCTGCTGCAAACCAATACACCGCTGGCCCGGCACCTCAAATGGGCTTCTGAGCACCTGGTTCAGGCCGGGGTGCTGGCCGAGTTAAAGCTGCGGCGCGGCATCGCCTTTGATGAAATTCTGGACGAGGTGCAGGAAGGCGATTGCGACTTGATTGTGGTTGGCGCCCGCGCCGAATACGACGTATTGAGCAGCCTCCTTATGGGGCAAGTCACACCCAAAATCATTGACAATGCGCCTTGCTCCGTGCTCATCGTGCGCGGAAACTTATAAAACGAACCGCGGAGGACGCGGAGAGCACGGAGAAAAAATGGCCGCGGTTTCTAACCGCGTAAAATTGGCGCAGTAAGAAACTGCGGCTACAAGCAAAACCTGGAGCGATCTCATGACTTATTCTCTCATCCACAATGGTACGGTAATTGATGGTTACGGCCGTACCCCCCTCAAAAACGGCGCGGTCCTCATTCGTGACAACAAAATCCAGCAGGTCAGCCGCAAAAGCGACATCCACCTGCCCGACAGCGATGTGCAGATGATCGACGCCAACGGCGGGCACATCCTGCCCGGCCTTATCGACACCCACGTTCATTTCATCTTTGACGGCGTCAACTTTGTTGAAGCGATGAACACCCCGTTCTCCCTCAACTATTACAAAGCGATTGGTCCCATGCGCCGCACCCTGGAAGCCGGCATCACTTCCGTGCGCGACGCCGGCGGCGCAGATTTAGGCATGAAGCTGGCCGTGGAGCAGGGACTCATCGAGGGGCCACGGATGCAAATCAGCATCTCCGTCCTCACCATCACCGGCGGGCATGGCGACAGTTGGCTGCCTTCCGGCCTGGACTTTGGCCTGATCCCCGAGACGCCGGGCCGCCCCAGCGGATTGTGCGACGGCGTAGAAGAAGTGCGCAAAAAAGTGCGCGAAATCTTGCGCGCTGGCGCTGAGGTGATCAAAGTGTGTTCCACCGGCGGTGTCCTTAGCCCCACCGACCATCCCGAATTTACTCAGTTCACCCCGGAAGAACTGGAAGTGATGGTGCAGGAAGCCGCCTACCGGCGCGGCGTCAAGGTAATGGCCCACGCTCAGGGAGCGGAAGGCATCAAAAACGCGGTCCGCGCCGGCATCCACTCCATCGAGCACGGCATTTTTGTCGATGATGAGGCGATTGAGCTGATGCTGGAACGGGGCACCTTTTTGGTGCCCACCCTGCTGGCACCGCTGGCCGTGCTGGAGGCGGCAGAAGAGCTAGGCACGATGCCGGAATGGGGCGTGCGCAAATCGCGCGAGGTGATAGAGATTCACAGCGAAAACATCGGCAAGGCGTTTAAGGCCGGGGTCAACATCGCCATGGGGACTGATGCCGGCGTGATGAAGCACGGCACCAACCTGCGCGAGCTGGGCTTGATGTGCAGCGTCGGCCTGTCGCCGATGGACAGCATCGTGGCCACCACCAAAGTTGCCGCCGAATGCCTGGGCTGGCAAGACAAGGTCGGCACGCTGGAAGCGGGCAAGCTGGCCGACGTCATCGTCACCAAAACCGACCCGCTGGCCGACATTCGCAGTTTGGAAGATGTGGACAATATTCGGCTGGTGGTGAAA
>CALBTC010000099.1 GCA_937967805.1 uncultured Anaerolineaceae bacterium
CGACGGCGCGCTGCTCATCTTTGACGAGGTAATGACCGGTTTCCGAGTGCATCCCGGCGGCGCGCAAACGTTGTACAGCATCCAGCCCGACATCACGGCGCTGGGCAAGGTGATTGGTGGCGGACTCCCGGTTGGCGCTTACGGCGGCCGCCGCGACATCATGGAGATGGTGGCACCGGTGGGGCCGATGTACCAGGCCGGGACGCTCTCAGGCAATCCGCTGGCAATGACAGCGGGGCTCGAGACCTTGAAAGGCATACAGGAACCCGGCGTTTGGGATGAGTTGGAGACGCGGGGCACGCAGTTAATGAATGGGTTGGCCGCAGCCGCCAAAGAAGCTGGCGTCACCATCCAGCACAATCGCGTAGGCACTATGTTTGGCCTATTTTTTGCCGACCGGCCAGTGGTTAACTGGGAAACTGCCAGCCAGGCGAGCACAGACCGCTTCGCCGCTTACTTCCAGGCAATGCTGGCTCATGGCGTTTATGTGGCGCCGTCCCAGTTTGAGGCGGGCTTCCTGTCTACGCAGCACAGCGCCGCGGAAATTCACAAAACAGTTGCTGCTGCCGGCGCTGCCTTTGTTGCCATCACCGATCACTGATTACTGCTTTACTGAACAGTGATCACTGGCCAAACGGCCGTACCGTAAAAGTAGCCTTAACGCAGGTGGCAGCACCGCCCCAGATGGGTACAATCAGCCCGCCATGAACGAGTTACGTGAAAAACGCTGGTTGCGCCTCATCCTGGGGTTGTTTGTGATCTTGGGGGCGATGTACGCCCTCGTTACCCCCGTCTTTGAAGCGTCGGATGAACTGTGGCATTATCCCATGATTCGCCACCTGGCCGACGGCAATCCGCTGCCGGTGCAGGTGTTTGATCCGGCGCAGGCGGGGCCGTGGAAGCAGGAAGCCAGCCAGCCGCCGCTTTACTACTATCTCGGCGCAGCGCTTACCTTCTGGATCGACACCAGCGACATGGAAACGGTGCGCTGGGAAAACCCCCACGTCGATAACGGCATCCTCACCGCCGACGGCAACATCAACCTCACTATCAAAAATCCAGAGTGGAACCCGTGGCAGGGCACGCTGCTGGCAGTTCGTATTGTGCGTCTGTTTTCTGTGCTGTTGGGTGCATTCACTATTTACCTGACCTATCGTATCGGCAAGGAACTGGCCCCCAACCGGCCGGAAATTGCCCTGGGTGCAGCCGCGCTCAACGCCTTCACCCCCATGTTCCTTTTCATCAGCGGCGCAGTGAACAATGATAACTTGGCCATCCCGCTCTCTTCGCTGGGAATTTTGTTGATGATACGTGCGGTCGGTAATCGGTATTCGGTAATCGGTAAACGGTTATCAGTAAACGGATTACGGATTACCGATTACTGGAAAATCTGGCTCACAATCGGCACGGTCATCGGTCTGGCGATTTTGACGAAGCAGGGGGCGTTTGGGCTGCTGCCGCTGGCGATGGGGACGATTTTTGTGGCTTATTGGAGGGAAAAGCGGAACACAGAGGGGCACAGAGAAGCACAGAGAGGCACAGAGAATTTCTGGAAGGATATATTGCGGAATTTGGGGCGGACGGCCGTTTCCTTCCTTATCCTCTTGCTCCCTGTCATTTTAATTGCCGGCTGGTGGTATTGGCGCAACATTGTGCTGTACGGTGACTTTTTGGGCTGGAACGCCTTCATTGCTGTTCTGGGTGAACGCGCCCATCCCGCCTCATTGGCGCAGTTGTGGACCGAGCGTTGGGGCTTTATGCTTTCTTACTGGGGCCTGTTTGGTGGCGTGAATGTGCCAATGCCGCTGTGGATTTACCACATTTTGAACGGTGTGGTAGTTGTGGGGGTGTTCGGGTTTGTGGTTTATTTGGTGCGGGAGATTAGAGATTTGAATTTGGAGATTACGCTTAATCTCCAAACTCTAATCTCCAATCTCTTGGATTTTGTCGCGGCTAAGTTTGCCCTGGTTGTATGCTTGCTGTTTGTAGTCGCCGTCGTGGTAGGGCTGATTCAGTGGGCCACAACAACCTGGTCTTCGCAGGGGCGGCTGGTGTTTACGGCGCTCTCGGCGATTAACGTGCTGCTGGTGGCGGGTTTGATTGGCTGGTTGCCCCGACCGTTGGGCCAAAAGGTGATTTTGGGCGTGGCGGGCTTTTTGTTTGTGTTGGCCGCGCTGGCCCCGCTGGCCTGGATTCGCCCGGCGTACACGCTGAATCAATACACCGCTCCCTGGTCGGTGCAGCAGCCTGTAAACGTTCATTTTGCTGAGAAGCTGCGGCTGGTGGGATATGAGATCGGGCAAACGCCTGTGCTGAGCCCAGCCGAAGTAGCCGTATCCCAACAAAAAACCAGTTACCAACCGGGCGACACAGTTGATGTGCTGCTGGAGTGGGAAGTGTTAGCGCCAATGGATCGCAACTGGAGCGTCTTTGTCCATTTGAATGACCCGGTAATCGGCGTGCCAATTGCCCAGCGCGATATGTTTCTGGACCAGGGTTTGCAGCCGACCTCGCTGCTGGCGCCGGGCGAGACGATTTTTAACTATTACCAGCTCACGATTCCGGAAACGGCCGTTGCTCCCGCAAATTTGCAACTAACCGTTGGCCTATATGATTTCACAACTTTTGAGCGACTACCTCTGACAATCGGGGATGATTCAGTTGTTTTAGAGACGCTATTGTTGGAACCTGTACCCGGCGATGTGCCCAATCCAACGCTGGTGAATTTTGAAAATGAGCTGGAGCTGGTCGGTTTTGAGCTGAATCCGCGGCAGGTGGCGGCGGGTGAAACGGTCGATTTGACTTTGTACTGGCGGGCAAAACGGCCGTTAACTACCGATTACACCCTCTTTGCCCAGGTGGTGGATGCAGACACTACCCGCTGGGCCAGTCAGGATTTGGGCCAGTCGACGTCTGGCTGGACTGAGGGCGAACTGCAAACCGTGCAGATGTCCCTGTCGCTCAACCCAGACACGCCCGGCAAGGTATATCCGATCATCATCGGACTGTACACGATGGAGGATGGGCAGTTTAATCGCTTGCAGATCATCGCCGCAGACGGCCGTCCCACGGACGACTTCCTCCAGCTCACCTTGCTCCGCGTAACCGAGTAAGCTTGTCATTCCGAACGCAGTGAGGAATCCTACGATTGGCAACGGCGAAAGATTCCTCGTTACACTCGGAATGACAAGTACAGAGGTAAAAATGGAAAAACTATACCAAATCACGTATGGTCTCATGAAGCGGTTCCCCGACGGCAACGATCCGTTCCAAATGGTGACGCGGCTGGCTGAGGAATGTGGTAAGCTGGCGGCACAGGTGAATCATTTTGCGAGCAGCGGCGTCAAGCGGCAAAAAATGGGCGAACCCGATACAATCAAGCTGGCTAAAGAGGTGAAAGACGTGCTGCGCTGCGCCCTCACCCTGGCGGTTCATTACGGCATCGAAGCTGAATTGGCGGCTTCGATTGAGCAATCATACAAACAGATGCAAACTGAAGGACTTATTGATTAATGGCAACGGCAACTCAAGAATCCGAGACTAAAAAAAGCTGGCGTAACCCGGATGCCATAAATCCGACACGATCTCCCTGGGCGCTGGGCGTTTTGGTGGGCGGAACGGCCGTTCTCGGGGGCATCATTCTTGGCTTTGGCGGACCGCTGGCCGGAGCCGCTTTCATCCTGGCGGTTGTGACTGCCTTCATTGTCTTGCGCGACATTGAGATTGGCTTTTGGGGTGTCATCGCCGTGGTGTGCCTGCTGCCGTTTGCCACGCTGCCGGTAGACATTGGTCTGACGCCCACCTTCCTTGATTTGGCGCTGGGAGCTGTAGTCGGCGTCTGGCTGCTGGGCATCGTCACCGGGCAGCAGCGGGATTTGGTGACCGCGCCGATTGCCCTGCCGCTGCTCATCTTCATGCTGGTGGCCGTCTTTGCCTTCATCTTTGGATTGGCCAACGGACCGCTGACCCCCACGCTTTTGCGTAAGTTTGCCGAACTGCTGCTCAGTCTCGGTTTTGTCTACGTCATCGTCGATTTTTGCCGCACGCAGGCGCGATTGGAACGAATGGTGAAGGTGGTTTTGCTGGCCGGGGCGGGTGCGGCCGTTCTCGGCATCATTTTCTGGCTCCTTCCCGAAGACACAACCAACACCATCCTGAACTTCCTCACGCGGATTGGCTACCCTGGCGGCTGGGTGATACGCTACATTGAAGAAAACCCGGAATTGTCAGAGCGGGCCATCAGCACCTCGGTAGATCCCAACGTGTTGGGCGGGCTGCTGTTGATGATTGGCGCTTTGGCCGGGCCGCAGTTGGTGGCCAAACGGCCGTTGTTCCCGCGCTGGCTAACGTGGGGCATTGTTGGCTCCATTTTCCTCTGCGTGGTGCTTACCTTTTCTCGCGGGGCAATGTTTGGTCTGGCCGCCGGACTGGGTTTCATTGCCCTGCTGCGCTACCGGCGGCTGATTCCTTATATGCTGGGCGGTGGCCTGCTCTTGCTGCTGCTCCCCGTCGCTCAAACCTACATTCAGCGCTTTATCGAAGGCATCCAGGGCCAGGATTTAGCCACCCAGATGCGCTTTGGCGAATACCAGGATGCCCTGACGCTGATCGGCCGTTATCCCATCATCGGCGTCGGCTTTGCCGGCACGCCCGACATCGATCTTTACCTCGGCGTGGCCAACGTTTACCTGACCATTGCCCAGGTGATGGGCATTGTCGGGCTGTTGGCCTTTTTTGCCGTCATCGGCACGCTCTTTTTTTACGGCCTGTCGCATCGTCACTATTTCAAGGCGCATGAGGAACTGGACGCGCTGTGGCTGGGGTTGCACGCCGCTATCGTCGGCGGGTTGGCGGCGGGCTTGTTTGACCATTACCTCTTCAACCTGGAGTTCCACCACGCGGTGACGGCGTTTTGGCTGCTGGTGGGGTTGGCAACGGCCGTCACCCGCCTCGGCGTCGTGGAGAAAAATAGGACGCTGAAAACCGCTGAAAACCGCTGATTTTTTTGGCCTTTGGTATGGTAGGGCAATAGCGCGCTATTGCCCTACGCAAGACTGTCTAAAACAGCCTGTTGAATGGCGCGGGTGGTGGTGAGCTGCGGATAAATTTCTGTGGCGAGGGTTTGCTGAACGGCCGTTTCCAACCGACTCGCCACATCGCCTAGATTCCACACAAACCGGGCCAGCAGCGCCGTGCTCAGCACCGCCGCTAGCGGATTGGCAATGCCCTGCCCGGCAATGTCCGGCGCGGAGCCGTGCACCGGTTCGGCAATGGCCAGGCCATTCCCCCAGTTGAGCGATGCCGCCAGCCCAAGCCCGCCGCCCCAGTGTGCCGCCGCGTCAGACAAAATATCGCCAAACAGATTGGTCGTCACAATCACGTCGAACGTTTCTGGCGCGGCTACCATTTTCAGCGCCGCTACATCCACCAGCAGCTCATCGATTTCCGTCTCCGGGCAGAGGCGCTCAATTTCCTGCCGCACCGCGTCGCGAAACAGGCCGTCGCTGAGAGGCAGGACGTTGGCTTTGTGCACGATGGTTACTTTCTGGCGACCAAGCTGGCGGACCAGCTCGGCCGTTTTTTGCCCGATCCTTTTACTTGCCTGCTTAGTGATGATACGTTGAGCTACGGCCGTTTCCCCATCCGACTGCTCTTTGCCCACATACAAACCCTCGCTGTTCTCCCGCACGATGATCATGTTCACATCCGGGCGGGGGGAGACACGAGGCCAGCTTTGCACCGGGCGAATATTCGCATAGAGATTGAGCTCCTGGCGCATCGTCAGGATGGCGCTGCCGTAGCCTGTCACTTTACGCGACGGCGACGACACCGCGCCAAACAGCCCCGCACCGCAGGCCCGAATCTGGTCCAGCGTTTCTGGCAGCACGGAGACGCCGTGCTTTTCAAAGCAGCCCCAGCCTGCTTCGGCTTCCACAATTTCCAGGTTGGGCAAAGCGGCTTGCAGGATGGTGACTGATGCCGGAATCACCTCTTGCCCAATGCCGTCGCCGGGAATGGCGCATAGTTTGGGCACTATTATTTTTCCTCGCCGGGGAAACGGCCGTACTCCCGCACAAACGGCACAATCCCACCTGCCTGCATAATTTCCAGGGCAAACGGCGGCAGACTTGGCAATGCCAGTGTGGTGCTAGCTGTCTGCAAATGATTTTGTTCCAAGTCCAAAGTTGCCTCCTCGCCATCTGCTACCAGGCCATGCGCCTCGTCGGATTCGTACAGCGGAATGCCCAAGTTAATTGCGTTGCGGAAAAAAATGCGGGCAAAGCTGGGGGCAATGATTGCGCCAATCTGGCGGCGGCGCAGCGCCTCCGGCGCGTATTCGCGGGAGGAGCCGCAGCCAAAATTTTCATCGGCCACGATGATGTCGCCCGGTCGGGCATTTGCCGCAAAATCGGGCCGTGCCTCGTAAAAAGCGTAATCCTTTACGTCCTGCACCTCTTTCAACATGTACGGTGCGTACCGTCCGGGAACGATCTGATCCGTATCGACATCTTTGCCAAATTTCCATATTCTTGCCATCGTTATAAAATCCTTTTTTAACGCAGAGACGCAGAGACGCGGAGGCGCAGAGAGAAAGTTTTGTATTAAATCTGCGTTCATCTGCGAAATCTGCGGATAATTAAATCTCGCGGGGATCGGTGATCTGGCCGGTGACGGCCGTTGCCGCGGCCACTGCCGGACTGGAAAGAAAAATCTGTGACGTGGGATGCCCCATCCGTCCCCGAAAGTTGCGGTTGCCGGTGGACAAACATACGTCATCTTGTCCCAACGTGCCTTGGTGCCGCCCCATGCAGGGGCCGCAGCCGGGCGTCGTCAACGTCGCGCCGGATTCCAGCAGCGTGTTCAACGTGTCGTCGGCGATGGCCCGCTGCAATTCCCAGCGGCTGGCCGGGCTCACGATGAGGCGTACGCCGCCGGCCAATTGGCGACCGCGCAAAATGTTGGCTGCTTCGCGCATGTCTTCGTAACGGCCGTTGGTACACGTCCCTAAAAACACTACATCCACCTTCGTGCCGGCCACCTCGCCTAAATCCACCACGTCATCGACCGAATGGGGCACGGCAATCTGCGGCTGCAAACTGTCCAGATCGATTTCAATTGTCTGGTCGTAATTTGCATCCGAATCGACAAGCAGCCAGTCCGGTACGTCATACCGCTCGGACACGACGCCATCAGGTGGAAAGATACCAGTCTTGGCTCCCAGCTCAATCGCCATGCTGCTGATGGTCTGACGGCCGTTCAGCGGCAGCCACTCTAACCCATGATACTCAACCGATTTGTACGTCGCCCCGCCAATGCCCAACACGCGGCACAGCTTCAAAGCAAAATCTTTGGCATCGACACCGGGTTGGAAACGGCCGTGAGCCTGCACTCGAATCGTTTCCGGAACGCGCAGCCACGTTTTGCCCGTGGCCCAGGCCAGGGCGATGTCTGTTGAGCCCATGCCCGTGCCAAACGCCCCCACTGCGCCGTAGCTCGTCGAGTGCGAATCCGAGCCGATGATGAGGCGGCCCGGCTGCGCGATCTCCTCTTCCACCAATACCTGATGGCAAATGCCGCGCCCGATTTCAAACAGGCGCACGCCTTGATTCCGGGCAAAGCGGCGCACCTTATTCTGGTTGTCGGCCACGCCCACCGTGGCGGCCGGGGCGACGTGGTCCATCACCAGCACAACCTGCTCCGGGTTATAGACACGTTCTGCTTTCAGCCGTTCCCGCATAATTTGTATGATGCCCGGCGAAAGAGAATCATGCCCCATGGCCACATCTGGCTCAATGACGATGAGATCGCCGGGGGAAACGGCCGTACCCACTTTTTGCCCTAAAATTTGTTCTGCTAACGTCTGTCCCATAATCAACCTCTTTGTCTTGGCTTGTCATTCCCGCGAAAGCGGGAATCCATATTCATGACGGCTTGTGGATGCCCGCCTGCGCGGGCATGACAGGAAAAGTAGTTTTAGAATTGGCGAAGCCTTATCTTTGCGGAGCTCCGGAATCCTAACTCGGCACCGGCTGACGCTCGGCCGCTTCATACAGATAACGGTCCACATCATCGAGGGTGATACGGCCGTTATCTGCCATCCCCTTAATTTGCTCTGCCAACAGTTTTAACTGTGGTTTGTCTAATGCCAGCCCCAACTGGTCTGCCCGGCTTTTCACCGCATTCCAGCCCGTCAGCCGGTGGGCCACATGCACATACCGCGTCAGGCCAAAATCCTCAGGATTCAAAATCTCATAGGTGCTGGGATTGTTCAGCACCGCCTTAGCATGAATGCCAGCCTTGTGCGTGAAGCTGGCAAAGCCGGTGATGTAATTGTTAAACGGAATATCCACCTGCACCAGCCGCGCCACCATCTGGTCCAGATTGCGAATCAGGGGCAGATTGTACTTTTTCACCAGCGCCGGGTCAGTGGCATAGAGCCGGGCCACCAGCCCACCCAACGGCGTGATGCCGTTTCGCTCGCCAATGCCCAGAATGCTGGTATCTATATGTGTCGCACCTGCCTCCAGCGCGGCGTGCGCGTTGGCAATGGCGCAGCCCGAATCGTTGTGGCCATGAAATTCAATATCGCAGCTGATATATTGCCGCAGGGTGGACACGATCTCCTGGATTTGGCGCGGCGTGCCCACGCCCACTGTGTCTGCCACGCCTACTCGATTTACCCCCAGCGCATCGACTGCCTTGTAAATCTGCAAAATGTCCTCAAAATCGCTGCGCAGACTGTCCTCGGTGCTGAAGCGGGTTTCCACATTCTGGCTTAGCAAATAAGCCACCACTTCCTGCGCTAAGTCCAGAATTTGTTCGATGCTCATGCCGTGGCTGAACTCACGCAGAAATGAGGAGGTGCCAATGACCACGTCCACGCCATCGACGCCGCAATCCACGGCCCGTTTGGCGTCTTCCAGATTGCAGCGGGTGTGTGTCAGAATGCGTGCGTTCAGCCCTAGCCGGGCGATGGTGGCGCAATCTTTGGCGCTTTGCGGCGAGGCCAGCGGTGATGTCAACTCCAGATATTCCACGCCAAACGCATCCAGCAGCGTGGCAATTTGAATTTTTTCCTCAATGCTAAAAAACGCGTTGACAAACTGCTCACCCTCACGCAAGGTAGATTCAATAATCGAAAAATTTTGTATGCTCATATTTCTTCTCCGCGAAACGGATTCACCCTTACATGTGTCATTTCGACCAACGGGAGAAATCTTTCTACTTCGCGTCAAATCGTTATTTGACGCTCTAAAGATTTCTCGTCAAAAAGCGGCTCTAAATGACAATTGTGAGTTGTTGCGTTAGGCAAGGTTGGTTAGCACTGTTTGTAATATCTCAATTGCCTCCAAATATTCCTCAATGATGATGTGTTCGTTGGGCGTGTGATCCAGCGAACTATCGCCCGGCCCGTAGGCGACGATGGGGCAGTTCCAGATGGGTGCCACCACGTTCATGTCTGACGTGCCGGTTTTGAGCTTGTAGCTGGGCACGCTGCCCGCCTGTCGAATAGCTCGATTGAACGCCTGGGCCAGTGGATTGGTGCGTTTGCTTTGCACGGCCGTTTCATGACCATAAGTTCGAATCTTACCCGCTTTCCCGGCAGCTTGCCGCAGCCAGGTCTCAAACTCGTCCACGTCAAAATCGGGCGGCAGGCGAATTCCCAGCTTCATCTCCAGGCGGTTTTCCAGCCCGTCACTGCCGGTGTGCAGCTCTCGAACAGAGGGCAGCAATTGGTCAAACAGGCGCGATTTGTCGGCGTTGAATTGGGCAATGAAGGCTTGCAGATCACTGTACCAGGCGAGGCCAAGTTCGGCCGCACTGCTTTCGGCTCCGGCCGTGTGTGCCATTGGCCGGGTAAAGCAGGCGTCGATGAGCAGCCGTCCTTTGTAGCCCAGCGTAATGCCATTCCAGCCGCTGGGTTCACCGATGATACACAGGTCTGGCTGTAGCTGGCCGGCCACGTGTCGCGCTCCTTTGGACGTTGCCGCCTCTTCCTCCACTGCACCCACGACGGAAAGCCGGGTGCCGGGTGGCAAATCTGTGCGAGCGGCAGCGGCGACAAACGTGGCCAGCGGTCCTTTGGCATCGACAGTGCCACGGCCGTACAGCCTGCCATCTTCCTGCCGCACGGGAATCTCGCCGGGGACGGTGTCCATGTGCCCTAGCAGCACAATCTCCCGCGTGATTTGCCCGTTGGCACCTGGGCAGATGCGTTCACCGACGGCGTTGCCAGCTTCATCCACCTGGGCGGTAAAGCCGGATTGGTTCATTTGCGACACGAGGAAGTGGGCAACGGCCGTTTCCTGCCCGGACAAACTTGGCATTTCCACCAGCCGCTGCAAAAATTGAACGGCACCCTCATCGCTGTTGAGCGGGAATGATTGATCCGATGCTGCGGCCGGTCTCCAGCTCGCGCCGACTGGCGGCACGGCGAGGACGCCGGCCGCAGCAGGAGATGGCCTTGTGTTTTCTGACAGCACGTGCGCCAGCGCGGCGGCCACGCGATTCAGCTCTTCGGCGGTGATGGTGAGGGGGGGCAGCAGGCGGATGACGGTGCTGCCGGCTGTCAGGGCGATGATGCCCTCGTTCATTAATGCTTGCACAAAGGGCATGGCCCGCTGGCGCAGCTCAATGCCGATCATCAGCCCCAGGCCGCGCACCTCGCGCACCAGCGGAAGGTCCATCGCCTCGATTTGTTGGCGGAACTGTTCTCCCAACGCAGCAGCGCGTGTTACCAGGTCAGTTTGATGAAAGATGTCTATAACGGCCGTTCCCGCCGCGCAAACCAACGGATTCCCGCCAAACGTGGAACCGTGCAGCCCCGGCGCTAAATTTTGCACCCGGGGACCAAGCCCCACGGCGCCCATCGGCAGCCCGCCGGCCATCGCTTTGCCCAGGCAGATGAGGTCGGGCACAAGGTCGTAATGCTCACAGGCGAAGAAGCGTCCGGTACGGCCATAGCCCGTCTGCACCTCGTCAATAATCAGCAGCGCGCCCCGCTCATGGCAGAGGCGGTGGGCTTCGCGGAAGAATGCCGGGTCGGCCAGCCGCACGCCGCCTTCGCCCTGGACAACTTCTAAAATGACAGCGGCCGTTTCCTCCGTAATGGCCTCATCCAGCCGCTCGCTGTTGCCAAAGGGGACGTGGCTGAAATGGCTAACCAGCGGTTCAAATGGCTGGCGATACTCGTTTTTATGCGTAGCAGAAAGAGCCCCCAGGGTACGGCCGTGGAAGCCACGCATCGCCGCCACAATGCCGGGGCGACCGGTGCTGAGGCGGGCAAATTTAATGGCCGCTTCCACCGCTTCCGTGCCGGAGTTGCACAGGTAGATACGGTTCAAGTCGCCGGGTAGGGCGGCGGCCAGTCGCGCCTGAAATTGAGCGCGCCGGTCGTTGTAGAACATTTCCTGACAGGTGATGAGCTGGTTGGCCTGGGCCGTAATTGCGGCCACTAACTGCGGATGACAGTGGCCAACGTTGGCTACGCCAATGCCGGCAGCACAATCGAGGTAAGAACGGCCGTTTTCATCCCAAACCGTCGTGCCTTCGCCGCGCACAATGGCGACTGGCCGCCTGGCGTAGACGCCACTGCCAAACCGCTCTTCTTGCTGAATGATGTCGCTCATGAAGCCACCTCTGGCTGCGGCTGGGTGATGACCGTGCCCTGGCCGTCCAGCGCGCGCAAAATGGGTTGATTGCCCCGCGCATCTCCCAGCACCACGCGGCTGACGCCTTGAGCCAGCGCCTCCTGTGCCCCTAATAATTTCATGCGCATCCGCCCCTGAGCGTGTTCCTCAGCCACCTGGTCAATCTGGTCGGCGTTGAGTTGGGGGATCAGGCTGCTCTCGTCGGGGAAGTGGCGCAGGACGCCGGGTACGTTGGAAAGGATAAGCAGTTCCTCGGCGCGGAAGGCGGCGGCGGTGGCTGCGGCGGCCCGGTCGCCATCAACGTTGATCGCTTCACCATCGAAGCTGATGGCCGGTGGGGTCAGCACCGGCAGGTAACCGGCATCGAGCAAAGTTTGCAAAAACGGACGGTTGACCTGGGTGACGTTGCCGGTGAAGTTGTTGCGAATGAGGCGGATACGGCCGTCTACCACCACCTTAATCACTTTTTTGCGCGGACCCTGCCAGATACGGCCGTCAATCCCCGACAGGCCAACCGCGTTGATGCCGCGCCTTTGCAGTCGCTCCACCAGCGTTTTGTTGATCTGGCCGCAGTAGACCATCTGAAAAATTTCCAGCGCGGCCCGGTCGGTCAAACGACTGGTGTAGCCGGAGGGGGAGGTGACAAACTGCGGCGGATGCCCCAGCGCCTCGGCCACCTGGTTGGTGCGGTGCGAGCCGCCGTGGATGAATATAAGCTGCTGTCCTTCTTGCCACAGTTGGGCGATGTCGTCACAAACGGCGTCGTAGTTGATGCCCTCGCCGCCGCCAACTTTAATAACAATCATAGTAGTTCTCCTAAAATGTATCCGCAGATTCCGCAGATTAAAAGAAATAAAATCTGCGGAATCTTTGTAATCTGTGGTTTCTTAGATTGGATGGAGGCCGGTGAAGGTGAGGCCGGTGGTTTCGGGATAATCCAGCATCACGTTCATGGCTTGAACGGCCGTTCCTGCCGCACCCTTCATCAAGTTGTCAATGGCGCTCATCACCACCAGCCGCCCGCTGCGTTCATCTTTGGCAAAGCCAATGTCGCAAAAGTTGCTGCCGGCCAGGATTTTCGGTTCCGGATAGCGGTAGATGCCTTTGCGCTCCTTCACGATACGCACAAACGGCTCGCTGCCGTACAGTTCGCGGTAAAGTTGCCATACTTCTTTTTCGGTTAAATCCTGGTTCAAAAAGAGATGGGCCGTACACAAAACGCCGCGCACCAGCTCAACGGCCGTTGCCGAAAAGTGCAGGTCGAATGTGCCTAACGCCTGAATCATCTCCGCCTGGTGGCGGTGGCCGGTGGGGGCAAAGGAGCGCAGCGCGCCGCTCCGTTCCGGATGGTGGCTGGCGGCGCTGAAGCTGTTGCCGCCTTCAGAGGAACCCACTTTAACCTCGATGACTGCCTGTTTGATGAGCCCGTGTCGGGCGAGCGGGGCCAGGGCCAGATTGACGGCCGTAGCGTTGCAGCCTACGCCACTGACGTAGTTTTCTTCGCGTAGCGAGCTTCTGTGTATTTCTGGCAACCCATAGATAAATTTGCTAAGCCATTCAGGGGCGGGGTGGGAACGGCCGTACCATTCCTCGTATAAAGCGGGGTCATTCAGGCGGAAATCGGCCGACAGGTCGATGATGCGCTCTGCAAGCGTGGCAAACTGGTTGATCTGCTCCGCAGCACGGCCGTGAGGCAGCGCCAGAAAGAGCAGATCGCATGGCTCAAGTTCCTCGATTGGGCTGAATTTGAGCCGGGTGGCCCCGCGCAAATTGGGGTGGATGCCGTGGATGTAGCTGCCCGCGTGCCGCTGCGAAGTAACCTGCTGCACTTTGACTTGCGGATGCCCCAGCAGCAGCCGCAGCAGTTCGCCGCCCACGTAGCCGGAACCGCCCACGATGGATACGTTGATGCTCATTGGGCGGCTCCGTTGGGAACGGCCGTGACCGCTGGTTGCTCACCCCTTCTTTCACCCACCTGCACAACGTAATCAACGATTCGCGCCGGAATATCCACACCGGTTGGTTCGATGCTGTTGCGGAACTCCATCGTGTAGTTGACTTCATTGACCAGGAGACGGCCGTCTGTATCTTCCAGCAAATCCACCGCCACCACACCGCCGCCAACTGCCTGCGCAGCTGCCTGCGACAGGCGATCCAGCTCTGGCGTGATGGGGCAATTTTCGGCCGTGCCGCCCCGGGCCGTGTTGGTAATCCAGTGGGACGAATGGCGGGTGATGGCGCAAATCGTTTCGTTCCCCACTACAAAGCTGCGGATGTCCCGGTCTGGCTTGGCGATGTATTCCTGAATGTAGAAGATGGAGTGTTGGTAGGTGCCGAGGGTGCTTTTGTGTTCCAGAATGGCTTCGGCTGCTTCGCGATCATTCAGTTTGGCCAGTAATCGACCCCAGGAACCCACCGCCGGTTTGAGGACAACCGGGTAGCCCATCGCTTCAATGGCCTCCAGGGCGGCTTCGGGCGTGGTGGCAATCTGCACGCGGGGTGATGGCACGCCGGCAGCCACCAGGGCCAGCGAGGTCTCCAGCTTGCTGCCGCAGATTTGGGCCACGTGGGCGTTGTTGATGCAGGGGATGCCCCACGCGTCCAAAATTTGCAGCGCTGCCTGGGCTCGTGAGTGGCTGACGCACCGTTCCAGGATTACATCGAACTGCTGCCAGGGAGACGGCCGTTCCAGATCAAACAGTGCCTCGCGCACGTCAATCATCTCGTAAGCCACCCCACGTGCTTCCAGCGCCTGTACGATGAGTTTTTCTTCCAGACGAATTCGTGAAAATAAAATACCAACGCGCATCGGTTATTCCCCCCAATCCTCTTCAACTTCCGGCGCAAGCGCCAGCGTGAGGGGATCCGTATTCACCACTTCCAACTCTGCGCCACATTCGGGACATTCCACAATTTCGCCAATCATCACATCGTCGGCGATTTCCACTTCACCAGCACATTCCACACAATTGACAGTTTCCATGATTTAAAACCTCCATTTGGTTTGAAAATAAGTCAGCTTTTTCAGATTGGTCCAATCTCAAAGATTGGACCAATCTTGCCAAACAAAAAAGGCGGGCTCACCTATTTCTGGTAAGCCCGCCTGAAAAGACGTTTCTTGCGATTGATAAGCAGCAAGCAAGACTCACCAGAAATAATCTGGCTGGTTCTTCTTGTTCTGCTTCTTGATGATGATTTGTTGGTTCATTTCGTTTATTTGAACCTCCCGCAGGGTTGTCACTTTTGAGGCTTGCGGTTGGGAGCCTGCGGGAGGTTTTTGATGGGCTGGAAAATAAAAAAGCGCCCCACCGGTCATCGGTGGGGCGCTTGAAAAACTAATTCAGGCAAGCACAACTACCAGATGACGCTTGGGTCTCCGTTTTGCTTCTTTGCCTTCTTCAGGGTTAGGATTGTGCTTGAATTTGTATTCATTGGGCGGCAGTGTAACAAAGGATGGTAGAGATGTCAACTACGAAAACCGCAATTTCATTTAGAAAAGCCAAAGGTCAGGCGTGGTTTTTGTTTAATTGCAGTTGAAATCGGCGACAAACAGCTCTTTCTCAATCACCTGTCCATCGCCCGAGACCACTTTGCCGGTACCAATGACGGCCGCGCCATCCGGGCTGCTTACTTCAAAACCAAAGCCCTGGCCGGTAGGGCCGCCCACTTTTTGGTTGTTCCAGTAGTAGGTGTAACGGCCGTTCCCCCCTTCAGCCTGCATATAAACCGTGCGGTATTTCATGTTTGTCTCGCAGCGTGTGCCGGGTAGTGGATACAGCGTCAAGGTCAGCGGCGGACAGGCGCTGCTGGCGCAGCTGTTGCTGGGGGCATTGGTGGTGGGGTTGGCAACGGCCGTTCCCGTGACGATGGCCAATGCTTCAAAATCGCCTGCCCAATCCAGGCGTGGTCCATAAACAAACCCGGCCTGACCTGCCTCATTTTGCACATAAAGCCATTCGCCAACTTCAGAGCGGCCCAGCACGGCCACTTGTTCGCCAACAGAGATGAAAGTGATTTCCTGGGCATCACTGTCTGGGCTGATATAGAGGCTGGAAGAGAGCAAGGCGGATGCTGTGGGGTGGCCGGCTTCTACCGTTTCCGTAACGACTGTTGCTGTTGCTGTTGGTGAGCTGGTCGGTGTGGGGCTGGCGGTTGCCGTTGGTGATGGAGTTGGTGGTTTGGTAGGTGTTTGTGTGCTGCTGGTTTGGCTGGAAACGGCCGTTCCCGTCAAATCATCATCCAAATTTGCTGTGGCAAAAACTGTTTTGGTGCCGTTTACAACGGTCAGCGGCGGGGTGCTGGCATCGTCAGCTAAATTTTCTGCGCCCACGCGCCACGGCTGCCCTGCCAGCAGCACGATGATGACGGTGGCTAACATAGCCAGCCCAGCCAGCCACAAGGCCGGCCGTTTTACCAAATGAGAGATTGGCGGGAGGAACGGCCGTTCGTCTTGTTCTTCCTTTTGTTGTTCAATGATCCTGGCTTTGGCAATGGAAGACGCTTTTTCCTGGTCAATAACCTGAACAATCTCATAGTTGGGGTTGCAGGCAATGACCAAGTCAGAAGCATCCTGGTAGGCATAAGGCACCCATTTGCGGGGAACCTGTGATGGCTTGTCGGAAAACGTGTCCGTTAGCTGCTGTTTCACATAGGCAAACACGTCATCGATGGTGATTTTGCCGTCGTGGTCCGCATCGGCTGCGCCGCTGAGTAAACCTTGTACAAAATGCTCCGTGAACAAGGACGGTTCTGCCTGGCCCTGTACATTGCCCTTTGCCCAATTGTACTGGGTACTGTCGTTTGCTGTTAGAACAACGCGCTTAAAGCCATTATGGGCAAAGGCGTCTGAGGTGTTTACGTCTCGCCCAACGGTGCCGGCAGATTCCGCCGGCACCGTGTCGCTGTAATAGCAATCCATCACCAGAATTTGTTGCTCAGAAAGACTGTTGTCCATCTCGTCGGCAATGAATCGGGCGGGAATGGCTGTGCCGCGCAGCAGTTCGTGTTCCGTATCTTTCGCAGCCAGGTAGAGCTGCCCTCTGGTTCCAAGTGCGGCATGGCCCATAAAATAAAGCAGCAGTAAGTCATCTTTGTTGCGATCGGTAAAGAATTGGGAAATAGCCCGGCGCACGCCGTCGGCCGACTCGTTGATCAGCGTGTTGACTTCGCGGAATCCACCCACAGCGGGATTCTGCAAGACGTAGGCCAACGTATGAATATTTGCTGTTGGTTTGATTAACTGGGCCAGGGTGGGATCATCATATTCGTAGTTGGCGATAATGAGCGCATACCGGTGCCCCGGCGCTTTTTCTGTCAGGGTCAGTTTGTGGGTATCGCCTACAATTTTGGCGACTTCTTGCAGGGCGTTGGCAAACTCTACGGCCGTCCGATATCGGTGCTCTTTTTGTTTGGCCATTGCCCGCACAATCACTTCCTGGCAGGCTGGAGGCACAGTTGGCTCCATCTCTTGCAGGTTGGGCACCGGTTCAAACATGTGCTTTACCGCAACGGCAATGGGGGTATTGGTCTGGTACGGATGCTTGCCGGTGAGCATTTCAAACAGGATGACGCCGAGGGTGTAGATGTCGGAACGGCCGTCCAGCTCACCTTCACCTTGAATTTGTTCCGGGCTCATGTAGGCCGGCGTGCCCACAGCACCGCCGGTGTCGGTGAGCTTGGTGTGGGCGTATTTCAGCTTCGCCGTACCAAAATCCGAAATATATGGCTCGTTGCGTTGATCAAATAAAATGTTGCTGGGCTTTAAATCGCGATGGATAACGCCATGTATATGAACTTCATCGAGCGCCGGGGCCAGTTTGGTGATGATGCGGGCTGCTTCGGTAATGGAAATCGCTCCTTGCTTCAGCCGTTCCCCCAGAGAACCGCCTGTCATAAAGCGCATGACCAAAAATGGCTGCCCATCTTCCTCGCCAAAATCATAAACCGGCACAATGGCAGGATGATCGAGTGACGCAACCACTTTTGCTTCTCGCTCAAACCGACGACGGAAGGTGGGTTGGTGAAGTAGCTCGAGTGGCAGCAGTTTGATGGCAACATCTCGCTCAAAACGTGGATCATGCGCCAGGTAAACTGTTGACATCCCGCCACGACCGAGTTCTGCTTTGATTCGGTAACGACCGATCGTTTTAGGTATCATTAAGCAGAATTATATTAGCTGCCGGAACTGGCAAACGGCAATATTCGCGTCTTCTTCACGCCCTCACTTAGTACATAATTCCTAATGTTTGCGGACTGCCGCTGGTCGGGTCAGATTTCTTGTGAGAAATGTGTGATAGGAGCGTTTTCTTTGACTTCTGAGGCTAGTTTAAGTATGGTTATGTTACCTTAAGGTCATTATTGCATCTTCAAAAATCTGTTTGTCTCTGCTATAATGGCTCATATTATGTTTAACTAATCATGGATATGCTTTGAGTTTATGCAGATAATTCAATTTGTAAACCATGTAGTTGTACCCCAGATGAGTGGGGCGTTTTTCTTACGAGGGTTTTCTGGGATGTGGCTCTCGTCAGGCAAATGAGGAGATATTATGCGCAAATATTTTATTTTCATTTTGCTTCTTTCACTGATCACCGTGGCATGTAGTCAGTTGCAGAATAACCAGGCTACGGAAACCGCACAAGAAACGGGTGAGCAAGAAGAAGCGCCTCGCGTAGAAGTGACGGCTACACCAACCTTGCCACCGACCTACACGCCGGAACCAATGGGGCGAGGTGGTCACATCTCGCCGGTTAGCACGCGGACCATTCACATTGTGCAGGCGGGTGAAACCATGGGTCAGATTGCTGCCAAGTATGGTATTGACACAAAATTCCTGGCCGACTCAAACCGTATTTATAATTACCATCTTATCTATGTGGGACAAGTTCTTTATATTCCAGATTGTTAATAAATTTCCCCAATAATCTTAAGGCAAAAGAAAAAGCCCTGGCAAAATCTGTCAGGGCTTTTTTATCGACTATATTAATCGTGCTGAAATTTTATGAGGCAGTTGGCAGGGCTGTTTCTTTTTCGTGTTTCAGCACAATTTCGTCATCTTCCACATCAATGGCCACAGTATCATCTGCCGTGAAGCGGCCGGCTAAAACAGCGTCCGATAGCCGGTCTTCTACTTCTGTTTGGATGAGACGACGCAACGGCCGTGCGCCAAACTCAGCATCGTAACCATGCTCACCCAGCCAATCTCTGGCGGCGTCGGTAGCTGTTATGGCGAGATCGTGCTCTGCCAGGCGCTCATTGACCTCGGTGAGAATGATGTCCACAATTTGGCGAATGTTTTCTTTGGTCAACTGGCGGAAGTAGATAGTAATGTCTATACGGTTGGTGAAGTCGGGGCGGAACTGCCGTTTCAGTTCATCCAGCAGCGTCTTGCGCATTTCTTTGTGCTGCTCTTGCTCAAGCGCGGCGTCATCTCGTTGGAAGGCAAAGCCCAGGTTGGGGCCGCGTCGAATCGTATCTGCGCCCACGTTGGAGGTCATGATGATGATGGTGTTGCGGAAATTAATCTTTTGGCCTTTGGCGTCAGACAAGTGACCTTCTTCCATGATTTGCAGCAAAATGTTGAAGGTTTCGGGATGGGCCTTTTCGATCTCATCAAAGACGACGATGGAGTACGGCCGTCTCCGTACAGCTTCCGTTAACTGCCCAGCATCTTCATAACCCACATAGCCGGGCGGTGAACCGACCAGTCGGGCCACGTTGTGCCGCTCCATGAATTCAGACATGTCTAGCTGAACCAACGCTTCTTCACTGCCAAACAGGAACTTGGCCAGCGCCTTGGTTAGCTCTGTTTTGCCAACGCCGGTGGGACCTAAGAAAATGAAGGAGCCAATTGGCCGGTGCGGATCCTTAAGACCAGCGCGAGCCCGACGAACGGCTTTAGCAATCGCTTCAATCGCTTCGCCCTGACCCACGATGTTTTTGCGTAAATCCTCTTCCATGTCTAACAGGCGAGCCGATTCTTCCTGGGTAAATTGATAAATGGGAATACCCGTCCACATGGATAAAACTTCGGCAATGTCTTCGGCCGTTACGCTGACGGATTTTTCTTGTTCAGCACTACCGGCACGCAGTTGGTCTAGCTGGCGCTGAATTTCTTCTTCGCGTTCGTTGAGGTGCATCACGTCTTCAGCCCGCCCTTCATCCTCAGCCATAACCCGTTCGGTGCGGATGTCGCGCAAATTATCGTAAGCTTCGCGAATGTCTGCCGGCTGCGGCACGCGGTACATGCGCACGCGTGAGGCACTTTCGTCAATCAGATCGATGGCCTTGTCGGGCAAGAATCGGTCGGTGACATAACGGGTGGAAAGGTGAACGGCCGCATCAATCGCCTCTTCCGTAATAAACAGATTGTGGTGCTTTTCGTAAGCACCCTTGATGCCGTGCAAGATTTCAACGCTCTCTTCAGGGGTGGGCTCATCGACGTGAATCGGCTGGAAGCGGCGCTCTAAAGCGGCGTCACTTTCGATATATTTACGGTACTCTTCAAGCGTGGTGGCCCCAATTGTTTGCAATTCACCACGGGCCAATGCCGGCTTTAAAATGTTTGCTGCGTCTACAGAGCTGCCGGCAGAGCCAGCGCCAACCAGCATATGAACCTCATCAATGAAGAGAATGGCATCGCTGGATTTCAGCTCTTCAATGACGCGCTTGAGGCGTTCTTCGAACTGGCCGCGGTACATGGTACCAGCTACCAGGCTGCCCACGTCCAATTGGAGAACGCGCTTGTTGTGAAGGATGTCGGGTACACGGCCGTCTATGATACGTTGCGCCAATCCTTCGATGATAGCGGTTTTGCCCACACCCGGTTGGCCGATGAGCGCTGGATTGTTTTTGGTACGGCGGGCTAGTATTTGGATAACACGCTCGATTTCAGTACTGCGTCCTATGACAGGGTCGAGCTTATTTTCCTCAGCCAAAGCAGTAAGATCGGTGGCTAATTGATCGACCATTGGCGTTTTGCTCTTTTCCTTTTTGGCAGAACGGCGGGGGGTGCTGCTGCTGCTTTCGCTGGTAGCCACCGGGCTCTCACGCAGCATTCGGCGCGTTTGCCGCCGAATTTGCTCCGCGCTGATGCCAAATTTGCGCAGGACATCAATTGCAAGCCCTTCGTTTTGACGAGCCAAACCCAGCAGCAAATGTTCTGTGCTGATGTAATGCTGGCCCATCCGGCGGGCTTCTTCAACCGCTAACTCCAGCACGCGCTTGGTGCTGGGCGAAAGCTCAATTTTTGTAAATGGGGTTCTGGTTCCCGGTCCCCCGGACAATCGTTCCACCATAGCCTGGACACGTACTGCGTCTAGGCCAAGCTCCCGTAACACACGTCCCGCAACGCCGCCTTCTTCGCGGAGCAGCCCAATGAGGACGTGCTCACTGCCAATATAATTATGATTTAACCGTTCAGCCTCTTCTTGGGCTAAACTTAGAACGCGTCTGGCGCGCTGCGTAAAACGTTCCCAATTTTTAGAGTTCACCCGTGCTCACCTCGGTTCTCACCATTCGTGTCCCCAGACCAGGTGAACAACTTTCCAACATCAGTGGCTGGCTCCCCACCTTTCTGACTAATCTTGGATAGTTGTTAATTTTTCCAGGTCTGCCTCAACGAATTTGTCAGAAACAACTTGTTTAATACTCAAACCCAACTGTCGTTGGTCTTTGTCCACACGAATAATGCGGACGGTTACTGTTTGTGACGGTTGTACTACATCTTTTGGATGAGTCACATGATTCTCAGACAATTCTGATATATGGATCAATCCTTCCAGAGCGTACTCATCATCTAGTCGAGCGAATGCACCATATTTTGTTAATTTCGTGATGGTTGCTTCAAGCAATTGACCTTCTTGATAATATTCATCGATGATCGTCCAGGGATCAGGCTCAAGTCGCTTTAAGCTTAAGGCTAATCGTTCTCGTTCCTGGTCAATATTGAGAACGAACACTTCAACTTCGTCACCAACTTTTAAAATATCTGCCGGAGAATTGACTCGTTTCCAGCTAAGTTCAGAAAGATGAACCAACCCTTCGACACCGCCAACATCAATAAAGGCGCCAAAATCGGCCAAATTGATGACGCGCCCTTGCAAAATAGTGCCTTCTTCCAGGCTAGCCAGCAACGCAGCACGTTTTGCCTGGCGCGCTTCTTTTTCCGCCGCTCGTTCCGATAATATTAACCGGCCTCTCTTACGATCTACCTCAATCACTTTGGTCTGAATAACCGTATTAACGAGCTTGCCTTTGTGATTGTCATCAACATGACGACGGCGACTAATCTGTGAGTTGGGAACAAAGCCGCGTAACTGACCTAATTTGACCAGGATGCCGCCTTTATTTTGGCCGATCACTTTCCCTTTATAAACATCTTGGGAAGCCATTAACTCTTCAGCTTTTGTCCAATCAAGCTCTTCAGCTGCTTTTGCATAAGAAACTACAACGTTGCCGTGCTGATCTTCTGTATTGACGATATAGACGGTGACTTCATTGCCGACGGCTAGAAGCTCGCGGGTATCGTCGTCCATGCTTTGTAATTCAGAGCCAGAAATGACTCCTTCAGACTTTGCGCCAATATCGATCAGAATGGCATTGTTCCGATGCTCAATTACCCAGCCTTGACGGGTTTCACCGACTTTGGGCAGGTTTAGTTCCTCGGCCAGAAGGAAATCCATTGGGTGGCTTTGTTCGCCCCCTCCTAAATTTGCTACATTGTCACTCAAAACTCTTCGTCCTCACTTTATTTAACCAACTTGGGCATTTTCTCCGATTATACTGAGTTTAAAGTTGCTGGCAATATAACATTACTCCTGTTAATGATGTTCATATTGTCATTGGGCTTTTTTAGCTATTGAGAAACGGCCGTTCCCCAACACACAGTTTACCAAAAAATATTATCCGGCTGGCCGGCTTTGCGCTATGATTGGGAGAATGAGTTCGTTTTTGCAGCGGTTACGGCCGTTTCCCTCCCATCATTTTTCCTTGTTAGCCCTGTTTTTGTTTGTTGTGGCGCTGTTGCCCCGGCTGGCGGCGTTAGGCCAATACATCACGCCCGATGAGTTAAATTGGGTGCATCGGTCAGTACTAATTCACCAGGCGTTGGGACAAGGCAGGTGGGCGGAAACGTTGACAACCGGGCATCCCGGCGTCATCACGACCTGGCTGGGGGCGCTGGGAATTCAGATACAGCTTTGGCTACGGTCGTCTGACATCGCCGCCTATGAATGGATTACCCATCTGGCCTGGCTGGCCCCGGAAAATACGGCCGCTTTTCCCAAACTGGCTACCTTTTTAAGTGCGGGCAGAATTGCCGTGGCGATTATAAACAGTTTGGGGCTGATTTTCATTTTTTGGCTGGGGCGCAAATTGGTGGGATTCTGGCCGGCAATTGGCTTTGTGCTGCTACTGGCGCTGGACCCGTTTGTGGCCGGCTTGTCTGGCCTGCTGCATGTCGATGGGCTGATGACAACCTTCACCACCATTTCGCTGCTGGCTTTAATTCTGGGGGTAACCAATCAGGCATTGCCCCATCCTGAGACCCAAAATCAGCGTTCATCAGCGTTCATCAGCGCCCCATTTTTTGCGCAGCGAGAGGGTTGGTTGTTAACGGCCGTTTCCGGCGCGGCGGCCGGCTGTGCCATTCTGTCTAAATCGGCGGCACTGACGCTGCTGCCGTTTGTGGCGTTGGCTTTTGCTGTGGGTCTGATTGTGTGGCGCGGCCGTTGGCAAAAGCTGGTGATTTTGGGTGTCGTGTGGCTGGCAGCCATGGTGGGCATTCAATTTTTGCTGCTGCCGGCGCTGTGGACGGCGCCTGTCGGCACGTATGAAACGATCATCGGCACCCTTTTTCATGAAACAGAAGAGGTGCTGCCGCGCACGTTTTTTATGGGGGCTTACCGGCAGGCACATGGACCAGCATTTTATCCGTTGGCATTGCTTTACCGGCTGAATCCGGTTGTGTTTGTCGGGCTGCTGTTGGGCGGTTGGTTTGGCGTGCGGCGTAAGTGGCCAGAAGGCTGGCGGCAGCGGCCGTTTCTCTGGCTGGCAAGTAGCTGGCCCATCTTTTTCATTGTGATTCTTAGTTTGGCTACAAAAAAGTATGATCGTTACCTGCTGCCGGCGCTGCCGTTTCTCTTTTTGCTGGGAGTTCTGGGCTGGGGACTACTGCTGCGGCAGCGGTCGTCATGGACGCGAGGCGTGATGATTGGTGGCGCGGCAGTGGCGTTGGTTTATTTGGCAACGGCCGTGCCGTACCTGCTCAACGCCTACAATCCACTGCTTGGCGGAACGTTCACAGCCAAATATGTGATGCCAATGGGCTGGGGCGAAGCGGTGAGCGCCTCGGCGCAGTGGCTGGCGAAACAACCTGGCGCGGCGGAGAAAACGGCCGTCGCCGGCATTGCTCCCGCTTTTGCCCCCTTTTTCCCCGGCGAAACCGTGCTGCGTGATGGCGATAATTGGCAGCAAGCTGATTTTGTGGTTGGGACATTGGCCGGATTGCAGGTAGATGATTTTCGTTACAACCCATGCTCAGGACCAAGATTACTGCACTGCATTCGTTATGATGGCGAGATCCAGGCATGGATTCATGCCAACGACAATCCAGTCAGGACGGAAATTACGTGGGAGGAGCAGGCAGTTCAGTTTGGCGAACAGATTCGCGTGATGGCGGCGGGAACGGCCGTTCAAGAAGATCAGCTAAACGTTTTTGTGCAGTGGCAGTTGGTGCAGCCGACAGACGGCCGTTTCAACGTGCAACTCCGCCTGCTGGATGAGAACGAACAGCCGTGGGCGCAAATGGAAATGCCGCTGCTGAATGAGGTTTACTTTTACCCGGAACATTGGCAGCCGGATGAGCAGCCTGTCTGGCGCTATGAGCTGGCGCTGCCGCCGGGTTTGCCGCCGGCGGCTTACCGCGTGGAACTGTCGTTGTTTGCTTCGGAAAATGGGGCCCAACTGCCTGTTTTGGCCGAAGACGGCCGTTTCACCGGCGTCGTCCAACCATTGACAGAATTAAAACTATCGCCACCGCCGCTGCTGCACCCCGAGCCGCTAGGGCTAACATCAGAGCCAGAGCCGCTGCTGTCAGGTGATCTTTTGTTTCTGGGGCAAACCAACTTGCCGGAAAATGCGCTCACGGCCGGGAACATCACTGTCGATTTGTTTTGGCAGGGAACGGCCGTCCTAGCCGAAAATCTCCAGCTCCAGTTCCGCGCTAATGACGTGCTGCTGGCAACGCTGCAACTGAGCCGATTTGACAGCGGTCAGTGGCAGGCGGGACAGGTAATTCATGAAAAGTACCTCGTGCCGATTCCGGCGGATTTGGCGGCTGGGGATTATGATTTGCGCGTGAAAGTGGTGGATGGAGACGGCCGTTCACTTTCCCCACCTTTGGACTTGGGCACAATTGATATTATTTCGCCAGATCGACTGTTTTCCTTGCCAGCCGACATCGCCCAGCCGCTGGCGCTCCAGTTTGGCGATTTAGCCGGCCTGCGCGGTTATGATTTGCTTACGCCTTCCGCTGCGCCGGGTGAACCGGTGCGCCTGACGCTTTATTGGCGGGTAGAGCGCCAGGCAGATGCAATCTTTTCCACCTTTGTCCATCTCGTAGGTCCAGATGGACAGATTGTGGAGCAGGGGGACCAGTGGCCGGGCGGCTTGCCCAGCAGCACCTGGGCCGCCGGTCAGGTGATCATCGACGAGTACGCCATCCAACTGCCGGATGACACCCCGCCGGGCACGTACCAGATTGTGTTGGGGCTCTATGCCGCCGCCGACGGCGTGCGCTTGCCCATTGTGACCGAAGATGGTCAGTCGCTGCCCGGTGACCAGTTTGTCTTGCCGCTGCCGCTGGAGGTTGTTGCCCAATGACGCAATGGCGGCGATGGATGCTCTTAATTCTGATTTTGCTGCCTGCATTTTGGCTGCGGCTGTTTTTGCTGGACGGCCAAAGCTTGTGGTGGGATGAAGGGATCAGCCTGCATCTGGCCACCTCCAGCTTTGCCGAGATTGTAGCCAACCGCATCACCAATATTCATCCGCCGCTCTATTTTTTTCTACTCAAAATTTGGGTCGCGCTCACGGGAACGACGCCTTTTGCGGCGCGCTATTCCTCGGTGCTGGGCAGCTTTATGCAGATGGCGCTGGCGTATGCGCTGCTGCGCCGCTGGTTTGGGCGGAGCACGGCCGTTATCGGTTTGGTGGGTACGGCCGTCTGGTCTCTCTCCATCATCTACGCTCAGGAAGTGCGCGTGTATGCCTTTTTGCCGCTGGTTTACCTGCTGCTGGTGTGGCTGGCCTGGGAAATTGGCCAGGGCAAACCGCATCGCCAGACGTGGCTGACGTTGGGAGTCGTGGAGTGGGTGGCGCTCCATCTGCACTACAATTCGCTCTTTTTGCTGATTTTTCTGAATGGTTGGCTGGTCGTTAAGCTGTGGCGCGGGCCGTATTTTGGCGCGTGGTTCAAGGTGCAGCTTGCCGCCGGGCTGGCCAGCCTGCCCTGGGCAGTTGGCGTGCTGCTGAACTGGGACGCGGTGCAGGCGGAGGCCAGCCTGGCCGGATTTTCTACCCAGCCGCCCGCCTGGGATTTTGTGCTGCCGCAGGTGTGGGGGTTTCACCTCACCGGGCTGGTAAACGTGCTGGATGATCCAATGGTAGGCTTGATAAGCAGCGTGTTGCTCGCCTTACTGGCTTTGCTGCTGCTGGACCGGTGGCTGAGAAGCAGGTGGCACGGCGGGGACGCCGGCCACAGCGCCAGGATGCTGCTCTTGTTTTGGTTGGGGCCGCTCTTTTTGGGCTTTGCCGTCTGGCTGGTGCGTTCTTACTCGCATCCGCGCTACATTGTCCTGTTTGCCGCCGGTTTTGTGCTGCTGCTGGCCTGTTTGCTCACGCCGCGCCTGTCGCGGCTGGGGCGCTGGGCGAGTTTGGCAAATTTGCTGCGGGGGGGAACGGCCGTCTGTTTCCTCTGGCTTTCGGGCTGGGGTTTGCAGCACTATTTTTTCGATCCCGCCTTTGCCAAAGATGATATGCAGGCAATCGCCGCGATTTTAGATGATCAGGCGGTTCCCACCGACCTCATCCTGGTGCCGCGTACCGATTGGAGCCTGCCTTTTGTCTACGACGGCGCGACGCCGGTGCGCATGGCCGATGCCTTTCACCAGGAGCAAATGTGGGCTGATCTGGCTGCTTGGACCGCGCCGCCAACAACCGTTTTTAGCCTCGATTACGACGACAATTTTTACGATTGGCAGGGTGTGGTGCCGTTTGCCCTGGAAAGTGCCGGCAACCTGGTAGACCGCTGGCGGGTGGATAATTTGACCCTGAGCCAGTATCGACTGGAGTTGCCGGTAGCCAAACCTGAGCTAATGCCGCGAGACGGCCGTTTCGGTGACATAGCCTTTCGCGGAAGCTGGGTCGTTCCCACAGCCACCACAGCCGACGGCGTGACGGTGGCTTTGCAATGGCAGCTTCTGGCCCCGGTGACGCACAACTATGCCGTTGTCCTCAGCGTGGATGACGGAACCGGACTGGAATTTGCCAGCCGGGATGATCAATTGTTGACGCCAAACGGCCGTCCCACCAACCGCTGGGAAGTGGGCGAAGTCGTCGCCACCTATCACCTTTTGCCCTTTGTGGCCGGCACGCCGCCGGTGAATTACGAAGTGGACCTGCGCGTTTACATTGTTGAAGGGGAAGTGAAGACGCTGGACTACATTGATGGGCAAGGGACACCGCAGGGGCAGGAATTGGTGTTAGGCGAAGTGCAGGTGGAACGGCCGCTACCTGGTCAAGAAAATGTGTACGGCGCAGAAATGCCTTATCTGCCGCTGCCGCAGCCGCTGCAACTGGCTGACGGCTTGCAGCTCAGCCACGCCCTGCTGGATCGCAGCGCCGCCGCGCCGGGACAAACCGTGCGGGTGCGCCTGGCCTGGCAAAGCAGCAAAACCCTGCCCGATTTGCGTCCTCGCGTAGTTTTGCGCCAGGGGAATGAGGAATTAGCGGTCAATGAGTTGGTCCCTGTTCAGGGCAGCTATCCTACCAACCTGTGGCAGCCGGGTGACTTTGTTTGGGAGCAGCGCATGCTAACTGTGCCGGCCACGGCCGAATCCGGAGAAGCGACCGTTTTTGTGGAGCTGGGCGAGCGTAGCTACCAGCTGGGCGAACTGGAAATTTCTGCCGAAGCGCGGACGTTTGACCCGCCTACGCCGCAGGTGGCCGTAGATGAGGTTTTTGGCGACGTGGCCCGGCTGGTGGGCTTTGATCCGCCGCCGGAAAGCGTGCCGACAGGACAGCCCATCCCGCTGACGCTGTACTGGCAGGCGCGGCAAACGGGCGAGCCGGTGGGGTACACGGTGTTTGCCCAGGTACTAGGGGAAAACGGCCGTCTCATCGCCCAACATGATTCGGTTCCGGGAAACGGCCGTCGTCCCACCACCGGCTGGGTAGAGGGCGAATACATTCAGGATGAGCACCTGCTTAGGTTCCGCGAGGAAGGGTATACGGGTGAGGCCCAAATCATTGTGGGACTGTACGACCCCACAACCAGCACGCGCCTTACTTTGACAGACGGCCGTGATGCCTTTCCGCTGCCCCTGTCGCTCATGATTGCTAATGAATAGAGGCTCTGACGCCGCTTGACGCTGTTAACGGAAGGCGTTATCATCTTCCGATGATACGCAGTTTCGCATCGAAGGAAACAGAACGACTTTTCAGGCGTAACTACTCTAAAA
>CALBTC010000100.1 GCA_937967805.1 uncultured Anaerolineaceae bacterium
GCCCAGCCATGCGACAGGAGCAAATGGTGGCTGGCGTGAATCGCCAGGGGAAAATCCTGAATACCAGGCGCGTGCCGCCCCTGCCAGTAACCAACAAAGGCTGCCACCCACGGCTCGTTATGCGTAATCCAGTTTTTGACCCGGTCACCCAACCGCCGGCTGACCACATCGGCGTAGGTAACAAACGCTTCGGCGGTGCTGCGGCTGGGCCAGCCGCCTTCATCTTGCAGCGCCTGGGGCAAATCCCAATGGTAAAGGGTGATAAACGGCGTGATGCTGGCCGCCAGCAGCGAATCAACCAGCCGGTCGTAAAAATCGAGCCCGGCAGCGTTTACCGTGCCACGGCCGTTGGGCAAAATGCGCGGCCAGGAAATGGAAAAGCGATACGCTTGCAGGCCAAGTGACCGCATCAGGGCCACATCTTGCGGCATCCGATTGTAATGGTCACAGGCGACATCGCCGTTACGGCCGTCTTGAATTTTGCCCGGTGTGTGGCTAAAGCGGTCCCAAATGGATTCGCCCTTGCCATCCGCCTGCCAGGCACCCTCAATCTGGTACGAAGATGTAGCTGCACCCCATAAAAATTTTTCCGGAAACTGGATCTTGTCAGACATTTTGCACCTCTGTTGTGGTGAGGCCGTAGCCGATAGGCCACAACGGTTCCGCACCCTTGCTTAGGGGAACGTCGGCCATCGACCTGGGCCAAATGAAGGAAAGTTTACCGGTAAACGGCCGTTCGCCAAACAGTAACGGCGCCAGCGCCGCCCCTTCAGACCCCGGCAGCCAGGCGGCAATAAAAGCGTTCCAAGCGGCCAGCGGCTCGGTGACGATGAGCGGGCGACCTGACAGCAAAATGACCACCAGTTTGCCAACCCGTGGACGCACGCGGTTGATGAGCGCCTGCTGTTCGGCCGTCAGGCACAAATCAGCCCGGTCGCCCATGCCTTCGGCGTAGGGCTCTTCGGCGATAACCACCAGGCCAACCGCGGCAGATTGATCGAAACGGCCGTCGGCACTGTAGCATACGGCCGTTTCCGGCCCGGCACAGTCACGTACCCCTTCTAAAATAGTGCTGCCTTCGGTGATGCGCCCCGGTGATCCCATCCAGCTGATGGTCCAGCCACCGCACTGGTAGCCAATGTCATCGGCTGCGGCTCCCGCCACCAGCAGGCGCGGCAGTTCTTTGCTTAAGGGCAGCACATTTTGCTCGTTTTTTAGCAAAACAGCAGACTGCTGCACTGCTTCGGCGGCCAGGGCACGATGTTCAGCACAGCCGACGGTGGTGATGGGCGTCTCGCTGGTGAACGGCCGTTCAAACAACCCCAGGGCAAATTTCACCAGCAAAATACGGCTGACGGCATCATCGATCCGGCTCAATGGCACCTTGCCCGTTTCAACTGCGTTCGTGAGGACGGCGACATAGTCGTGGTAATGGTAAGGCACCATCACCATGTCTAAACCGGCGTTCACAGCTGCAATAACGCTCTCACCCAGATCAGGATCGATCTGCTGTACTGCTTCCCAATCGCTCACCAGGAAGCCGGAAAAGCCACATTCACCTTTGAGCACATCGGTAAGCAAATATTTCTGCGCGTGCATCTTTAATCCACCCCAGCTGCTGAAAGAAACCATGATGTTGAGCGCTCCGGCAGCCATCGCGTCCAGGTATGGCGGCAAATGAACGGTGCGCAGGGTGGCTTCGTCAATTTCAGCCACGCCTTGATCAATTTGCCATGCGCCCGGAAATACAGCCTGCTGCATCATGGCTTCGTGGGCGCTGGCCAGCGCGGACAGGGCGGCCACCGTCTCCCCGCCAGCCGGCCCATGCAGTGTCGTACGGTGAGAGGTGCCCCAGGCAGCGGCACCATCAGCTACAAAATGTTTTACCGAGGAGAGCACGGCCGTTTCCAGCGTCAAATCATCTCCCTGCAACCCTTGCACATAAGCCACTGCCAGCTTGCTGACCAGCTTCTGGTCCTGGCTAAACCCTTCGTAGGTGCGCCCCCAGCGAATATCTTGCGGGATGGAGACGGCGGGGGCGAAGTTCCAGCGAATGCCGGTAGCGACCATTTCCAGGGCAGTGGCCCGGCCAATGCGCCGCAGCAAATCCGGGTTGTGCGTGGCCCCCAGGCCAATGTTGTGCGGGAAAATCGTGGCACCAACAACATTGCTGTGGCCATGTACTGCATCCACACCATACAGCAGCGGAATGCCTAAACGGGAGGCCAATGCTTTCTTTTGGAAACCCTGCACCATGTCGCGCCAAGAAACGGCCGTATTCGGTTCAGGGCAGCCGCCGCCACCGCTCAAAATAGAGCCGAGACTCAGGTGGGTAATATCATCTGGGTCTATGCTGTTCTTTTCTACCTGGGTCATTTGCCCAATTTTTTCTGCCAGCGTTAGGTGTGGCAGCAAATCAGCGGCCCGCTCTGCCGGAGACAGGGCAGGGTTCATGTAAGCATTGTTGGTTCTCATTCATTCTCCCACGAAAATTAGACACAGATTTTCGCAAATGAACACAGATCGGTTCAAACCGGAAAAACTGTTGCGTTTGTTGTAGGTCAAGATTGTAAAACATGACCAACGGATTAGGGTGCAGCAATTAGTAAGGAAATAGAGGTAGGGGGTAGACTGATTTCGGTATTTTCGCCAAAAGAAATTGTGTCCACCAATTCCGCCTCGTGCTCGGGATCAAACAGGTGCCATTCGGCCGTTTCCGGCATGGTTTGTCCCACAATGTGCAGCGGGGCGTTTACGGCCGTATCCAGCAAGTTTACTAACAAAATGGTTATGCTACCATCGGCGCGCCGGGCCGCCACTACAGAGATACCGGGCAGGTCCGTTTGGGCCGGAAGCAACGTCTCGCCTAGCTGCTGGTACATCTGGTAAACGTAGTAAGACGGCCGTACCTCAGAGCGAGCCAGCAAACCCCACCCTCCGGCACCATCCTTCGTTTGCAGCACAAAATGGGCCACCATATCCGTTTGCTGGTTGATCATACGTCCTAGCACATCGGCCCACCAGATAGCGTTGTAAAAAGAGTCTGGCGTCGCCTCACCGCCCACCGCTTTGCTCCAATTGGAGTTCACCTCGGTGATGGCGATGGGCAAATCGTTGCCCGTGGTGTCGCGGATAACCTGGCGCAAATTGGGGATAATCTGGTCCCACTCCTGGCTGTTCTGGCGCAAATCTTCAATTGTGACCACGTCGCCCGCCAATGAACGCGGGAAGGGGTAGCGATGCACGGCCACAATATCGACCATGTCGCCGTTGGCCTCCAGGAAAGATTGCAGCCAGAAACGGCCGTTGTCATCCTTAGGATCTGCGGCCGGATTGCCGGTAAATTGATGGATGTCCGGACCAATCAGCACAATGTCGGGGTCTACGGCCAACATCGCTTCGGCAGAGGTGCGCCATTCGGCGTTGTACCGCTCTGTGTCATAATCGGGGTAAAGGCTGGGCTCGTTACCGATGCTCCAGTAGCGCACATTGTAGCCTTGCTCGATGTTGGTGTAGCGCACCAGTTCGGCCGCCTGCTCTGGCGTGCCGCCACGCAGCCGCGCCGTGATTTGCGGCGTGGCGTTCATCATCTCCGCCAGTTCCATGTATTGGTCAATGTGACGTTCGGTGAGATTGTTCAGATCGCCCCAGTTGCCCCCAGGGAAACGCAAAAAGCGGATGCCGGCCGTTTCAGCCGCCGGCCACAAGTCAAACGGCACCACCACCCAGGGGCCAAAGTTGGTACCATATACCAGTGGATTGATTTCCCCCAGCGACTCGGCGGCATTAACGTACACGGTGTTGGGAACGGCCGTTGGCAGCGGTTCCGGTGTTGGTGTGACCGGGACAGTCGTCGGCTGGGTCACCCCTTCCGGGGTAGCACAGCCAGGTTGAGTTGTAAGCAAAAAAGTGAAGAGCAGCAGCAGATAAACGGCCGTTGCCGGCCTGGATCCATACATGCATAACATAGTTTCCTCTTGGAGACAGTAATTTGGACGATTGGGTAATTGCAACAATAACCCAATTACAGTGTTACCTACTTCTCCACCCCCGTAATCTTAACGCCCTGCATAAAGAAGCGCTGTGCCAGGAAGAACAGCAGCACCGGCAGTGCCAAAGCCATCAAAGAGGCGGCTTGCAGCAGGTGGGGCTGGGTGCCGTAGATAAAATTGAACTCTTGCAGCCCGATGGAAATTGGCCATAAATCGGCATTGCCCCGCAGATAAATCAGCGGCTCAAAGTAATCGTTCCAGGCGTATACGGTATGGAACAAAGCCACGGCAATGAGCACCGGCCACGATTGAGGAATAATGACCCGCAGCAAAATCTGGAACGGACCGGCCCCATCGATCATGGCTGCTTCATCCAGCTCTTTGGGAATGCTCAGGAAAT
>CALBTC010000101.1 GCA_937967805.1 uncultured Anaerolineaceae bacterium
CCTGCCTGTCATTCTCGCGGAGGCGGGAATCCAAACCTCTGGACCCCCGCCTGCGCGGGGGTGACAGCGTAGGCGTTATTCAACGTCCACCAGGGGAGCGGTGAAGTTGAGGTAATCGACGCGGGTGACCTTGCCTTCGGCCAGCGTGACGTAGAATTCCTGGCCGACGTTGTTGCGCACCACCACCAGCCGGTTGACGCCTGGGGGGAGATTGTTGAGAAGAAAACGGCCGTTTTCATCCGTGGTGGTGCTAACAGAAGGCCGTTCGGCCGAAAAGACCAAAACGTGGGGCACCGGCCGGTTTTCGCCATCAATGACCATGCCCTCTGCGCCACTGTTGTTTTTTAACGTTAGCGAGGCGACATCGGCGCTGACGAAGACGTACAGGTTGAGGCCCAGGGCCAGGAACAGCACGATGCCGATTAACAGCCGGAAGTAGAACGGCCGTTTGCTTTCACGGGCACGAGGCAACCCATCTGGTTGATATTCAATTTTGGGGCTGTCTACAAACTTCATTACACTTCCTTATCTTTGAATTTCCTCGGAAACTGCTCTTAAGCATCTTCACCTGCCCAGAAGTTTCCGGGGAAATGTGGATACCGGATCTAGCGCGATTCGACCTTGAAATTATCGAAGCAGGCCTGGCTGCTGCTCCAGGCACGAATGCCCGCGCTGCCTTCCGGATAGGAGTCATCCGTGCCTACGAGCACTTCCTCGCCGTCCACTTTGGCGGTGAAAACATCGCCTTCCACTTCTACGTCCACTTGTCGTTCCGTGTTGTGCCACTCAAAACCATCTGCTGGCTTGGCAGCGGCAAACGGGGGCCACAGCTCATACCCGTTGACCCACTTGCGCATAATAAACTGCCCTCCTTTGTAACCCGGATCATATTGGAAGGTATAGCCTTCAATGCGGCCTTCTTCGTTCTTACTGGTGCGGAAAAAGAGGCCGTAGCCATTTCCCGATGATAGATTGGCATCCGTCGAGATGTTGTAGTCGGAGCCATCGCTGCCCTCGGCCAGCAGCACGTCGCCGCCAGGGCCCGTGTGGCATAGGTTCGGATCATCGCCGTCGTTGAATGTCCAGTTGTCATCACGGCCGTAAAAAGAGTACCAGTTATCGTCACCCGATCCAAAATCATCAAAAAAGATCAAGTCGCTGCAACTACCTTCATAGCCAATTCCCTGGGCAATCTCACAGTAAACGTCTTTTACCCGGATACCCATAAGAGAGAGAATGCCGATAACAGCTAAACCAATGGCTGCAATGAGCAGGGCATACTCTGGTAATCCTTGCCCGCGTTGGTGTGTTGATGTGGTAGTTGTCATTATTGATTTCATCCTTACCGCACCAGGGAGAACCGTGATTTTTGTTTGCGCTGGGCGGCAGCAAATAGTTGTAGTCGTTCATTTAAGCGATGCCAGGCCGGGCTGGGCGAAGCCGGGGCAATGCTTTGGTTGGTTTCCTTGCTCAGGCGGAAGCAAAAGTCTTCCAACAGTGAGGAAATAACATCTTCTGGTTGATCGTGCAGCAGGGGGATGCCCCGGTTGATGGCATTGGTAAAGCGGCGACCGGCGTACGGAATGACAAGATGAATTGGCGCGTGCAGCGCCTTTTCAATTGCATCATGCGCCAGGCCTTCCCGCTCAAACGTCCAGTTCAGAACGACCTTTATTTTTTCTTCGGGATAGTTAAGTTGTTTATAGGTTTCCAGGGCAATGGATGCTGCCCGTACAGAGGCAATTTCTGGTGAGACAACCAGCAAAATAACGTCGGCAGCTTCCAGAACTTCTAGAGTCATGGCGTTAAAGTCGTGCGGCAAATCGGCAACGATGTATTCGTAGCGGCTCTTGAGAAATTTAAGCGCGATGTGGAAATGTTCAGACGTTACTTCTTCGGCATCGGAGGGCAGCTTGGGCGAGGCAATGAGATGCAGTCCGCTGTCGTGCTGGCGTGTAATGGCCGACAGGGTGTTAAGGTCCAGTTCCTCCGCGGGAATCATGCCCAGATCGGCCCAGGTGCGCTTGAGGGACATGTTGAGCATGAGGGCTTGCTGCCCGGCGTTGGGTACCACATCCAGCAGCAGCGTGGGGCTTTTCCATAATGCATTTAACCCTACAGCCAGATTATTGGCCAGTGTAGAACTGCCAATGCCACCCCGCAGGCTGTGCACGGCAATGATCCGTGCCTGGTCGGTTTTTTGCAGCATTTGCGATTGTGCCGCTTCCAATGCTTTGGCCCGGCGCAGCAATACGGTGAGCCGAGCGGCCAGTTCTGCCGCGGCAAACGGTTTGCAGACGTAATCATCTGCTCCAGCTTCGAAAGCGGCCAGCTTTTCTTGCAGATCGGATTCGCCGGTGAGCACCAAGATGGGAATGTGGGCTAATTCCGGCTCGCGGCGCAGGCGTCTAGTGACCTCAAAACCATCAATGCCGGGCATCATTTTGTCTACAATAACGGCATCGGGGCGAATTGATTTGATTCGTTTGAGCGCTTCAAGCCCGTCTTCGGTTTCAATGACTTCATAGCCCAGGTCCGTCAGGGCTTTGTTTACTACTTTTCTGATTAGCCTGTCATCATCGATAACAAGAACTCTGACCATTACTTTCCCCTTACATTCGAAACTACACTGTGAATGCATAAAAACTTTATGAAAATATTATAAAGTGTCGGCTGTGTGGCGGCAGTCACCAGACAGTACCATTGGGAGCAAGTTGGTGATCGCTTTAGTCCTATGACCGGGGAGCTATACCGAGAAGAGAATGGTGAATTGTGAATCAAAGCGGGTAGCAAAGATCATTCACAATTCACAATTAGCGCGTAAGCGCTTAAAGGAGCGGTTGGCGGATGGGGGCGAAGGAGTGGCGGTGTTGGGGGCAGGGGCCGTGTTGGGCAATGGCGGCGCGGTGCCGTTCGGTGCCGTATCCTTTATGCTGGGCAAAGCCATAGTGGGGGAATTGGCCATCCAGCTCACACATGAGCCGGTCGCGGGTGACTTTGGCCAGGATGGAGGCGGCAGCGATGCTTAGACTTTGGTTGTCGCCGCGCACGATTGATTGTTGAAGAGTGTTGAGTTGGGGCAAGCGGATACGGCCGTCTATCAACAAAAACTGCGGTGTGGGGCTTAGCTGGGAGACGGCCGTTTGCATCGCCAGCCTATTTGCGGGCAAAATGCCAATCTTATCAATCACCGCGGCAGGCTGCTGGCCAATGCCGTAGGCGAGTGCGTTTTCGATAATGAGATCGAAGAGGGTTTCCCGCTTATTGGCCGGCAGCTGCTTGGAGTCGGTGACGTCATGCAATATCGTTTCGATGGTGCCGTTAAGCGGCAAAATGACGGCGGCAGCCACCACCGGGCCGGCCAGCGCACCGCGCCCGGCTTCGTCGATGCCGGCAATGTGGGTGAATTGATGTTGTTGGGAAACGGCCGTTTCCAATACTAAATTTGCCATTTTTAACGCAATGGCGCAGAGGCGCGAAGGATTTTCTCTGCGTCTCCGCGCCTCTGCGTTGAATGCTTATTTCGGGGTGGGATGGGGTTTGGCGGCGGCCTGGCGCTTTTCTTGACGAGTGTACACGCCGGTGATGAGGTTCCAGCGGATTTTGACCGCCTCCCAGAAGGTGCCCAGGTAGCCGCCCAGCGTCACGTGCGTGCCCTCGGCGTCGCGCCAGTTGGCGGCGATGACGTGGATTTTGTAGCCAAAGCGGCGGGCCAGCGCCAGCGCTTCCATATCGAATCCCCAGCGGTTAATCTGCGAAATTGAGAAGATTTGCTCGGCAGCAGCGGCGCGAAACGCCTTGAAGCCGCACTGCGTGTCCCAAATGCCGGGCACGGCCATAAGTTGCACAAACAGGTTGCCGGAATTACCCAATGCCCGCTTGAGGAACGGCTGTGGCTTGGCCTGCACCGCCCCTTTGGCATCTTTTCTATCGCGCGAGCAGATAACGACATTGGCTCCCTGATCAAACAGGGGTTTCATCCGGTCAAAATGGCTCATGTCGGTGGAGTTGTCGGCATCGGTGAAGAGACGAATGTCGCCGCGCGCGGCCAGCATCCCCTGGCGCACGGTGTATCCCTTGCCCATATTTTGCCGGCGGTCAATCCAGCGCACGTTTTCTTTGTCCCTGGCGAACTGTTCCACCACACTGCCGGTGTTGTCGGTGACACCATCGAGCACGACGAGCAGTTCCCAACTGTAGGGCTGGGCAGCGAGGTAGGTGTGAACGGCCGTTAGCGTCTGGCCAATGCGTTTCTCTTCGTTGTAGGCGGGAATGATCACGGATAAGTACGGTTTCATTATCTCTTCCTGTTCCTTCTTCATCAGGGAGGCAATGTTACCCGTCTGCGGAGGTCTCGTCAACCGGGGTGAGAACGGCCGTCAGGGAATCGTCGTCTACCCGTCGAAGAGCCTGTACCTGGCGGCGTTTGGGCCACATTTTGCAGATGCCCCACAACCCGGCGAGCTGGCCACGCAGGCGGGCGCGGGCGGCTTCACCCCGCCAGGCGCGCAGCGCGTCACGGCTGATTTTTAGCTGGGCGCGCAGGATTTTTTTCCAGTGAAGGTGCAGCAGGGTGGCAGGGTAATTTTTCCAGATGAGGTAGAGGAAATTACGGCCGTCGTAATAGCTGCCGGTCACGGAGCCGCCGGTGGCCTTGAGTTTGTGGTAGACAACGGCCGTGGGCACGTACAGGACCTGCCAGCCTGCCAGATTAGCGCGCCAGCCGATATCCACATCTTCGCAGCTAAAAAAGAAATCATCGTCCAAAAAGCCAATTTCATCCAGCATGGTTCGCCGGTAGGCGGCCGATCCGCCGCAGGCGCTAAACACCGGCTCGATTTGATCATATTGACCGACATCTTTTTGCCAGACGCCCCGGTTGCCCGGCAGTCCATCGACCCGGTAAAAATCGCCGGCGGTGTGGAAGGTGTCGCGCTGGTCAAACAGCAGCATTTTGCTGGCGACGCTGCCCACCTGCGGATTCTGCTCGAAAGCCAGCCAAACTTCGCGTAGCCAGTTTGGTTCAACTTCGGTATCGTTATTCAGTAAAATCACAATCTCACCCGTGGAGGCCTGCCAGCCAGCGTTGCAAGCGCCGGTGAAGCCACGATTTTGCCCCAACTCGATGAGCGTTACCTCAGGGAACTGCTCACGCACGTAATCCTGCGTGCCGTCGGTGGAGCCGTTGTCGACAAGCAGCACTTCAAAGTCGGTGAATGTTTGCCGGCGCAGCGATCCCAGGCAGTCGTTTAGGTGGTGACGGCCGTTCAGGTGGGGGATGATGATGGAGATTTTTGACATTGGGAAGGATTTTATGAGGAACGGCCGTTTCCATCAAAAAGACCCCGATGCCCCGTAGGGGCGAGGCAGGTGGATAATACTCATGCCGTTCCCCAAAATCGTCTCTCCACCTGCCTCGCCCAAGTGTCTGATGAATGAAACCCAGGCCATTCCCCAAGACCCTGCCTTGCCCAATTGTTTTGCCAGGTTTATGTTTTGCCAAACGCGTGGGCGAGGCGTTTGGAGAAATGTTTGCGCGTTTGCCCACGGTAATAACCAAACGCCTCGCCCCTAAGCTCGACTTTGTACAAAACTAGACAAAATAGTAAAGACGGTATCATGAACAAGCCGGTCGTCAGCACAAGAAGATAACGGATTGGGCACGGCAGATGATTTTCCAGTTACGTCGCTGGCTGCCGCATCGGACGTTAGTGGTGGTGGCTGATTACAGCTATGCCGCTCTGGAATTTCTCCACGCTTGTCAAACCATGGTCAATCCGGTAACGATCATCACACGCTTACGCCTGGATGCGGCGCTTTACCAACCGACACCACCGCCTACCGGTAAAGCAGGCCGGCCACGCAAGAAAGGCAAACGATTACCCTCGCTTCAAGCAGTAGTAGATGACCCGCAGACAAAATGGCAATCTGTTAAGGTGCGCTGGTATGATGGCCAAACGCGACGGATGGAAATTGTGTCTCAAACGGCCGTTTGGTATCACAGTGGAATTCCGCCCGTTCCTATCCGCTGGGTGTTGATTCGTGACCCACAAGATGAATATGACACAATCGCATTGCTTTCCACCACACTTGAACTTGACCCGCTTCAAATTATCAACTGGTTTGTGCAGCGGTGGCAAGTAGAAGTCACTTTTGAGGAAGTACGCGCTCATCTTGGCGTCGAAACCCAACGTCAATGGTCAGACAAAGCCATCGATCGCACCACGCCAATCTTGTTAGGCTTGTTTTCCTGGATTACCCTGGCGGCTCATTTGCTTGTTGAGCAGGCCCAATTATCTGTGCGGCAGGCTGCCTGGTATGTTAAAGAACGTCCTACTTTTTCGGACGCACTCAGTGCAGTGCGCCAACAACTCTGGTTTCCGGCAACTATTTTTTCCATGTCCGCCGCTGAACCAGATGTTGTAAAAATACCACGGTCTCTTTTTGACCGTCTGGTTGATACTGTTTGTTATTCGACTTAAATGTACAAAGTCGAGCTAAGTTAGGATGTTTAAAATGAAGGCATAATCGAGGGCGATGTCTTTGAGGTAATCATAACGGCCGCTTGAGGCAAAATGTCCCGCGCCCATGTGGGTTTTGAGCAGAAGAATGTTGTCGTCGGTCTTCAGGGCGCGCAGTTTGGCGGTCCATTTGGCCGGTTCCCAATATTGCACGCGCGGGTCGTTTAGCCCGGCGGTGATCAGAATGTTGGGGTATGCCTTAGCCTCGGTGTTGTCGTAGGGGGAGTAGGAGACCATGTAATTGTAATATTCCTCTTCTTTGGGATTGCCCCACTCCTCAAATTCGCCGGTGGTGAGCGGAATCGATTCGTCTAGCATGGTGGAGACGACATCGACGAAGGGCACGCCGGCCACGACGACTTTGAACAGTTCAGGAGCCATCACTGTGACCGCCCCCATGAGCAGGCCGCCGGCGGAACGGCCGTTAATCGCCAATTTCTCACGACTTGTATATTTCTCATTGATCAAATGCTGCGCACACGCTATAAAATCAGTAAACGTGTTTTTCTTATTGAGCCATTTGCCCTGGTCGTACCAATGCCGCCCCATCTCCTTGCCGCCGCGAATGTGGGCGATGGCATAGACAAAGCCGCGGTCAATCAGGCTGAGCCGCTTCTGGTCGAAGCTGGGGGACATGCTGGCCCCGTATGAGCCGTAACCGTACAGCAGACAGGGGTTGCTGCCGTCGCGCTCTAACCCTTTTTTGTAGACGAGCGAAATGGGCACTTTGGTGCCGTCCGGCGCGGTGGCGAAGGTGCGTTCCGATTGGTAGTTGTCCGGATCGTAGCCGCCGAGGACGGGCAGCTGCTTGATTTTGTGCCATTCCAGCGTGTTCATGTCCAGCTCGACGGTCGTGTCGGCGGTGGTGAGCGAGGTGTAGACAAAGCGCAGCCGGTCGGTGACAAATTCGGGATTATCGCTTTCCTGGACGGCGTAGACCGGTTCGGGGAAAGAGACCGGCTGGCGGTGGCTGCCGCTGAAGCTGTGAATGTCAAGGGTGTGCAGGCCGTTGCTACGGCCGTATATCACCAGATGATCGACAAAGACGTCCACATTTTCGATGAGCTTGTTGGGGTTGTGGGGGATGAAAACCTGCCAATTTTCCGGTTCGGGGGTGGCTACGGCCGTAAACATCACCTTGAAGTTGGGCGCATCCTCATTCGACAATATGAAAAATTCCCCCTGGTGGTGATTGAGGAAGTAGCGCCAGCCGCGCCGCCGGGCAGCCAGCAGCGTCAGATCGCCCTCAGGTGTGTTGGCATCCAGGTAATATTGTTCAGATGTTTCCATGCTGATAGAGGTGATGACGATATAAGCCTCGTCTCGCGTTTTGTGCATGTAGACGTTAAACAGCTCGTCCGGCTCATGGTATACCTCGACATCCTTAGCGGCGTCGGTGCCCAGCGTGTGGCGGAAGATTTTGTCGCTGCGCCACACGTCATTTTGCTTGTTGTAGAACAAGGTTTTGTTATCGTTGGCCCATTCCACAGAGTAAAAGGTGTTGGGCACAGCGTCGGGCAGCATCTTGCCGTTGGCCAAATCCTTGACGACGAGCGTATACCGCTCGCCGCCGCTGGTGTCGGTGGAGTAGGCTAGAAGCTGCTGGTTGGGGCTTACCTGGAAGACGCCCAGCTTGAAGTACTTCGTGTCGGCAGCCAGTTCGTTTTCATCAAGCAAAATCTGTTCAGGCGCGTCCAGCGAGCCGTGCTTGCGGCAGTGGATTTTGTACTGCTTGCCTGCTTCGGTGCGATGATAGTAATAATGTTCCCCTTTCTTCACCGGGGCGCTGCTGTCGGTTTCCTGAATACGGCCGACCATCTCCTCGTACAGTTCTTCTTGCAGCGGTTTGGTGTGGGCCATCATCTTTTCGGTGTAGGCGTTTTC
>CALBTC010000102.1 GCA_937967805.1 uncultured Anaerolineaceae bacterium
TCTTGCATCGGGCTGTTGTCGCTGTTGCCCACCCAGACGCCGGTGACCAACTGCGGCGTGTAGCCGATGGTCCAGCCGTCGCGGAAGTCGTCGGTGGTGCCGGTTTTGGCGGCGGCGGGGCGGTTGTCCGGCAGTTCCAGGGCGTTGGGGCAACCAAAGCCGGCGCAGCGGGCGCTGCGGTCGGACAAAATGTCGTTCATCACATAGGCGAGCTGGGCGGTGAGAATTTCGCGCCGCTGCGGCTGGCTGTATTCGTAGAGCACGTTGCCGTTACGGTCTTCTACGCGCAAAATGGCGACGGGGTCCAGCGTGCGGTAGCCGGGTCGGATTTGATCCGCCGGGCGCGGTTGGCCGACCATCACGCCCATGTTGTCCATCACAGAAAAGGCGTACACCATGTCCAGCAGCGACACTTCGCCGCCGCCGAGGGTGAGGGAGAGGCCGTAGCTGCCGCTGCCCTGGTCCAGGCTGTTGATGCCCAGGCTGTGGGCGGTGCGCAGCACTTTGTTGACGCCCACCCAGCTCATCACCTGCACGGCAGGCACGTTGTAGCTGTTGGCCAATGCCTGGCGCAGGCGCATCGGGCCGTGGAACTGGCGGTCGTAGTTTTGCGGCACGTAGGGGATGCCGTTGTTGGCTGCGCTGAAGTCGGTTTCCACGTCCAGCACCATGCTGGCGGCGCTGTACCCCTGGCTGAGCGCGGTGAGGTAGGTGAACGGCTTAAAGGCGGAGCCGGGCTGTCGCAGGCCATCGACCGCCACGTTAAACGAGCCGTCGATGCTCTCGTCCCAATAGTTCAGGCTGCCGACCATCGCTTTAATTTCGGCCGTTCTGGGGTCCAGCATGACAACGGCCGCATTGCTCACCTCATGATCCACACCTTCATCACCGGGTCGTAAGGGTGGCAGGAAAGTGAGCGCGTCGCAGCTATTTTGCTCGTCGGCGGGCAGCCCAGGGCCGATGGCACCGGAGAGCCGATTGACGTGGGCGCGGGCCACACATTCGGCCTGCTGTTGGTAAGTGAGGTCCAGCGTGGTGTAGACGCGCAGTCCGCCGCCCAGCACCAATTCAGGGCCAAACATCTCTTCCAGCTGCTGCTGCACGTACAGGGCAAAGTGCGGCGCGATGATGTCAAAACGGTCGGCGATGGCGTTGACGACAGGGACGGGGAGGTTTTTGGTGGAAGCGGCCGTTTCTGCACGAATCATCCCCTCCCGTACCATCGCATCCAGCACCAGCTCCTGCCGCGCTTTGGCTGCGTCAGGGTTGTTGATCGGGTTCAGCGCCGGGGATTGGGGGATGGCGGCCAGCATGGCGGCTTCGGCCAGGGTGAGCTGGGACGCGGGCTTATCGTAATAAATGCGGGCGGCGGCTTCAATGCCGTAAGCCAGATTGCCGTAGAAATTGGTGTTGAGATACCACTCAAGAATTTGCTCTTTGCTGTAGGTTTGGGTTACCTGCCGGGCCAGCAGCAGCTCTTCCAGCTTGCGCCGATAATCGTCCAGCCCCACCTCGCTGCCCACAATTCGGCGCTCCGGCTCGATGAGATTATTCTTCACCACCTGCTGGGTAATCGAAGAACCGCCCTGGATGTCGCCGCCCTGCAAAACGTACTCGTTGAAGGCGCGGCCAATGCCCACCATGTCGAAGCCCTGATTGGTCCAGAAGGTGCGGTCCTCAATAGCAACAGTGGCGTCGATGAGCTGCTGCGGAATCTGATCCAGCGGCAGCCACTGGCGGTCGCCGCCCAGCGGATCGATGATTTCGTAAATGAGGGTGAGGTCGCGCTGGCCGTTGGCCGAAGGGTCGCCCCAGGCGTAAATTTTGGTGGTCTCGAAGGTGGCGCTGCTGTCCTGGCCCAATCGCTCCAGCTCGGTGAAGTTGGGCAAATCGCGGCTGAAGCTGGCGAAGACGGCCGTTACCCCCACAGCTCCCAGGACGAAGAAAGTGAAAACGGCCGTAGCCAACCCCAACAAAATCACACTGACCCAACGAAACATGTTGAGACCACTGCGCTGTTTGCGCTGCTGACGCCGGTAGCGCCATTTGACGACTCGGGTTGGTTTTGGCATTTTTCACACAGTAAAAATCTTGTAAAAGCGGGAAAATTTTGAATTTAAAAAAGTTTGATTCACCCGCTTTTACCCAAGTAGTCGGCCCAATTACCCTGGGTTATTCTGTATCTACACTACAATGATAAGTATAACGCTTAAAATGGCGATGTGTAGCTTGCTAGTTGTAAGGGAATCTTGCTTTTGAGGTTATTGGTCAGGGAGAATAGTTGTTCTCCTAAATCAAAGATTTCCTTAGTTGTTTCGCGAAATAAGCATCTCGTGTTTAAACTACCTACGAACAATCAATAATCATCGCTCCTTCTTTTTGCCTTTATTGAGACGGAATAGTGACTTCGATTAAACAATTACATATTTGTAGCCTTTTTGTAATTCAGAAGTCAGGTGTTGGAACGGCCGTACTTATTAATCTTTATTAAGATAATTTTGTAGTAGGAATTGGATTATGGGTCAACAGTTCTCTCTAAATTTTAAGTTAGCAGCGATCACAGGCGTTGCCATCTTAATTGGTATGATTTGTCTGACAGCGTGTAACAGCAGCTCAGAAGCAAATGAAGAGATTTTGATTGGTATCGAGCCAGACGACATTCCGCTTTTGGTGGATACTGCTGAACCTGACCCAACTCAGACCGGCATTTCGTCGCTGGATGTGCTCAATGAAACGTGGCAAGTAAAGCAAATGATACCTTTGTATCCAGACATTGCTCCCGACGACGAAATCGCTGCCCGCTATGGCTTGATTGGCGTATTCAAGCTGGTCGTACCCGCTAACACCGATTTAGAGCAAATGATCGCAGCGTATACGGCCGATTCCCATGTTCAATATGCTGAGCTAAATAAGTCTGCTCAAATCAACGAGTAAGGTCGAATTTGTTTTCAGTGCCAGTTTACGTAAAGGAGTGTTTAACGTGAGCAATAGATTGAAACTTAAAGCCGTTTTATCCGTTACCATTATAGTCCTGCTCGTACTTGCCATTGCCAGCCTTGTGCCCAACAGTCGGGCAGAGGTGGTAACATCGCAGCCTTTGGTCGGTGCGTTTGTGCCCAACGAAATCCTGATTGGCCTCAAACCAGAGGTGGCTCAAAACTTATCAAAGGGGAATGCTTTCTCAGGTAATCTGGGCATTGCTTCCCTAGATCAGCTTAATGAAGCTTATGGCGTAGAAAACATTACTAAATTATTTGCGGATTTAGATCAGACTAACGCGTTGGCCGTCAAACATGGACTGACGAGTGTCGTCAAGCTCACTGTACCTTTAGGGACTGACATTTTTGCCATGATTGCCGATTATCAGGACGATGCCAATGTGCTTTACGCCGAACCCAATCGCATTTACGTGGCGTCACAGATTCCTGATGACGCTGATTTCGGCGAACAGTGGGCATTGAACAATACCGGTCAAACGGGGGGCACGGCCGATGCTGATATTGATGCCCCAGAAGCCTGGGAAATTGAAACCGGGAATGCAGATGTTTTAATTGCCATCATAGATACTGGGGTCGATTATACGCATGAAGACCTATCTGGTGGCCGTGTTCGGACAGACATTGACAGAGATTTTGTTAATGACGATGATGACGCAATGGATGATCAAGGTCATGGTACCTATGTCGCCGGTATTGCCGCAGCCGATACGAACAACGCAATCGGCATTGCGGGCATATGTCAGGGTTGCCAGATTTTGCCGGTGAAAGTATTGAATAGCGAAGGGTCGGGCAGCGCTGCCGGTGTTGCCCAAGGCATTCAATATGCGGCAGACCAAAACGCGCAAATCATCAGCATGAGCCTGGGATTTCCTTCCAACTGTGGCTGCTCGCAAACAGTGGCAAATGCCATTAATTACGCGTATGAACGGGGAAGTCTACTCATTGCCGCCTCTGGCAATGATGGCGACAAAGAACGCTTGAGCTATCCGGCGGCTTCGCCCCGCGTCATGTCGGTTGGAGCCAGTAACCATAATGATCAAGAAGCTGGTTTCTCTAATCGCAGCAGCTATTTGGATATTATGGCTCCCGGAGAAGAAATTTATAGTTTAGACCCGGAAAACGGCTACCGAACAGCCAGCGGCACGTCGGCCGCTGCGCCGCATGTTTCCGGCGTGGCGGGGTTGGTCTTATCGGTTGAACCTGGATTGAGTAACGCTGCCTTATGGTGGCGCTTGTACCAAACGTCTGATGATTTCCCCAGTACAGCCAATTTGTTGGCGGCAAGCGGCGCTGAGACAACTGCATTGGGTGGACTTGACCCCTCAGAGATGCCCTATCAAGTATATCTTCCGAGTGCTGCCAACCTTCGCAATACGTTTGGTCGCCTGAATGCTTATCGCGCTGTAACGACTTCCACGATTGGTCAAATGCAGGCGCCGGTGGACACTTGCAGCAGCGAGCCATCGGGCTGCATCCCTGGCTGTGGCGCCGAGGTTGTGCTTGTTGGCGATGACAATGTCCTTGAAGATTTACATCTGCTCCGCGATTTCCGCGACAATGTGTTAGCCTCAAGCCCGTTTGGTCAAGAGTGGATTGAACTTTATGAAGCAAATCGACTTGACGTAGCCTTGATGTTAGCGACGGATAGCCAATTGCGCGAGCAAGCGCGTTTGGCGATTAATCTGTGGTTACCCCTCATTGAAGCGTTGACGCGCTCTGATGTGGAAGGGAGTGCGATTTTGACACAAGCCCATTTGGATACGGCCGCATCGCTCCTGGCCAACCTCATGACAAATGCTGATTCACAGTTGGCGGCAGCCCTGGAAGAAGCAAATGGGCTTTTGCAGACGGGGCAGCAATATGTGGGAATGGACATCCGCGAAGCTTGGAGCAGCTTTCAAGTATCGATGGGGCAATAGTTTTGCATTGCTCAATTCAATGACGGTCTTACTTCACACGAATTTTAGCCATAGAGCCCATGAGATTTTAGAGGCCAATCTCCTCATCTTCTAAATCCTTCTTGTTCTCTTTGGATTTTTGGACAGATTCCTAGAAAATGGGCCCAAATCACCTGGGCCCATTTTCGATTCTGGTTTGTGTTGCTGCGCCTGGCAACTTTTCTGCTCTTTCCCCTTTTGCTTTAAAATTAATCTTGTGGCATCTGGTTCAAAGGAACCAATTAGTCAGGAATGCGAACTTGTTGAGAAATGAGAAGGCTAGGTATAAAATTAGCCAGTTGTTCTGCCAGACCCTAAGGGTTTGCCTCTTAGGGTCAGAATTCTTTGATTGTCAAACCCTTAGGGTCTACGCTGGGTGGAACGCAGCCGTTCAGGCAATTTGGCGACGGCCTGAACTTATTTTTGTGAAGAGGAGAAATCAATGATCGGTGAAACCACCATAAAAAAACCGGGTCTTGTGCCCGAAACGTTGTGGGATATAGAACATTACAAGGAGGTTGGGCTTTATTTTTACCTGGAAGCGACACAGGATATTTTGCCAAACGGCCGTGT
>CALBTC010000103.1 GCA_937967805.1 uncultured Anaerolineaceae bacterium
GGCGTGGGCAAAACAACCATTACAGCCAACATTGCTTCTGCCCTGGCCATGCTGGGTAAAAAAGTGGTGGCCATTGATGCCGACATCGGCCTGCGCAACCTGGACGTGGTGATGGGGCTGGAAAATCGCATCGTATATGATTTGGTAGATGTGATTGAAGGCCGCTGCCGCCTGCGCCAGGCGATGATCAAAGACAAGCGCCAGCCGGACCTGTACCTCATCCCCGCCGCCCAAACCCGCGACAAAATGGCTGTCAGCCCGTCGGACATGATTTTGGTGTGTGATGAGCTCAAGCAGGAGATGGATTACATCATCATCGACTCGCCGGCGGGCATAGAGCGGGGCTTTCGCAACGCCGTTGCCCCGGCGGACGATGTGCTGATTGTAACCAATCCGGAAGTTTCGGCCGTGCGCGATGCCGACCGCATCATTGGCCTGCTGGAAGCGGAAGAGAAGGGGCCGGGACGGCTCATCATCAACCGGCTGAAGCCGGAGATGGTGGCGCGGGGCGACATGCTTTCCATTGATGACGTACTGGACATCCTGGCCATTGAGCTGATCGGCGTTATTCCCGAGGATGAGTCGATTTTGATTTCATCCAACCGGGGCACGCCAATCGCCATGAGCGGCATTAATGGGTCCAGCGCCGGCCAGGCGTTTCGTAACGTGGCCCAACGTTTGCAGGGTGAGGCGGTTCCATTTGTTGACCTAACGGCCAAAAGCGGTCTGTTGAACCGTTTGAACAGTTGGTTTAGCAAAAGCTGATAGGAGTGCGCAATGAATTGGTTTGAGCGACTACTGGGAAAAAAGGAAAAAAGCGGGGCAACCGCCAAACAGCGGCTGCAAATGGTGCTGATTCACGACCGGGCAGACGTGTCGCCGGGCTTGCTGGAGCAAATTAAAGACGACATTATTGAGGTGATTGCCAAGCGGCTGGAGATCAATCCAGATACGGTAGTGGTGAACTTGGATAATAGCAGCCAGGAAAGCCGGTTGGTGGCCGAGATTCCGCTGCTGCAGCCAAACGGCCGTCGCCGGGTCAGTGTTCAGTGATCAGTATTCAGTAGGTCAGTAAACGGTATTCGGTAAATCTAAATAGTTTGTGTATAAGTGCCGCCCGGTATCGCCGCCGGGCGGTTTGCGTTTTACAATAGTGGGCTATGGCAAGTAGTGCTAATGTTGCTCGTACATCCGTATGGCGTTATTTTGATATCTGGCTGGTAGCCGCCGTGCTGCTGCTAACCGCCTACGGCATCCTGATGATCCGCAGTGCGGTGACGGGTGCACCCTTGCAAGAAGGGTTGCCCGCTGACCAAGTACGGTGGGCAGTCATTGGTGTGGTTCTTATGCTGGCAGTCGCTTCGATTGATTACCGTGTTCTGACCTCTTCTCATTGGTACATCTATGCTGCCCTGGTTTTGTCCCTGGTGTTGGTGCTGGTCGCCGGCGCCTTAGGGAATGAGACGCGCCGCTGGATTGCGGTGCCGGGAACCACGATTCGTATTCAGCCGTCGGAATTCGGCCGTATTTTCCTCGCCGTCACATTTGGCCAGTTTTTAGCCAACCGTCGTCACCGGATCAACCGATTTTCTAATACGATAGTTTCGCTTGTTTACGTAGGCATACCCATTGCCTTAATCTTTCTACAACCGGACTTGGGGATGTCGATATTATACATTTCGGTCTGGTTTGTGATGATCTGGCTGGCGGGGCTGCCGCTCTCTCATTTTGCGATTTTGGCTGTCTTAGGGATTGGCACAGTTGCGGCCGTTTTTCCTTTTTTAGCCGATTATCAGCAGGAGCGCATCACCACCTTTGTAAACCCCGAAGACGCGGATGAGGATGATCTGTTTAACATTGAACAGGCGCAAATCAGTATTGGGTCTGGCGGCTGGTGGGGGAAAGGTTACCTGAACGGAACCCAAAGCCAGCTTGGCTTCTTACGGGTACAGCATACGGACTTCATTTTTTCGGTGATCACCGAAGAAATGGGCTTGTTGTTTGGCTCATTGGTGGTGCTTACCCTCATGGGTTTTATTCTCTGGCGCATCATGCGCGTGGCCTGGCTTACGCCCGATCCGGCAGGTAAGTTTATTTGTGTGGGCATTGCCACGGTGATCTTTTTTCTAACGGCCGTCAACATCGGCATGAACCTGCGCCTGGTGCCCGTCACCGGGCTGACGCTTCCCTTCGTGAGCTATGGAGGCAGTTCACTAACCACTCTATTTATCGGTATTGGTATTGTGCAATCCATCTTGATGCGCCACCGTAAGCAAGAATTTGGTTAATTCGAGAAGTGCTCATAAGAAAGCTTTTGAGCTGGATATTGGTTAGGCGGCTGGTAAAACCCAGACGTTTGGGCCTTAAGTAACCGACTGACGCATGTTAGCATCTCTGGGTCAACGCCGGTTTACAGCATTGCATAATGGGGTATTGAGCAATGGTTGAAACCGGTGCATAATTTGGTTTTTACAATGGATTGCGCGATGCGCTGGACCCACGCAGCAGATTGGAGTAATGATGATGAAAGTGAAAGACCCACTTCTGCTCGATGTTAAAGATTTACAGGTCTGTTTTCATACCCCGGAAGGTACGGTCCACGCTGTCAACGGCATCTCCTACAAGATTCATGAAGGGGAGGCCGTAGCCGTGGTGGGGGAAAGCGGCAGCGGCAAATCGGTTAGCATGATGGCCATTTTGGGGTTGATTCCTATGCCGCCGGGCGAGGTGACAAAGGGAACGGCCGTTTACCTCAACCGAGATCTGCTCACCCTCAAAGAGGAGGAATTGGAAAAAATTCGCGGCCAGGAAATTGGCATGATTTTTCAGGACCCCATGACCTCGCTCAATCCCGTGCTGCCGCTGGGTAAGCAGCTTACCGAGGCGCTAGAAAAACATTATAGCATGTCTACACAACAGGCGCGCCGGCGGGCCATTGAGCTGCTGGAACTCGTCGGTATCCCGGACCCTGAGGCCCGACTGGGCAATTACCCGCACCAATTTTCCGGCGGCATGCGGCAGCGCGTGATGATTGCCATGATGCTGGCCTGCAATCCCAGCCTGCTAATTGCCGACGAGCCGACCACGGCGCTGGACGTCACCATTCAGGCCCAAATTATGGACCTGGTGCTGAAAATTCGGGAAAAGCTGCACATGGCGATGATCTGGATCACGCACGATTTGGGGGTCGTGGCCGGATTGGCCGACCGGGTGCTGGTGATGTACGGCGGCACCATCGTAGAAGCCGCCGATGTCGACAGCCTGTACGAAAGCCCAAAACATCCGTACACCATGGCGCTGCTGGCGGCGCTGCCCAGGGTAGACCAGCGCCGCTCCGGCCGCCTTATGTCTATCAAGGGTTCCCCACCCAATGCGCTCTCTTTGCCCGCTGGCTGCCCGTTCGCCCCTCGCTGCGATTACGTGATTGATCGCTGCCTGACGGAACGGCCGTCTCTCATTCAGCTTGGCCCCACCCAGCACGCTGCCTGTTGGGTAGATGTCACCACAGGAGAACCAAGATGAGCCAGTCCGCTGCCGATCAAAAGGTATTGATTGACGTATCTGAATTAAAAAAGCATTTTCCCATCAAACGCGGCATTGTGTTCGAGCGTACCGTTGGTTCGGTAAAAGCGGTCGATGGCCTGTCGTTTGAGATTTATCAGGGCGAAACGCTGGGTTTGGTGGGCGAAAGCGGCTGCGGCAAAAGCACCGCCGGACGCACCATTCTGGGCCTCTACCCGCCAACGGCCGGTACTGTGCAGATTGACGGCATTGATATAACGGCCGCATCCAGCGCACAGATGAAGACAGTGCGGCGCAAGGCCCAGATGATCTTCCAGGATCCGTTTGCTTCATTAAATCCCCGCTGGACGGTTGACGCCATTGTGAGCGAGCCGCTGCGGGTACACAAGCTGATCGACAAACGGCGGGACCGCTCAGAGCGGGTAGTAGAGTTGTTGGAGCTGGTGGGTTTAAGTGACCGGCATGTCAACCGGTTCCCTCATGAATTCTCCGGCGGCCAGCGGCAGCGCATCGGCATTGCCCGGGCGCTGGCCTCCGACCCCGACTTCATCATTTGTGATGAGCCCATTGCCGCCCTGGACGTTTCGATTCAGGCGCAGGTGGTGAATTTGCTGGAAGATTTACAGGAGCAGTTGAACCTCACCTACCTGTTCATAGCTCACGATTTAAGCATGGTGCGGCATATCTGCGACCGGGTAGCCGTAATGTACCTGGGGAAGATGGTTGAACTGGCCGGCAGCGATGCACTGTATGAAAATCCGCTGCATCCGTATACTCAGGCGCTGCTTTCGGCCGTGCCGGTGCCCAACCCCAAAGCGGCCCGGGCGCGCCAGCGCATTGTGCTGCAGGGCGACGTGCCCAGCCCCATCAATCCACCGTCCGGCTGTCGCTTCCACACCCGCTGCCCCATTGCCCAGCCCCACTGCGCCCAGGCAACACCAGAATGGCGCCAGATAGACCCTGGCCATTGGGTAGCCTGCCATGAAGTTGAACCAAAAAGCGTGCCGGCCTCGTAACGGCGTCGGCTTTATTCAAATATCTGTTTAACGGCAACGGAAAAACCGGGGAGAAGTTGGCCCCCATCCAGCATATCGGCAATCGTTAGAATTTCAATCTCGGTTAGGGAGCGATAAACGGTGACGGTTTGGGTACGCGGGTAAATAAGCCAGATAAGCTTCGTTCCGGCTTCCAGATAATCGATCACCTTACTCTCCACCTCATCAACCGTTTCACCGGGCGAGATGACCTCAACTGCCAAATCAGGTGCGCCCTCAAAAAAACCGGCAGGGGGCTGGTCCGCCAGCCGTTCAGCCCGGACAAAAGCCGCATCAGGCGCCCGCACCGTGTCTGGGTTTCTGGCCAGAACAAACCCTGTGCCAGTCATAAATACACGACCAACCTGGCTTTTCTTCACATAGTTACCCAGAAATCCTAGAACGTTTGCCGCTATGAAACCGTGAAGCTTAGTTGATAGTGATCTTCGGAAAAATATTCCTCTGATCAATTCACCGTGACGTATGTTGGGAGAAAGTGCGGCTATTTCTTCAGCCGTGATTGATTTTTCGTGGGCTAAAATATTTGTCCTCCTGAACATCAGTAAACTAACTTTAGCTTGTAATCTGCGCAAATATAGTGTATCAAGTTTTTATAAAAATTGGCTAGAGGGCCTAAAAAGAGTAAGTATCAAATATGTATGAATGCGGATTAGCTAAAGTCTTCTTCTGTAAAAAATTTGGTGTATACTCTTTTCATCCGTGCTTAATTGAAAATGTAAAAACCTGAGAAATTCAGAATATGCCAGAAATCCGATTCCCCAATAGCGTTAGGAATAACCAGGTGCAACTGAGAAATTGCATATTGATCTATCGAAAGACTATTGTCGCAAAGCGATGGGTTCGATTTTTGATAATATTCTTTTTTACTTTTACTCTAGTTCACCTTTCGGGTTCTGGAGTTGGTTTTACCCAGACTGAAGATGAATTTGATTTTCGTGCCGACCAGATTGTTGAAGCGATGACTTTAGAAGAGAAAATCGGCCAATTGTTTATGGTTTATTGGTCCGGTACAAATGTCATTACCCCTAGTTTAAGGGAATTGATTAGCGACTATAAAGTTGGAAGCGTTTATATTTCAGGTGCCAATTTTGTGAATTCAGAACAGCCTACGGCCGCAGAACAGGTTGCCTCATTAACCAATCAATTACAAACATATAACTGGGAGAATAACAAGATAACGGACGCAAATGGAGATCAGTTCTTCTTGCCGTTATTTTTGTCAGTTGACCATGAAGGTGATGGTCCAAGATACACTCGTATCAGAACGGGTATGACCCCTATTCCAAGCCAGTTATCTGTTGGAGCTACTTGGTCAATTGAAAATGCAGAGAATGTTGGATATATAGTTGGGAGCGAATTAAGCGCTATTGGAATAAACATGCTTTTGGGACCCGTCTTGGACGTGGTTGATAACCCTAGTGTTTCAGCACAAGGGAATTTAGATGTGCGTGTATTTGGAGGCGATCCTGCATGGGTTGGGGAATTAGGTAGAGCTTACATTAAGGGGGTTCATCTTGGAAGTGAAGGATCTATAGTAACCGTTGCCAAACATTTTCCAGGTCATGGTGATAGTGACCGGGCGACAGATCAAAGGGTTGCTGTCACCGATAAAACACTTACTGAGTTAGTGGAAGTGGATTTGATACCTTTTTTGAGAGTTACACAATTTGATGATGGGGAAAATGTAGGCGTTACAGATGCAATAATGAGCTCACATATTGCGATAGCTGATACCGGTAGGGAACCGGTTAGTTTATTTGTTGATGCAAATGACCAAAGAGGTGGATTGGTAAGATTACTTGAAGACGTAGAAGGTTTTGACCGCTGGTATACAGATGGATTCATTGTATCTGATTCTCTTGGTGTAGGTGCAATAAAGAATGAATATGGCGATGATTTCCCGCATATAGCGGTTGCAACGGATGCTTTCTTAGCAGGTAATGATTTGCTGATCCTTCATAATTTTGTCCCCTCCATTGTGTATTACAGTGATCCAGTTATGCATGATACAGATGCTCATGGACGGATAAAAGAAGTCATCATTCATTTTCAAACAAGGTATCAGAATGATGATCGATTTAGGGAAAGGGTTGATAATTCGGTAAGAAAAATTGTTAGAGCTAAATTGAATTTATATCCAGATTTAGTGATCGATTCTGTATTGATTAATCAAGCAGAAGTCTTAAATAAAGTAGGTATAGAAGAAAACTACGCCATTATTGCTAACATTGCAGAAGAAGCTGTCGCGTTAATAAAGCCCGAATCAGTAGTTGATTTGCCTAACGCGCCAGATAGAGGCGACACTATTGTTTTTATTGTTCATAATTTTGATCTGCCGCCATGTGAAGTCTGCGGTGATGAATGGTTGGAACAAGTTCAAAAAAATTTTTCCGATTTTTTGATAGACGAGAGACGATTTATTCGTGAAAACATTCATACTTACTATTTCTATAGAAAAGATCCGAGCGAGCCTGCAGGAATTTCTACTTTCCTCTACGGTTGGTATCTTGGAGTTGATAATACACTTAGTCCTATTACCGATGATGAAGTTAGGGAGATTAGAACAAAACTTTGGAATGCTGATTGGATTGTTTTTATTTTCGCCGCTGGAGATTGTGGTCCGGATGCTTATCAAACCGGATTTACTAGATGCCAAAGAGGTAGGGCTGAAGCTGATACCCTTCACTGGTTTCTCCAGTATGCTCAGGATGATGATCTTGAAGCGAAGATTGTGGCGTTGGCATTTGGGGCTCCGCCGTGGACATTGGATGCAACAGATGCGGGTCTTCTCGACGCTTACTATGGAGTGTTTAGCCAATTAGAGGTTTTTCAACAGTCTGCTGCTCATGTTTTTCTGCGAGAATTTACCCCCACCGGTGCTTCTCCCATTGACGTATCTGCAACAGGTTATGATCTTGAACAAGTACTTGCCCCAAGTTCCTTAAAGCCATTAGAACTCCAGATAGTCAATGAATCTCCAGATTCGACCTGGACCATTGGCGACGTTATCGATTTAACAATCACTGATATTATGGATAAAAATGGACATCCACTCATTGACAATACGCCCGTAGAGTGGATAGGAATTTATGATACGGGTGTCCGGTTGACACCTGATCCGTCCTCTAGTGAAACCGTTGATTATGGACGGGCAGGTGCGCACTTTACTCTTTCACATGATGGGGAGCTCACACTTTTAGCACGGATTGGAGGCATTGAATCGGAACAGCTAACAATTACAGTTCAGGAACAATTGATACCTACTGCTACTCCAAGTATTAACATTACTTCAACAACTGAAGACGGTCTGATTATCGAAACACCTTTGCAGCAGAATGTCACCACCACCCCAGAGCCCGTGGTCGAAGATACTAAAGTGATTACAACACCTGAACCAACCTCTACGACTGAACCAGATGAACTCGTGAGAGTGTCATCAATAAGTGTGGTTTGGCTAGTAGCTACTCTAAGTGTAATTGCCATCATTTTAGTGGCAGGTTACTTTCGTTTTTTCAGAGGTTCTACTAGACTAAGTTATTCCCAAGAGCAAAACACCAAAAAGAGAACTGCCTTAGAAGTTTCAGACGATCTAGTTGTTCTGTCAGATAAAATTAGCGAGCATTTTAGCGATGAGGGGCTACGGGATTTGTGTTTCCGATTAGATGGTATTCACTATGATAATCTTGGAGCTAGGGAAAAAAAGGGCAAAGCAAGAGAGCTTGTGCAAGAAATAAAGTATCAGAATCGAGTCGATGAGCTTCGGGCCCTTCTAAAGGAATTACGTCCGCGTGTTTCATGGGAATAAGAGAGCATTCGGTAATTCAAGATAAGGTTCTCATGGCCAAGACTCTGGTCCG
>CALBTC010000104.1 GCA_937967805.1 uncultured Anaerolineaceae bacterium
CCCGCCGTGGTGGCACTACGACGTGCTGCGCGGGCTGGAATACCTGCGCCGCGCCGGCGTCACGCCCGACGAGCGCGTGGCCGAGGCAATTGAACTGGTGGAATCGAAACGTGATGGTGACGGCCGTTGGCCGCTCGAAACCCAATACCCCGGCCAGATGCCGGTCGAAATCAATGAAGGCGAAGGCCGGCCAAGCCGGTGGAACACGCTGCGCGCCTTACGCGTGTTGGACTGGTATGCGGCATGAGCAAGCCGTGGCACAGCATTCGCACGATGATTGAGCGCACCGCTACCGCCAAAGGGCGGGCAGTGAGTGGCGCTTTTTCTATTGAGGGTACCCGGCTGCACGAGCGGGCTTTGCGGGCGGGTTGGTGGCCAACGGCCGTTCTCGTCACAAAATCCGTCTGGCAAAATCCAGGCGAACGGGAAGCGGCCGTTTTGCAGCAGCTCGCCAGGCACCACATCCCCTGCCACCCCATTCCCGATGCCGAAATGGATACGCTAACCCAGGGACGCAGGCTCGGTGGCCTCATCGGACTGGTGCCGCTGCCCGCGCCGCTGGACCTGGCAGAATGGCTGGCCGCAAACGCGGCACCAACGCTGCTGGTAGCGGTTGAGGTCGTTGATCCGGGGAACGTGGGCGGGATGCTGCGCACGGCCCACGCGCTGGGAGCCGATTTGTTCATCACCGTGGGTGGCAGCGATCCGTTCCATCCGCGGGCTGTGCGCACCTCAATGGGCAGCCTCTTCAAGCTGCCGGTGGTTTCTACCAGCCTGCCCGACTTGTTTGCTGCGCTTAAAACCACTCCCATTCAAACAGTTGGTACCGTGGCCGAAGGTGGCGTTTTGCTGCCGCAGCTTAAAGTTGGAACAGGGGGAACGGCCGTCTTCATGGGCAGTGAATATTGGGGCTTGCCCGACGAACTGCCGGCCCGGCTCGATCAGCGCGTCACTATTCCCATGACGCCAGGCATCGACTCCTTTTCTGTCAATGCAGCCGCGGCCATTGTGCTATACGAACTCCGACGGCAAAAATGAACAAGCTCTTGTCACTCCCGCGCAGGCGGGAGTCCATAGGGAGGTGGATTCCCCCATTCGCGGGAATGACAATTGAAGCTTGGGTTGTTTGGCGACGAACTGTCTTGCCAAATACCTCTCTGTGTTCGCTGTGACCATAAAAAAATGCCGATCTCGGAGGGAGAACGGCATTTTTTAGAAGGAGGAGGAAAAATATTGTTGTTAACCTGTCATTTAGAGCAGGCGTGACGGCCGTTTCTTACCCCTCATTTTTCCCTTTCAACAAAGTTGCGATGACCTCGCCCAGACGGGCCACGCCCTGCTCAATCTCCGGCTGGCTCAGGCCGCTGAAGCCTAGCAAAATGGCGGGAGGTGGAGATGGCGTCATGAAATATGACGCGGCCGGATAAACACCCACGCCCGCTTCTGCCGCCGCCTGCACCACGGCCGTTTCCGACAAACGGGTTGGCAAATAGAGCATCACGTGCAGCCCGGCCGGCTCATCGGTGTAGCGCACTAAATCGGGCAGATGGGTTTGCAGCGCGGCCACCAGCGTCTGCCGCCGCTCGCTGTATGCTTCGCGCAGATGGCGCAGGTGACGCTCAAAATGGCCTTCCACCATGAAGTCGGCCACGGCTGCCTGGGTCAGCGTCGGCGCACCACGGTCGATGAGCTGCTTGGCCTGGACAAACGGCCGTATCAACCCGTCCGGTAGCACCACGTAAGAAAGGCGCAGCGCCGGGAAAAGCACCTTGGAGAACGTGCCCAGGTAAATTACCCGGTCATCCACCGCCAATCCTTGCAGCGCCGCCAGTGGACGGCCGTCGTAGCGCAGTTCACCATCGTAATCATCTTCTATGATGAGCGCGTTGTGCTGCCGGGCCCATTGCAGCAGGGCCATCCGGCGCTCTAGCGGCAGCGTGCCGCCCTGTGGAAACTGGTTCGACGGCGTCACAAAGGCCATCTTTGCCCGGCTGTGTTCTGGAATTTTGTCCACCACAAAGCCGGCATCGTCAACGGGAACGGCCGTTAACAGTGCCCCGTTCAGTTGAAACAGGGAAAAGGCATCAGCGTACCCCGGCGTCTCCACCAGCACCTCATCCCCAGGCTCCAGCAGCAGCCGGGCCAAAATATCCAGCGCCTGCTGAGCACCATTCACAATCACCACCTGCTCCGGCCGGCAGGTCACGCCACGCCAGCGCGTCAGGTAATCGGCCAGGGCCTGGCGCAGGGGAAAAAAGCCGGCGACGGAGCCAAAGCGGGAAAGCATGGCGTCGTCGGTGCTCAGGTAGCGGGCCAGCAGCTTGCGCCAGATGTCGTAGGGAAAAATGTGGGGGAAGGAGCGGCCAAAGCCAAAATCAATCTCAGGGCGGGGCTGCTTGTTGGTGGAGGCAACGGCCGTTTGCAACACCCGCTGACCCCACGCTGAGAAATCTGGTTGAAACGGCCGTGCCGCTGCCTCCCTTTCAGCCACAGCTGACAAATACGGGGCAATAAACGTCCCTGCCCCACGGCGACGCAGCACAAAGCCTTCCGCCTCCAACTGGTTATACGCCTGGGAAACGGTAATGCGAGCCACGCCTAATTCGCCGGCCAACTCCCGGCTGGGCGGCAGGCGCTGGGATTCAAACCGGCCGTGCAAAATAGCCTCGCGTAGCTGATGATACAATTGCAGGTATAATGGTGTCTGACTTTGTTTATCTAATGTCCAGTAGTTCATAATTAACATCCTGACCCAAGAAAGCCATAGAGGAAAAAGAGAAGATAGAGAAGTTGAGACCAATCTCAAAAATCTCTGTGAACTCTGTGGTTCATATTCAAACAAAGATACCATAGTTCAAAAGGGATATTGACGCACTTTTACCAAACGCACTATCCTATGGCAAAGGAACGGGCCTGAATCAAGATGGCTTATCGAAGCAGTGAAAAAACGCGCCAGAAAAAGGATGCCAAGCGGACGGCAATGATGCAAGCGGCCGTTCAGGTGTTTGCCGAAAAAGGATATTACGCCGCCACCGTGCGCGACATTGTCAAGGCAGCCGACGTGGCCATTGGCACATTTTACTTTTACTTCCCTGACAAAGAGACATTATTTGTTCATCTTTATGAGGAAACGGCCGATTTTTTGCTGCAAACGATTGACCAGGCCATCCGCAGCCGCAGTGATTTGGTTCAGCAGCTTTCGCGTGGGATTCAAGCTTACCTGAACATTGCCATTTACGAACCGGCTGTGGTGCAGCTTCTGCTGGTTGGGGGCGTTGGGGCCGTACCTTCCTTAGAAGCAAAGCGGCTTGCTTTTCGGGAACGCCTGGTGCGGCTGTGGCAACGGCCGTTAGACAAGGCCATCGCAGCCGGCATTATCCCCGACCAAAACAGCCGCCGGGTGGCCGAAGCGTTTGCCGGGGCATTTGATGAAGTAATTTTACAGCTTTTGGCTACACCAGAGCCAGACCAGGATGCGGGAGCCGTAATTCAAGAGCTAACTTTGTTTAGCCTGCGCGCCATTGCCTACAAAGGAAATCCGCCGTAAGAAAAAGTTTCCGACCGGGCAGAAAGTGCAAGATCGACAAATGGATGATCACAACAAAACCAAAGATGAGTTGATCCGCGAGTTAGAGCAATTACGATCTCAGTTAGCAGAACAAGATCAATCGTCATTCACCCCGTCCCAAAATATTGAGCAATTAACTGCCCTTACTGAAGCCGCTGAGTCATTTTTGGGGATTTATGATTTGCCTTCGTTGTGGCCCCGCATAAAAACGGCCGTGCAAAACACGCTTCAACCAGACCGCATGGCCATTTTTATTTACGACCCAGAGAACGACACGCTGAACTGCCCTTACTATTTTGGTCTCTCTCAAACGTACATCGATCATATTAACGAAATTTTCCGTGACGCGCCCGGCACCGAGCAGCTTAATCGCCTGGCTTCTGTTTGGATCGAAGATGCACAGACAGATCCTTCATTCAATGACCTGCGTGACCTTGTTAAGGCGGAGGGGTTTCACGCGGTTGCCAGTTTCCCCCTGATTGACAACCGGGGCAAAACAGGCGGAGGTATTGCGCTGTATTGGGATGAGATACGGCCGTTAAACAGCAGCCACATCAATACCGGGCACACCCTGGCCCATATGATCGCTCTGGCGATTAACACCATTACCTTGTTTACCCAGACCAGGGAAGCCTTACAGCGAGAGACACAGCTTGGTGAAATTAGCCGTATGCTCAACACCACGCCGGATTTGCCCACCCTGCTGGGCAGCGTCGTAAAAATGGTGGCTGAACTGATTAAAGCTGACAGCGGGTTAATTGGCCTGGTCATCGACCGCGACATCATGACCTTTTATCCGCACAACGTGCCCAACTGGATGAACCTGCGACCCGCGCCCCGGCCGCGTGGCCTGGCCTGGCAAATTGTTAGAAATTGCGAACCCATTTTGGTTACCGACTATCCCAACCATCCTGAAGCGATGCAGAAATGGATCAAAGCCGGTGTCACCACCTTTGTCGGTGCACCACTGCGGGCTCACGATAACTGCCTGGGTATGTTGGCCCTGTTCAATTTGAATAACTCACCGCGTCTTTTTAATCAGCGTGACCTTGATTTAGTTGTATCCGTGGGGCAGCAAGCAGGCACAGCCATCCAAAATTTGCGGATGCTGGCCGAAACCCAACAGCGGGCGGCCGCCATGGCCGCCGCCCTCAACCGGCAGGCCGAGTTGGACATCATGAAAAACAATTTCACCCAGAGCGTCTCGCACGAGCTGCGCTCTCCGTTGGGCATCATCTACGGCCATGCGGAACTGCTGGCCAGTGAAAGTTTGGGCGAGCTTAATGAAGATCAAAAACAATCCAGCCAGATCATCATGCGGCGCGTGCTGATGCTCACCAATTTGGTAGAAGACCTGACCGCCCTGCTGGCCGCTGAAACCCAGGAACTGCGTCGTGAAAAAATCGATACAACCATGCTGATTTATTCGCTGCTGGCAGATTACCAAATGCGGGCGGAAGATTTAGAAATTAGCCTGGAAGCTGAAATTGCCGAACCAATGCCCTGGATTCGCGGCGACAGCACGCATCTGCGTCGGGTCTTTGATAACCTGGTCTCCAACGCTTTCAAGTACACGCCGGCCGGTGGCAGCATCACCCTGCGGTTAAGAGCAGAAGGTGAAGATGTACACATTGAAGTAGCAGACAGCGGCGAGGGCATTCCAGAAGACAAGATCGGCCGTATTTTTGAGCGATTTTACCAAATCGAAAGCGGCTCCACCCGGCGTCACAAAGGCACGGGCCTGGGCCTCACCCTGGTGAAAGAAATCGTGGAAGCCCATCGCGGCACCGTGACGGTAAAAAGCGAACTAGGCAAGGGCACAATCTTCACCATTCTCATCCCCGGTTTCTTTCCTCAAAAAGGTAAAGATCAAGCAGAAGCTCCAGAATAATTGCTCTACTCCTGGCGCCAGATGTGGTTGGCGATGGATGAAGAAGAGAACGGCCGTCACCCCCATCAACAAGCCAAACGTCCCCGACGACTACCACACTGCAAACACCTCCTCAAACTGTTAAAAAATACTGTTGTACAAATTTCGTACGATTTGTATGAGATTTCGGACCAGAAGCGCGTAAGCTACCTTGTGTTTAGAACAATGTGCAAAGAAGGGGTGGGGAGCGGCGCGCCTGCGCCATGTTTAACTTTTTCCACGACTTCTTTGCAAATAAAATAGAATGCGGTGAATATTTATGTTAACTAGAAAGCGATGGACACCATTGCTCAGCCTGGTGGCTTTGATTGCAGTAGCTCTGGCCGCCTGCCAACCCGCTTCAGAAACTGTTGAAGTGGAAGTCACACGCGTTGTCACCGAAACGATTGAAGTAGAAGGCGAGATCGTAGAAGTAACCCGCGTTGTCACCGAAACGGTGATCGAAACGGTCACTGTAGAGGATTCGCCGGAAGCAGGTGCCAAAGATCTGATCATTTGTGACGCACAAGAACCAGACAATCTGTACATTTACGGCACATCGATGTCCGCTTCCCGTGGTGTGCAGCACGCCATTTTCACCGACGACTACACCAACCTGCCCTATGGCTACCAGGCAGACGGCCTGGAAAAATTGCCCAACCTGGACAATGGCGACGCCGTGATCAACGTGGTGGAGGTTGCGGCCGGCACACTGGTACGGGATGCCACCGATGCGGTTGTGCCGCTGGAAGAAGGCGTTGTTGTGGTAAATGCCGATGGTGAAGAAGTCACCTTCGACGGCACACCGGTTCCGATGGAGCAAATGGTGGTTGATTTCACCATGAAGCAGCGGTATTGGTCAGACGGCACGCCGGTAACGGCCGCTGACTCTGTCTACAGCTTTGGCTTGAATGCAGACCCGGACACGCCGTGGACCCGTTACGCGCTGGAGCGCACCGCCAACTATGAAGCAACCGGAGAGTTGTCCACGCGCTGGACCGGCGTGCCTGGATTCAAGGATGCCACCTACTTCCTCAACTTCTGGCGTCCCGCAACGGAACACGCCTGGAGCCAGTTCAATGCCGCCGAGCTGCTGGAAGCAGAAGCATCCAGCCGCCTGCCGATTGGCGACGGCCCCTTCAAAATTGTGGATTGGACAGCAGGCAGCAGCATTTACCTGGAGCCAAATGAGCATTACTACCGCGCCGATGAAGGGCTGCCGTATCTGGACAGCGTTACCTTCAAATTCGTGCCGGACACAAACCAGTTGATGGCCCAGCTGCTGGCCGGCCAATGTGACATCGGCCTGCAAAACGGGATGGATGCCGGACAATCTCCGTTCCTGATCGAAGCAGAACAGAATGGCCTGCTGGTACCCTACTTCCAGACCGGTACTGTTTATGAGCACATCGACTTCGGTGTGGATTCGATAGATGGGTATGGCGACGACGTTGGCCGCCCGGACTGGTTCGAAGATGTCCGCGTGCGCCAGGCGATGACCATGTGTACCGATCGTCAGAGCATGGTGGACAGCATTCTGTACGGCCGTTCTGAAGTCATTCACACTTACGTACCCAGCGTCCATCCGCTTTATCCTGATGAGTTGAACGAGTGGCCCTACGACGTAGCCGCCGCCAACGCCTTGCTGGATGAAGCCGGCTTTGTTGATTCAGATGGCGACGGCATTCGCGAATACCCTGGTGGTCCCAACGGTGAGTTTGCCGGTGAACCATTTGCCGTCACGTTGGGCACAACCTCGGGCAACGACATGCGCCAGCAGCTGACCCAGATCTTCAAGGAAAACATGCTGGCATGTGGCATCACCGTTGAATTGGAGTACCTGCCGGCCAGCGAATGGTTTGCCGATGGACCGGACGGACCGCTGTTTGGCCGCCGGTTTGACCTGGGCGAATTTGCCTGGCTGACCAGCGTGGAGCCTTCCTGCACTCTGTATGGTTCCTGGAACATTCCGGGGCCGCCGGAGCAGGCAGACCTGTACCCTTCTGGGTGGGGTGGCCAAAACGAAACCGGCTGGCGCAACGAAGAATTTGACGCCGCCTGCCAGCAGGCATTAGGCTCGCTGCCGGGTACGGAAGCGTATGAAACGGCTCACAAAGAAGCCCAGATTATCTTCTCAGAGCAGGTACCGGTCATTCCGCTGTTCTTGCGGCTGAAGGTAGCAGCAACGCGGCCTGAGGTTGTCAACTTCAACATGGACGCGACTCAGAATTCTGAGCTGTACAACAATTATGAAATTGACCTGGACATGAGTGGGTCGTAACGAACTTGATTAGAGAGAAAGACGCTGACCGGACGGTCATCCTCTTTTTTATTGAGTAAAGCCGTTGTCGGAACGGCCGTTCACCTGCATACCGGGCAGTCGGGCAAACTGCTGCCGCGCCGCATGAACCACATTTGCCTTTTGCGCTTCTTCAAGGGCAAATTCCCGCATCAGTGGATGCAGATGGTAGCAGCGCCAATTGTGGTCATTGGCCTGGCCCTGTACCTGCACCAACAACAAAGTGTAGAGGCGGCGCAAAAAGCGGCGGGCGGTATGTGGCGAAACCTGGGTGACAAATGCGGCCGTTTCCGGACTAAAGGCCTGATTTTGAAAAACGGCAAGCTTCACAAAAAATTGCTTCATCTCCATTGGCAGCGAATCGTAGCCCACATGAAAGGAGAGGGAGACGCTTTGATCGTCATACGCCAGGTCGGCCAGCCTGCCCTGTTTATGGCGCAGTACGTTTAAAATATAGTCAACAGACCAGTCCGGGTCCAGGGCAAGATGGTTGGCAATAATGGCGATGGCCAGCGGCAAATGACCCAACGCATGGGCAATTTCTTGCAGCGTCGCTTCTTCACGGTTCACAAAAGCCACGCCCAATCTGTGCCTGAACAGCGCCAGCGAATCGGGGCGGTCTTCGTCAAATAGGGCCAGTTCAATGCGCTGGATGTCAGCCGAGGCCAGCAGATCATTGCGCCGGGTGGTGATCAGTACGGTGGCTGCGCCGGTAGACGGCGGCAGCAAATGCCGCAGGTCGGCGCTGTGCCAGACGTCGTCCAGCACAAGCAGGGCACGTTTATCGGCCAGCAGTTGGCGCACAACCTGGCTGCGACTGGCAAGGTCACGATAGTGACTGACGTCCACGCCGTAAGCCTGGGCAAATGCCTGCAAGATGGCCATTGGGTCAGAACGGCCGACATCGCCCCAGAGCACGCCATCGGGGAAAAGATAGCGCGTGCGATAGGCCAGGTGAGCGGCCAGGGTGGTCTTGCCGATGCCGCCCATACCATGAATGATACAAACAGGCTGGGCGTCAGAGGTTGATAACAAAGACTCAATTTTCTGGATGATCTGTTCCCGTCCGACAAAATAAGGCAGTTCCGGGATAGCTTGAAAGGGTGCAGCACTATTCAACACACCCTCTTTCGGGGTCTGCCTGATAGTTTCGGCGGCGTTAGCGTAGCCGGCCGCTTCCAGCAAAACGGCCGTTTCCTGATTAGTCAGGTTAAGCGCGCGGGCCAACTGCAACAGGTCTGAATGGTGGCGGGGCCGGTTCACCCGTCCATCCATCCAGCTTAGGATGGTTGTTTTGGGAACTTGTGACAGCTCGGCAAGCTGGGAGGGGATTAATCTGGCCCAAATGGCCCACCAGCACGGACTAAACCACGCAAAAAATGGCATTACCTGACGGGCAAGGTAAAATGACCCCATGCCTAAATCCGACAAGAAATCATCCAATAAAAAGAAACCCTGGCGTAAAACAGTCAAAAAAGCAATGAAAAAAGCAACGGAAGCCGAAGCCGAGCAGCGGTTTGGCACGGCCGATCCGCTGTTTAACTATCGTTGGGAGCATGTAACGTCCGTCGTCACCCTGGCGCTCAAACTGGCCGAACTGACCGGGGCCGACGCTGAAGTGGTGGAAGCCGCCGCCTGGCTGCACGACGTGCGCAAGGACACGAACAACAATCATGCTCGTGAAGGCGCCAAAGCCGCCCACGAAATCCTGCCCGCCACCGATTTCCCCAAAAAGAAAATTGGCCATGTGGCCAAAGCCATTCGTTCCCACCAGGGATTGTGGCGTAAAAAGCCGCTCAAGGATTTGGAGTCACAGGTGCTGTGGGACGCCGACAAGCTGGCCAAGATTGGGCTGACGTCTCTGTTTCATTTTGTGCCGTTGATTGTGATGCAGGGAAACGGCCGTACCACTCAATCCCTCATCGACAACGCCCGCAGCAACAACGAGTGGCTGCCCAAAACGGTGGCCAGTATGCACACCGAACCGGCCCAAAAAGCCGCCAAAAAGCGTCTCAAAAGATTCAACAAGCTGTTGAACAACCTTGAAGCCGAACTTCAAGGGGAAGATCTACAGTAGGCGCGGCTACATAAAAGACCATCGTTGGTTACCAGCTCAGCGTAGGGAAATAGCGTGCTATTTCCCCACGGTTAGCGGGAGGTTTTGTAGAAAAATTCGGTGACGGCCGGATGGACAAAACCAGGGCGGAAGAGGGCCTGCCATTCCCAGGTGCCGTCGTGGGCACCGCCTTCGCTGTTGGCCAGCAGCCAGTAGCTGAAGGCCAAAAAGTACGGTTCAGCATCGCGCATGTAGGTGTATTGGTAGCGAATCAGCTCCAGCTCTACGCTGCGGTCCGGACTGTAGGAGCCGCCCTCGGTGCCAATCATGGGCAGGGAACGGCCGATGTGGCTCACTACAATCTCGTTGTATTTACGGAACAGGAGGAAACCGTCAGGGTCGTCGTAGGCGCGCACGCCGTGATAGTTGTGCACCGACAGCCAGGTGCGGTTGAGCAGCGCCCCGTCCCCATTAAACTCAAGCGCCTGCAAGGTCCGCGCTAAGAAGTCGTAATGATTGTATTCACCACCGGGGCTGAGTGCACCTAAGCCGGGAAAGCCGCCGTTGGCAATCACCTGTCGCGCCGCGTTGGCCCAGGCGCGGGCGTACTGGTTGGGGTTGGCAAAGCCTTGATGGTTTTCTACGTTGACGTTTGGTTCATTGTACAGTTGGAAATAATAAACGCCCTTGGCCCGGTAATGGGCCACCATCGGCCCAATGTTGCCATCGTAGGGCAGCACGCCGGAGCGATACAGCCGCATCACCGGCATGATGCCGTTGGCCACCAGCCGCTCCACCAGATAATCATTATCGCCAATTTGAGTGCCTTCGTTCAGGAACACGACCCATTTGATGTGCATCCGCACCGCTTCGGTCACAAAGCGATCTACCACGGCGCGATCCTGGCTGACGGTGGGAATCCAATGCATACCCCAGCCGTTGTTATTGGCCGGCACGGGGAACGCCTGGAAGGGAATCACTTCGCTCAGGCTGTATTGGCCAATCGGTTTGATGACCGGCGGGGTTGAGCCGATGGGCGTTTCGGTGGGTGTTGGAGTTGGCGTTGAGGTGGGCGTGACGGGAGTGTTGGTGGGAATGGGTAGTGGGGTGCTGGTGGCCGGCAGGCTGTCGAGCAGGCCGGTTTGGGCGAGCTGGTTGCCGGAAACGGCCGTTTCCGGCACAGGTGTAAACGTCACCGGAATCGCCGTCGATTCACCCGGCAGGGCAATCGGCTGCACCCGCGTCGGCAGCGGCTCCAGATCAAACTGAAGCCGGCAGCCCAACAACAAACTCCACACCAATAAACCAAGCCCAAAAGCCAAACGAGATCGTCTCATCGACTGCCATTGTAAACGATTCTCGTTTTATGTCTAGCAAATTTTCGGGGAAGTAGGAAATTTTACCTACGCCGGCGCATCATACTCCAACGTGGCCAGCTTTACGCAGAGGGCGACCACTTCCATCGCCTGGGCCACTTCGGCTACGGGCGGGCGGCTGGGGGAGAGGCGAATGTTGCTGTTGTTGGGGTCTTTTTTATGCGGATAGGTGGCACCGGCTGGGGTGAGAGCCACACCGGCCCCTTTGGCCAGTTCCACCACGCGGTCGGCTACCGGGCAGGCGGTGTCCAGGCTGACAAAATAGCCGCCTTTGGGATTGGTCCAGGTGGCGAAACGGCCGTTGCCCAACTCCCGCGCCAACACATCCTGCACCGCCTGGAATTTCGGCCGCAGCAGAGCGGCGTGATCGCGCATCAGCCCTGCCAGCCCGTCGGGGTAACTCTCGATAAATTTAACGTGACGATACTGCTCAATCTTGTTGGGGCCAATTGATTGGAAGCCGGTTAGCCTGGTGATGTAGGCCACGTTGGCCTCGCTGCTGGCCATAAAGCCGATGCCCGCGCCGGCAAACGTGATTTTGGAGGTAGAGCCAAACAGGTAAACACGGTCCGGGTTGCCGACGGCTTCACAGGCGCGCAGCAAATTGAGCGGTTCGGCCGGTTCGTCGCTGAGGTGATGCACGCGGTAGGCGTCGTCGGCGAAGATGGTGAAGTCGGGTGCGGCCGTTTTCATGCCGGCCAATCGTCGCACAGTCTCATCAGAGACGGTATCGCCGGTGGGATTGCTGTAGGTAGGCACAAATGTGATCCCCTTGATAGCGGGATCGGATGCGGCCAGGGCCTCGACGGCATCCATGTCCGGGCCGTCCGGCGTGATGGCCACGCTGACCATCTCAAACCCCAGGGCATCCAGCAGCGAAAAATGGCGATCATAGCCGGGCACGGTGACGATCATTTTAGGCGATTGCTGGACCCACGGCCGTTCGCTATCTTTTAGCCCGCGCAGCAGCGCCCACATCAACGTGTTGCTCATCAGCTTCAGGCTGGCGTTGTTGCCCACGATCATCTCTTCAGGTCGCACGCCCAGAACGGTGGCAAACAGGGCGCGCGCTTCGGGCAATCCTGCCTGCCCGCCCGGATAGTTGCGCAGGGCAATGCCGCTGGGGGTGACCAGGTCATTTTCATCCACAATGGTCAACATCGGGTTGGCTAAATCAAAATCGGCATCAGAAGGCTGGCCTCGCTGCATGTTGAGGTTAAGGTTCATCCCCTGGACAACTTTGTACTGCTCTTGTAATTGTTGTAATGTGTTCATCATAGTTGCTCCGTAAACGTTTTGTTACAAAAAGAGGCACCGACTGGTGCCAAAAGGGAGCTGAAGAGGTCGATTCAAGCAGGTGTGGGTTGGCCTTTTTTAGCACAAACGGCCGTCTGTGCAACATTTCACACTAAAAACTGAATCACGAATCCCACGAATGAACGAATATCACAAAAAGGGTACAATTTAGGCGACCGCAACCGTCCACCATATTTGGAGAAGTAATCGATGGCCAAGCCCTCGCACGTCCCCACAATACAGGACCTGATCGAACTACCCACGCTGGAAACGGCCCAAATTTCGCCAAACGGCCGTTTCATCGCCTATGAACAAGCCCGGCCAGACTGGGAAAAAGACAGCTACATATCGCAAATCTGGTTGGTGGCTGCCGACGGCAAGTCAGAGCCACAGCAAATGACCTTTACCCCCACCGGCAGCCGCCACCCCCGCTGGTCGCCCGACGGCCGTTTCCTGGCGTTCATCTCCAAGCGAGAGGGGGATGAGGCAAGCCAGGTTTACCGGCTGGCACTCACCGGGGGCGAAGCGGAGCGATTGAGCCAGTCAGAGACGGACGTGCAGCAGTTTTTGTGGGCCCCGGATGGGCAGTCGCTGGCGTTTACGGCCGTTGACCCCGAAAGCGAAACCGACAAGGAGCGGGACAAAACGTTTGGCCAATACCAGGTGGAAGACGAGGATTTTAAATTCACCCACCTGTGGCAGCTCACCCTGCCCGATAAAAAGCCGCGCCGGCTGACAGGCGGCAAGCAGTTTTCCGTTATCAATTTCAAATGGTCGCCAAACAGTCAGTTTATCGCCTTTGATGCGCCACCCAACCCGGATGTTGATAATTTTAGGCATATGCGTCTGTACCAAATTGAAGTGGCCTCGCTCACGTTGGAAGCGCTCACGCCGCCAGGGTATAGCTCTCCCCTCTTCTCGCCAGACGGCCAGTTTATTTTTTGCCTGCAATTTGCCGACTATTTTTACATACCGGAAACCCCCTGCCTGATCCCATTAACAGGCGGCGAGATTCAACCGATCAAGACAGCGTTTGACGAAAACATACGGCCGTTGGCCTGGGTAAAAGATGGCGTCATTTTCTCAGCCGCCAAGCGGACCAATTTCCATCTCTACCGGCTTCAGCCGCACAGCGGTGTGGTTACGCAGTTGTCGCCGGAACTTGAGGACGGCTGGGTTTCTTTTGCCTTTTTGGGCAGTGTAAGTGCAGACGGCCGTTCCGCCGCCCTGGTCATGGATAACGCCGGCCAGCTCAACGAGGTGGTGCTGTTCAATCTGGAAAACGGTGACTGGCGCAACCTCACCGACCTAAGCGCCGATGTGGCCGAGTGGCAGCTCAACCAACCGGAACCATATCAGTGGCAAAGCGCCGACGGCACACCGGTGGAAGGCACGCTGACCAGACCCATCGATTTCGATCCCCAAAAGAAATACCCCTTGCTGGTGGCCATTCACGGCGGGCCAGGCTGGGTATCCCTCCGGCAAAAATTGGCCCGTTACGACCGGCGCGCTTACCCACTGCCGCTGTGGGTGGCCAAAGGCGCTTTTATTTTGCAGCCTAACTATCGGGGCGGCATTGGCTACGGCAAAGATTTCCAGGCTCACAACGTGCGCAATTTGGGACTGGGCGACTACGATGACGTCATCAGCGGCGTCGATGCCTTGATATCCGAAGGCTGGGTCGACGCTGAGCGCGTTGGCGCCATGGGCTGGAGCCAGGGTGGCTACATCTCCATGTTCATCACCACCTACAGCGACCGCTTTAAAGCCGTCTCGGCCGGCGCAGGCATCGCTAACTGGATGACATATTATGTTAATACCGATATCCATACGTTTACCCGGCACATGCTGCACGACACACCGAGGGACGAGATGTCAACATATGTAAAAACACAGCAAATGACCTATGTGCAAAAGGCGCAAACACCGACGCTGATTCAACACGGTCGTGAAGATGCCCGCGTCCCCCTGCCCAACGCCTACGAACTGTACCAGGGCCTGCGCGATATGGACGTGTCGGTGCGCCTGGTTACCTATCCGGGCATGCCGCACGGGCCACGCAAGCCGCGCCAATCCCGCCAGATCATGCAGGACAACCTGGACTGGTTTAACCAATGGATTTGGGACGAGGTGAAGGAGGATGAGAAACGGCCGTGTTACGTCGGCTACGGTACGAAGGAACAACTGGCAGAACTCATCCACTGGGCCAACCACGACGATGCCGACTGCCGCCTATTTTCCGCCACCAACGGCCTGGTGGCGCCAGATACCGATCTGGAAGACCAGTCGGGCATTTCCACCACGGCCGCGGCTCTGGCCGGCACTATTGCCCAACAGTTGAAAGCACTCAATTGTAGCAAGCTGGTGCTGTATTCGGCGGCGGTGGCGGAACGGCCGTCGGCCCAAACCGTCCTCGGCTGCCTGCACCTGGCGGCGGCCCAAATTGGCGGGTTGAAGGTGGTGCATGAGGAGGTTGAGGAGTGGGGCAGCGCGTAGAGACGTTGCAAGCAACGTCTCTACTGCTTTGTTCCGTCCGGCAAAGTGGCATTCTTCAATGACTTCACCGTGGCCAACTGCTCTGGCGTAACGCGGGCTTCGCTGAGGTCGGCACCGCTGAGGTCGGCATCGCGGAGGTCGGCATGGTGGAGGTCGGC
>CALBTC010000105.1 GCA_937967805.1 uncultured Anaerolineaceae bacterium
CCAACTTAAAAAACAAAGACGTTGAACCGAACGAGTACGCAGCACAGCGGGTTCTAGAGAGTGAGTCCAACTGTTTCACCAGATAATAAGGAGGGAACAGTTGAGCTGGAAGACACACAGCAGCGCCGCCGCCGAATGGATCGGGGAGTTGCCTGGGCAAAATCTGAGTCATTAGTTGACACAGAAAAGTAGTCCAGGTCGGAAGTGCCACCGTTATCAGGGCATAGACCTAAGTAATAATTAATTGTGAATGGTTAATTTTTAATTGTTAATGGGTTGAAATGAGTGGAGCTGGCTAACACACAACGCGCTGTCACGGGCGCGTTTTTTGTTTCAGCTTAAGCCGGGTGGCACCACGGGAGTGAATTTTCAGACGCTCTCGTCCCAGCAGCGAATATTTTCGCTGGGACGAGAGCGTTTTTTGTTTTTTGGGATTAGCCGCAGAGGGCAGAGAGGTAAAAGAGAAATATCTCTTAATTCTCTGTGAGCTCTGTGGCAAATATAAGGAGTGGAAAATGGACGATACAACAAAGTATATTTTGGACGAGGATAAGCTGCCCAAAGCGTGGTACAACATCAATGCCGATATGCCGGTGCCGCCGGAGCCAGTGCTGCATCCGCAAACGCTGGAGCCGATAACGCCGGACTTTTTGAGCGTGCTGTTTCCCATGAGCCTGATCTTGCAGGAGATCAGCACCGAGGCGCAGATTGAGATTCCTGAGCCGGTGCGCGAGGTATACAAGCTGTGGCGGCCCACGCCCATGTTTCGGGCTCGTCGCCTGGAGCAGGCATTGGACACACCGGCTCACATCTACTACAAGTATGAGGGCGTCAGCCCGGTGGGATCGCACAAGCCGAATACGGCCGTCCCCCAGGCATTCTATAACAAAGAAGCGGGCACCCAGGCGCTCACCACCGAAACCGGGGCTGGGCAGTGGGGCTCGGCATTGGCGATGGCCTGCAATTTCTTTGGCATGGATTTGGAAGTGTACATGGTTAAGGTCTCTTACGAGCAGAAGCCGTACCGCCGCATCGTCATCGAAAATTATGGCGCAGAGGTGTATGCCAGCCCGACGGACAGAACGCAGTACGGCCGTTCCGTTTTGGCTGAACAACCTGACTCACCTGGCTCTCTAGGCATTGCTATTTCTGAGGCAGTTGAAGTGGCCGCGACCTCCGGCGGCAGCAAAAAATACAGTCTGGGCTCGGTGCTGAACCATGTGCTCACCCATCAAACCGTGATCGGCGAAGAGACGCTGCTGCAAATGGAAATGGCTGACGAATACCCGGACATCATTGTGGCCTGCACCGGCGGCGGCTCCAACTTTGGTGGCTTTACCTTCCCGTTCCTGCGCGAAAACCTGCGCAACGGCAAGACGACGAAGGTGCTGGCGGCTGAACCGGCCGCCTCGCCCAGCCTGACGCGCGGCACTTACGCCTTCGATTATGGCGATACCGCCAAGATGGCCCCGGTTGTCAAAATGCATACGCTGGGTCACTCGTTTATTCCGCCCAGCATCCATGCGGGTGGGCTGCGCTATCATGGCATGTCGCCCCAGGTGAGCGCCCTGGTGGAGCATGGCTACGTGGAGGCGCGCGCCGTGCCCCAGTTGGAAACGTTTCAGGCGGCCGTTACCTTTGCCCGCGCCGAAGGGATCATCCCCGCGCCTGAGCCCACCCATGCTATCGCTGTGGCTATCCAGGAAGCATTGAAATGCAAGGAAACGGGCGAAAAGAAGGTGATCGCGTTTAATTTGTGCGGCCACGGCCACTTCGACATGGCGGCCTACGATGCCTACCTGAAAGGCCAGCTCGAAGATTATGATTATCCGGCCGAGGCGATTGCCGCGGCGATGACACAACTGCCGCAATTATAAATTGTAAATTAGTGAGGGGTTATGAACCAAGTTTACACACCACCATTGGCACAGTTTCGTGAACTGGCGGCGGGTCCGGCCAATCTAATTCCGGTTTATCGGGAGTTTGCCGCTGATTTGGAGACGCCGGTTTCAGTATACCTCAAGCTGATGGACGAGCTGGGACATTCGTTTTTGCTGGAATCGGTGGAAGGGGGCGAACAGGTGGGGCGGTACTCGTTTGTGGGGGTTGCGCCGCGCGGCATGATCACGTTGAACGGCCGTTCCATCACCACCACCTTTGGCGAGCAAACCAACACACGAGATTTAGCCGACGGCGAAGATGTGCTGCACGTGCTCAAAGCCGAGCTGGGCCAGTTTGTCCATGCCGACCTGCCGGGTCTGCCCCGCTTCAACGGCGGTGCAGTGGGCTACCTGGGCTATGATGTGGTGCGCTATTTTGAACGACTGCCGGAAACGGCCGCTTCCACCCTAAATATCCCCGACGCCATCTTCTTGCTGGCCGACACGCTTGTCGTGTTTGACCATGCCCGCCACCGGCTGCTCATTCTGGCCAACACCCATGTGAATGGCGATGTAGAAGCGGCTTATGTGGATGCGATTCAGCGGATTGAACGGGTGAGCGAGCGGTTGTTACGGCCGTTGCCCGCCATCCCCCGCCGCCGTTGGCGCAGCGACAACAAAAATCTGGCCGAAACGCTCATCAGCAACATGCCGCAAAGCCGCTATGAAGAGATGGTGCGCCAGGCCAAAGAGTACATTGCTGCCGGCGACATCTTCCAGGTGGTGCTCAGCCAGCGCTTTAGCCGACAGAGCAGCGCCCACCCGTTCGCCATCTACCGCGCCCTGCGCATGTTGAACCCGTCCCCCTACATGTTTTACTTCGACTTTGGGCCGGAGATGCAGGTGATTGGCGCCTCGCCGGAGATGCATGTACGGTTAGAAGATGGCGTGGCCAGCGTGCGCCCCATCGCCGGGACGCGCCCGCGCGGCGCCACGCCCACCCAAGACAACGCGCTGGCCGAAGAGCTGCTGGCCGATCCCAAAGAGCGCGCCGAGCACGTCATGCTGGTAGACTTAGGGCGCAATGACATCGGCCGGGTCAGCGAATATGGCACGGTGAACGTGCGTGACTTAATGGTCGTGGAGCGATACAGTCACGTCATGCACATCGTGAGCCATGTGGAAGGCAAGCTGCGCCAGGGGATGGACGCCTACGACCTGATGCGTGCTACTTTCCCGGCAGGCACCGTCAGCGGCGCGCCCAAGGTGCGGGCGATGGAAATCATCGAAGAGCTGGAAGGCGAAAGGCGCGGGCTGTACGCTGGGGCGGTAGGCTACGTGAGCTACGACGGCAGCATGGATACTTGCATCGCCATCCGCACCATGCTTATGCAGGATGACCAGATTCACGTCCAGGCGGGCGCGGGCATTGTCGCCGACAGCGACCCGGCTACGGAGCATCAGGAATCGGTCAACAAGGCCAAAGCCCTCTTCGTGGCCGTGGATCGAGCCGAGGATGGATTACTGTAACATCGCTTGTCATTTTGAGTGAAACGAGGAATCTTTCGACCTTGTAAACAGAAGGATTCCTCACTCCTTTCGGAATGACAAATGGAAATTGAGGTGTTTTATGATGAAAAAACGGGTATTTAGCGGTATTCAGCCATCGGGTAATATTCACCTGGGCAACTATTTGGGCGCGGTGAAGCATTGGGTCGAGGGGCAGGACGAGAAGGAAAACTTCATCTGTGTGGTGGATTTGCACAGCATTACCGTGCCGCAGGACCCGGTGGAGCTGCATTTTCAGACCCGCGCGCTGGCGGCCGTTTTACTGGCAGCGGGCATCGATCCGAACAAAACGACGCTGTTTGTGCAAAGCCACGTCAGCGCCCATGCTGAAGGCTGCTGGCTGCTAAACTGCATCACGCCGCTGGGTTGGCTGCAGCGCATGACCCAGTTCAAGGACAAATCGGCCAAGCAAGAAAGCGTGGGCATGGGGCTGCTGGATTATCCGGTGCTGCAAGCGGCCGACATTCTGCTGTACGATGCCCATGAAGTGCCGGTGGGTGACGACCAAAAGCAGCACGTGGAGCTGTCCCGCGACATCGGCCAGCGGTTCAACTACATCTATGAAGAAGAGTTCTTTGTCATTCCCGAGCCGAGAATTCCCAAAGATGGGGCGCGGCTGATGGGGCTAGACGACCCGACGGTAAAGATGTCCAAGAGCCTGGCCCATACGCGCGGCCACGCCGTGCGCCTGCTGGACGAGCCGAAAGAGATCATGCGCTCGTTTAAGAAGGCGGTCACCGATTCAGGCAACGACATTCGCTTCTCCGATGCGCCGGAAAAGGCCGGGGTGAACAACCTGCTGAGCATCTACAAAGCGGTCACGGGCAAGCCCAACGATGAAGTCGAAGCCGATTTTGCCAATGCGTGCGGCTACGGCGACCTGAAAAAAGGCGTGGCTGAGGTGGTCATCGACTTTTTGGCTCCGATGCAGGCCCGCTACAAGGCGCTGATGGATGATCCGGCTGAGCTGGATCGTATCTTGGCGCAAGGGGCGGAGCAGGCTGCGGCCGTTTCAATGCCCAAACTGCGCGAGATGAAGAAGATGATGGGACTGGTTTTGCCGGTTTCCAGTAATCAGTAATCGGTGGTCGGTAATCGGATTGCACTTCACCAATTACCGATTACTGTTTACCGATTACCAAACAGAGGTAATCATGATCGTTGTTATCGATAATTACGATTCGTTTACATACAACCTGGTGCAATACCTGGGCGAACTGGGGCAGGAGATTCAGGTGTTTCGCAATGACCAGGTGACGCTGGATGAGATTCGGGCGCTGAACCCGGACCACATCGTCATCAGCCCTGGCCCAGGTGATCCGAATGACGGAGGCATTTCGCTGGACGTTTTACGCGAGTTTGGGCCAACGACGCCGATTTTTGGCGTCTGTTTGGGGCATCAATGCATTGGCCAGGCGTATGGCGGCAAAGTGACGCGGGCGCCGCGCTTGATGCACGGCAAGGTTTCGCGCGTTTACCACAACAGCGATGGCGTCTTCTCCGGCGTGCCCAGCCCGTTTAACGCCACGCGCTACCACTCGCTCATCGTGGAGGAACCGATTCCCGATGATCTGGAAGTGACGGCGTTTACGAGCCAGGGGGAGGTAATGGGTGTGCGGCATAAGCAATATCCCACCGTCGGTGTGCAGTTTCACCCGGAAAGTATCCTGACGGAGCATGGCAAGCGGATTTTGCAGAACTTTTTGGATGGGCGATAACAGTCTTACCAGTAAATAGATTGCCACCTTCGCGGCAAGGAAACTCAATGGGCGAAGGCTATTCCACCATAAAATTGACGATTTACAAATACCGCTTTACGATTGATCTTTTGACGATTTGTAAGGCAAAAGTGCCGCATTTTGCTCGCTTTGCGGCCTGTAAACCGCCAATTGGAAGGATAATTGATGACTATTTCACACGGCTTTGAGCTGTTACGCGAAGAAAAAATCGAAGAGCGGAACGTCACCGCCCGTCTATACCGCCACGTGAAGAGCGGTGCGCAGCTGCTTTCCTTAGAAAATGATGATGAAAATAAATCGTTCAGCATTGCTTTTCGCACGCCGCCGGAGGATTCTACCGGCCTGCCGCACATCATGGAGCATTCGGTGCTGGGCGGTTCCAAGAAATACCCGTTAAAGGAACCGTTTGTCGAGCTGGTGAAGGGATCGATGAAAACGTTTCTGAATGCGTTTACCTCGGCCGACATGACGGCCTATCCGGTAGCCAGCACCAATACGCAGGATTTCTATAACCTGGTGGATGTGTACCTGGACGCGGTGCTGAATCCGTTGATTACGCCCAACCATTTGGCCCAGGAAGGTTGGCATCTGGAGCTGGAAAGCGTGGAAGCGCCATTGACCTATAAGGGAATCGTATTTAATGAAATGAAGGGAGCCTACTCGTCGCCGGAAGGGGTGCTGTATCGTCAGATTAAGCAGGTGATGTTCCCAGACAATGCGTACCGGCACGATTCCGGTGGCGATCCGGCGGTGATGCCCAATCTGACCTACGAGCAGTTCCGCAGCTTTCATGAGACGTATTATCACCCGTCGAATGCGCGCATTGTGTTTTATGGGGATGATGATCCGGAGGAGCGGTTAAGGCTGGCGGATAGTTATTTGCGGGAATTTGATGAGGCGGCGGTGGATACGGCCGTTCCCCTCCACGCTCCCTTCGAAAAACCACAGCGCTTCACCTTCCCCTACAGCGTGGAAGCCGACGGCGACAACAGCCAGAAACATTACGTCACCGTCAATTGGGTGCTGCCGCCGACCGATAACGACATGGAATTGCAGCACGCCCTGCAAATCTTGTCCGTGACGCTGCTGGGCACCACCGGCTCGCCGCTGCGCAAAACCCTGGTAGATTCTGACCTGGGTGATGACGTGATTGGCGGCGGTTTTTCCAGCCGGATGCGGCAGGGGACCTTTTCTGTTGGCATGAAGGGGGTGAAGGCCGACAGCGTGGAAGCTGTAGAGCGTTTGATTTTGGGCACGCTGGCCAGATTGGCCGATGATGGATTTGATCCGGAAGCAGTGGAAGCGGCCGTTAACACCATAGAATTTAGCCTGCGAGAAAACAACACCGGTTCTTTTCCGCGTGGTCTGGGTTTGACGTTTGCTGCCATGTCCAACTGGCTTTACGATTTGGACCCATTGGACCCGCTGAAGTTTGAAGAGCCGTTAACGGCCGTAAAAGAAACGATCGCCAGCGACCCCATGTACCTGCCCGGCTTGATTCGCACCTACCTGCTGGAAAACAACCATCGCGGCACCATCATTTTGGAACCTGACCCTACCTTACAGAAGCGGCAAGAAACGGCCGAAAAAGAGAAGCTGGCTGCCATCAAAGCCCGGCTCACTGAGGCGCAGCTTAACGACGTCATCCGCCAGACGCGCGAGCTAAAGGCGCTGCAAGAAAAACCCGATTCCCCGGAAGTGATCGCCAAACTGCCCCGCCTGACGCTGGATGATTTGGAAAAAGAAAACAAACCGATCCCCACCGAATGCAGCGAAGCAGCCGGGGTAGAGGTGATGGTTCATGACTTGTTTACCAACGGCATTGTTTATCTGGACCTGGGGATGAATCTTCACGCGCTGCCGGCCGATTTGCTGCCGTACGTGAAGCTGTTTGGCCGGGCGCTGGTGGAAATCGGGACCGAGACCGAAGATTTTGTACAGCTTCAACAGCGCATCGGGCGCAAGACCGGGGGCATTTATCCCACTACCTTTCTATCTGCAAAACGAGGTGAGACAGAAGCAGCCGCGTGGCTCTTTTTGCGCGGCAAGTCCACAATGGACCAGGCGCAGGAGATGCTGGACATCATCCGAGACGTGCTGCTGACGGTGTCGTTGGATAACCAGGAGCGGTTCCGCCAGATGGTGCTGCGCGCCAAAGCCAGCGTGGAATCCCAGCTAATTCCCAGTGGTCATTCTGTGGTTAACCGCCGCCTGCGCAGCTATTTTACGGAGTCTTCCTGGGTGTCGGAGCAGATGAATGGCATCGACTATTTATTTTTCCTGCGGCAATTAGTGGAGCAGGTGGAAAGCGATTGGCCGTCGGTGCTGGCCAAGCTGGAAACGGTGCGCTCAATTTTGATCAGCCGCCAAAACATGCTGGCCAATGTGACGTTGGACGACGAAAATTGGCGTGAGTTCCAATCGAAGCTGGCCAATTTGCTGGGGCAACTGCCGGATGTGCCGGTGGAAATAAAGAAGTGGGATTGGAAACGGCCGTCTCAAAATGAAGGTCTCACGATTCCTGCTCAGGTTAACTATGTTGGCAAGGGAGGCAACCTGTACGATTTAGGCTACCAGGAGCATGGCTCTGTTGCCGCCATTATCAACTACCTGCGCACCACCTATCTGTGGGAAAAAATACGGGTGCAGGGGGGTGCCTATGGCAGCCTGATTAACTTTAGCAATTACACCGGTGTACTGACCTTTTTTTCATACCGCGATCCGAACCTGCTGCAAACCATTGACGTCTACGACAACGTCGCCAACTTCCTGCAGCGCGACGTCTCCGATGATGATCTGACCAAAAGTATTATCGGGGCGATTAGTACCATCGACAGCTACCAGCTTCCCGACGCCAAAGGGTATACGGCGATGAATCGCATCCTCACCAACAGCAGCGACGAATACCGGCAAAAGATGCGCGAGGAGATTTTAGGCGCAACGTCGGCCGACTTTGCCCGCTTTGGTGATGCCGTGGCCGGGCTGGCCAATTCTGAAAAGGCGATTGTTACCGTATTGGGCTCAGCCGAAGCGATTGCCAGAGCCAATGAAGAGAAACAGGGAAATTGGTTAACGGTCACCAAAGTTTTATGACCAGACCACCTGCAAGTTGGATAGGTCTGAAAAATTTTAAAATTGGGAGAAAAAAGTAATGAAACGTTTGTATTGGTTGAGTTTAATTTTGATTTTTTTGGCGGCAGCCTGTGCTGGACCGGCAGCGGTAGAGCCGGCAGTAGAGGAAGAAGTTGGGGACACGGCCGTTTCGACAGGCTCAGGGCAGACTGTTTCCACCACAGCCGAAAACGACACGGTCGCCTACACCGACGATGAAGCCGGCTTTTCTATCACTTTACCTGCCGGCTGGACAATCGCCGAGGGTTCAAATGAAGCGGTTGCCCAAATGCGCAGCACGGTCGGCGTGGATAATGTGTTGACCGATGCGTACGTGCAGGCGCTGCTGGCCAGCGGTTTGCAGCTTTACGCCCTGAATGGAGCCGCACCCTCACTCGGCAGCGACGTGCCCGTTTCTATCCAGATTATTCGTCGTGATGCGCCAACCAGCCTCAGCCTGGACGAGTACGTTGCCGATACCACCAAGCAGCTAGAAGACATCCTGGAACTGACCTCGCCGCTGGAACAGTCCACCGTGATGCTAGGCGACGATGAAGCCGTCCAGCTCCGTTACACCAAGCAGGCGCAAACGGCCGCAGGCAGCAAAGCCGAAGTCCATAATACGCAATATTACCTGATGAACGGCAGCGATTTGTACATCATCACCCTGGAGATGGAACAGGGATTGGTTGATGATTATTTAGTTGTGGGGGAAACGGCCGTTGAAACTTTCCAGTTAACTTCAGGTGGATAGTGATAGGAACTCAACCTCCCGCAGGTTCCGTTCAGAGCGGTGCTTTGATGTGAAACCTGCGGGAGGTTTCTCTACGGAGGAGGTGAAGGATGGAGATTAAAGAAGCGATTGGGGTGGTGATCAACGGCCGTAACCTCACCCTGCAACAAGCCGAAGCCGTCATGGACAGCATCATGGGTGGTGCGGCCACGCCGGCCCAAATCGGCAGCTATCTCACCGCCCTGCGCATGAAGGGTGAAACCGTGGCCGAGATTGCCGGCAGCGCCAAATCGATGCGCCGCCACGTGGTGCCGGTCCACATTCCCGCTGCCAATGACGACGAAATGATTGTCGATACCTGCGGCACCGGCGGTGACGGCAAGCACACCTTTAACATTTCCACAACGGCCGCTTTTGTTGTGGCAGGTCACGGGGTGAAGGTGGCCAAACACGGCAACCGTGCCGCCAGCAGCAAATCCGGATCGGCCGACGTGCTGCTGGCCCTGGGCGGCAATCTTGATCTGAATGCCGAACAGGTAGCTGAGTGCATCGACGAAGTGGACATTGGCTTCTTGTACGCCGTCAATCACCATCCCGCCATGCGGTTTGCCATCGGACCGCGCCGCGAAATGGGGCAGCGCACCATCTTCAACGTGCTGGGACCGCTCACCAATCCGGCCGGGGCTACACACCAGCTCATCGGTGTTTATGATTCTGCACTGACGGAGCCGCTGGCGCAGGTGCTGGGCGAGCTGGGCAGCAAAGCCGCCTTCGTCGTCCACGGGGCCGACGGGCTGGATGAACTCTCCACCACCGGTATAAACCGTCTCAGCCATTGGCATGAGGGCCGCGTCACCACCCGCGAATTGGACCCGCTGGAATTGGACCTGCCCCGCGCCACGCTTGATGATTTTATTGGCGGCACGCCGGAAGAGAACGCCCAAATCACCCACGACATATTGAGCGGCAAAGACAAAGGGCCGCGCCGTGACATCGTGCTGCTGAACGCAGCAGCGGCTCTCAGCGTGGAATGCAACGATTGGGCCGCCGGCCTGGCCGAAGCCCGCGAATCGATTGACAGTGGCGCTGCGCTGGACACGCTGAATCGCTGGATTGAAAAGACGAATGATTTCTCGGAGATTAGAGATTAGAGATTGGAGATTTTTTGGAATCCCCAATCTCTAATCTCCAGAAATATTATGAGCGTAACCAATTTAGCCAAGCGTCGCGGCACAATCCTCGACGAAATCATGACCTTTCACCGGGAAAATTTGCCCAAAATCATGCGCGAGGTGCCGCTGGCCGATTTGCGCGCCCTGGCCAGCGTGGCCCCGCCAACGCTGAACTTCTACGCGGCCCTGAAAAAGCCGGGCGTTTCCCTTATTGCCGAGTGCAAAAAAGCATCCCCCAGCAAAGGGCTGATGGTGCCCAATTACAACGCGGTGGAGCTGGCTAAAACGTATGTTAAAGCCGGGGCCAGCGCTATTTCTGTGCTGACAGACGGCCGTCACTTCCAGGGCTCTCTGGCCGACTTACGTGACGTCAAAGAAACCGTGGGACCGAAAAAAGTACCTGTGCTGCGCAAGGACTTTATTTTTCACCCTTACCAGGTGTATGAATCACGCGCGGCCGGTGCTGATGCGCTGCTGCTTATCGCCTCGGTTCTCAGCGACACCGATCTCAAGGAGCTGCTGGCGCTCATTCACCGCCTGGAAATGAATGCCCTCGTTGAAGTGCACACGGAAGAGGAACTGGCCCGCGTGCTGCCGCTAAAGCCGCGCATCGTGGGGGTGAATAACCGCAATTTGCAAACGTTCGAGGTGGATTTTGACAACACGGCCCGGCTGCGCCGGCAAATCCCGGCCGAGGTGGTGGCAGTAGGGGAAAGTGGTTTGAAAACGGCCGCTGACGTACAAAAAATGGCCCAAATCGGCGTCGATGCCATCCTGGTTGGGGAGACGTTGGTGAAGAGCAAAGATGTGTATAAAACGGCCGCAGAATTTGTTAGGGCGGGACGGCCGTCGCCCTAAGTCTTCTATTAAGGAGCATCTCATGAGCAAAATGGATCACGTCTGTTTTAACTGCCAGCGAAGCGAGGTGGAAATACCAATAATTGCCTGGCACTATCAAGGTCGAATGCTGTGGGTATGCAGTGAATGTATGCCGCTGCTAATTCACAAATGGCAACAGGTGGCAGAAAAACTGCTGCCTAAAGAGTAAGCAGATTCATCGTTTTTATATGCGTTTTATTTTTGGCTGGTGCCATTGACAAATAAATATAATTGGGTATTCTATCAGCCGCTCAAAAGATTGTTTAATATTTTGAATCAGCGCAAGAATCCGGTAAAATTTGGGTTCTTGTTTTTTTGTCTGTAATATTTTGAAGCAGAGGATTAATTATGGCTCGTAAATGTAAACTCAGCGGCAAAGGTCCATTGGTCGGTAACAACGTTTCCTTCTCGCAAAAGAAGACCAAGCGTCGTTTCTTGCCTAATATCCAAACCAAGCGGATTTTTGTTCCCGAACTGGACCGGCATGTGCGCATCAAAATGTCTGTTCGCGCCATGCGCACTGTGGACAAAATTGGCCTGATGCCCTATCTCAAGAAGCAAGGCCTGACGTTAAAAGACGTCACTTCATAAATTAAGAAAAATGCCAGGACGCGCTACCAGACGATTAGGTTTAAGCCAATATCTCTGCGTCTCTGCGCCTCCGCGTTAATTATTTAGGAGCAGCACTCATGGCAAAGAAAAAAGGTGTTCGTGGTGTTATTAAATTGCGCAGCACAGAAAGCCATCACATGTATTACACCACCAAAAATCGGCGCAACGATCCCAATCGGCTTGAGCTGAAAAAGTATGATCCGACGCTGCGCCGGCATGTGATTTACCGCGAAACGCGCTAAGAATCATTCTTATTTCTGACAAAAACAAACCAGCCTGAAGCTTATTTGCTCCAGGCTGGTTTTTTACGTTTGCATCAAAACAAACCTCCCCCAGGTTCATCCCAAAACCAAATTTGGGCATGAACCTGGGGGAGGTTTTTGCGATGAAGGGTGTGTTGGGCAGGTGGCCGAATGAGCAGCAAATGTGCTAACCATGTTTAGCGACAATGCTGTCTGCAATGACATGGTTAACCGGCTCCTAGAAAGATGCTGCGGTGCTCGCAATGGTGTGTGTGTATTGTAAGAATACGGTAGGTTGTAGCTCCCCACCGAGAGCAAGCTCATTTGCTGTCTCTCGATTCGACCACCCTGCTGCATAGTGTACGTGCTGAATTTCACAATTTCAATGGGCCAAGTGGGGTAGTGCTGGGGTAATGGATGGTTTTCGGTGATCAGTATTCGGTAATCGGTAAGTCAGTAATCAATGATCGGTTTGGATGGTTTGGGTGAGGCCGGTTGTGAGTGGGGTGGTGGTTTGCCAGTTGATTTGTTGCAGAGTTTGGCTGGCGTTGGCAATTTGAACTGTTTCTTCACCGGGACGGCTGGGGAGAGCACCGGGTAACGGCCGTCCCGCCCCACCAAC
>CALBTC010000106.1 GCA_937967805.1 uncultured Anaerolineaceae bacterium
ATTTTACCGATGAAATTGCCTCGATTGCCCACCGCCTGCGCGAATCGCTCCAGCCGGCTGGGCTAATTGTGCTGGTGCAGCTCGACGAGGATGTGCAAATGGTGGCCCGCAGCACGACCAAAGCGGTGGACGTGGCCGCTGTGGCCCGCGCTTTTGGCGGCGGCGGGCACAGCCGGGCGGCGGCGGCACGCATCAAAGACCGGCCGCTGGATGAAGTGCAGCCGGAGGTCGTCGCCGCGCTCTCCCAGGCCATCGAGCCGCTGGTGCGCGTCACCGATTTGATGTCCCACGGCGTGCAGACGGTGCCGCCGGAGATGCTGGTGCGCGAAGCGGCCGTTCTCATGCAGCGTTTTGGTTATGAAGGTTACCCGGTGGTGACGGAGCCGGCGGGCGAGCTGGTGGGGCTGCTCACCCGGCGTGCCGTGGACCGGGCGATGAGCCACGAGATGGCCGACGTGCCCGTCGAGCGCATCATGAAAAAAGGATCGGTGACGGTACGGCCGTCTGACGCCATCGACACCGTGCAGCAAAAAATGCTCAACGAAAACTGGGGCCAGATTCCCGTCCTGCCGGAAGAGGCCCAGGCCGACGGAGCCGCCCGGCCCATCGGCGTCGTGACCCGCACCGATTTGCTCAACTATCTTTTCCAGCCGCCCAGCAAACAAGAGGAACGCGATATGCGCCGGCGCATGTTGGAGATGCTGCCGCCCGTCCTGTGGCAAATGGTTTTGGCCATCAGCGAAACGGCCGATGAGCTGGACCTGCCGCTCTACTTTGTCGGCGGGCTGGTGCGCGACCTGCTGCTGGGCAAACCGCCCACGGATTTGGACATGGTCGTCGAGGGGGACGCCATTAAGCTGGGCAAGATGCTGGCCCAACGCTTTGGCGGCGAGACGCGCAGCCACAGGCGGTTTGGTACGGCCAAATGGCTGCTGGATGAAGGGGTGTGGACGGCCGTCTTGCAGCGCAATAAAGAAGTGGCCCAACAGGAGTGGCCTGCGCTGGCCGCAAGCGACCTGCCGCCCACGATTGATTTTGTCACCGCCCGCACCGAATTTTATACCGAGCCCACGGCGCTGCCGGAGGTGTCCCACGGCTCGATTAAGCTGGATCTGCACCGGCGCGACTTTGCCATCAACACCCTGGCGGTGCGGCTGGACGGCGCGTTTTTGGGCCAACTGCTCGACTTTTACGGCGGGCAGCAAGATTTGGAAGATGGCGTCATTCGCGTTTTGCACAGCCTGAGCTTTGTCGATGACCCCACGCGCATTTTGCGCGCCGTGCGGCTGGAGCAGCGGCTCAACTTCCGCATCGAGCCGCGCACCCTGGAGCTCATCGAGGATGCCCTGCCGCTGCTGGATCGGGTCTCCGGCGCGCGCATTCGCCACGAGATTGAGCTGACGCTGCAAGAGGCGGATCCCACGGCGGCATTGTCGCGCCTGGCCGAGCTGGACGTTTTGACACACATTTACGAAGGCTTGGTCTGGCTGCCGGAAACGGCCGTCTTCTTCCAGCGCGTGCCCCAATTTTGGCAGGAGCCCCCCTGGGCCGAATGGCTGGCAGAGGAAACGCCGCTGTTTACCTACTTTGCCCTGTGGCTGGCGGCGCTGCCCCAGGTAGACCAGCGCGGCGCGATGCGGCGGCTGCGCGTGCGCAAAGCGACGATGACCGACGTGCTGGCCTGCGGTCGCGTGCGCCGCGAATGGGTCACCCTGCCCGCTGATCTTAAGCCGAGCGAGGTGGTGCAGTTGATGCGGCCGTTTCCCATCCGTGTTTTGCTGGTGGGGCGCATCTTGCTGGCGGGCTGCCCGGCGGCACAGCTCATTGAGCGCTATTTGCAGGAGTGGCGCGGGGTGAAAACGGCCGTTACCGGCCACGATCTGCGTGAAATGGGGCTGAAGTCCGGGCCGCAGTACGGCATCCTGCTGGACAAACTGCTGGCCGCCCGCCTGGACGGCGAAGTCACCAGCGAAGCCGAAGAACGCGCCTTGCTTGACAAGCTCCTGGCAGAAGCCTCCTCCCAAACTAATCACGAATACCACGAATAGACGAATATCACGAATTTATTTTTCAGACATTAACCGCAGTATGGAGACCTTTGGAATGACAGGTGTGGTGTTTGTGCAGCTAACACGGCCGTTTTTCCCAACATCCTCCCCCTGTCATTCCGAGTGTAACGAGGAATCTTTCACCATATCCAGTCGTAAGATTCCTCACTGCGTTCGGAATGACAAAAGAATCTATTCGTGTTATTCGTTTATTCGTGCCATTCGTGATGAAATGCTTCTTAAATAGCAGTAGCCTGCAATTTCGGATAGGGCTATAATTTTCATAGTAATCGGCTCAACTATCCTGCTGTCCTGCAAATCTTACCCCGATTACAAAAGCCCATGATTCGAATTATTGTTGTTCACCAAACACGCCTGATTGCCAGCCTGATTGCTTCTGTATTAACCGAAGAGGAAGGCATTTACGTGGTAGGCCTGGCCACCTCGGTTGAAGAAGCGCTGGGCAAGGTGGAACGCAGCAACTGTAACATGTTGCTGGTTGCTGCCACGCTGCCCAACCAGGGGGCGCTCAACCTTACCCGTGAAATGGTCAAGCTGGACCCCACCGTCAAGGTGATGGTCATCGGCATGCCCGATTCAGAGAACATGATTTTGCAATACGTCATGGCGGGGGCGGCCGGTTACGTGCTGCAAGACGTGACCACAGAGCGGCTGCTGGAAAACATTTGGGCGGCGCACAATGAAAAGGCCCTCATCTCGCCGGACATTGCCGCCAAGCTGATTACCCAGCTGGCGGAATTGGCCCGCGTCTCCTCGCAGCAGGCGCTGGACCCGCTGGCGGTGGAAGAACTAACGCCGCGCGAGCGGGACGTGCTCAACCTCATCGGCGAGGGGATGACCAACCAGGAGATTGCCGAGCAGTTGGTGGTGGAGGTGGGCACCGTCAAGACGCACGTGCACAATATTCTCAAAAAGCTGGACGTGGCCAACCGTGAAGAAGCGGCCGCTTTTCTGCCATTTTTAGAAGATGAAACAAGTGACGGTCCGGAAACGGCCGTTTCCGACACCTGATCCACAACCTCTATCCCGTTCTATACCCCATCTCTCTATCCTGACCCATTCCAGTTCACTCCTTTTTTTCCATACTTAGGGTGCATTCATACTTGAACAATGTTTCACCGCGAAGGACGCAAAGTGCGCAAAGCTTCCCTTATTTTATGCTTTGTGTTCTCTGCGCTCTTTGCGGTTTGAAGGAGAGAGTTATGCACGTCGTCATGAGTGCCTTTTCAGAACTGGACCATGCAGAAACGGCCGTCACTGACCTGCAAGAAGCCGGCTTCAACCCGGACAAAATCGGCGTTCTCATGCGCCGTGATCTGGTGCAGCCGGCAGAAGCCGACGAGGCGCTGATGGGGGCCGGCATGGGCGCTTTGGCCGGAACGGCCGTTGGCGGGCTGTTTGGCTTGCTTGTCGGTGCTACCGCCATCACCGTACCTATCTTTGGCCCAATTTTGGCCAGCGGCCTGGTAGCCACCACGCTGGGCGGCGCGGCTACCGGGGCCGTTTACGGCACGCTGCTGGGCCTGGTGATCAAGCTGGGGCTCATGGGCGAAGATGCCCAATTTTATACCGACACCCTGGCCAATGACGGCGTTATCGTTTTGGTAGAGGCCCGCGGCGAACGGGCGGCGGAGGCGTGGCGCATCATGCACCAGGCAAAAGCCACCCGCACCCAAAGCACCATTTTGGGCCAGTCACAAAACACGTCGATTGCCATGCCGGTAATTGGCCTGTTCCCCGATTCTGAAGAGGCCAGCGAGGCCATGCAGCAGCTTTTGGCGGAAGGCATTGAAAAGGAAGAGATTTACCTGATTGATACGATGAATATGAAGGAAACGAAGCGGCAAGACGGCCGTTTCCCTTACCTGTATGCCCCCAAACCCCTGGGCGTACCCCCCATGCCTGCGAACCCGGCCGAAGTGAATCGCCAAACGGCCGAAGCCCGCCTGACGAGATTGGGCATCGACGAAGCAGACGCACCCTTTTACCTGGACGCGGTGCGGCAGGGTGGAGCGTTGCTGATTGTAACGACGGATGATAAAGAAGAGGCAGCCACCAGCCGCACCGTGATGAAAGCAATGGACGTTCAGCAAATAGCAGCTCCGGCATAATTCAGTATCTGAATAAAACGAACCATCTTTACGACGCGGCGTGGGGGCAAAGACCAATGCGCTGCGTCGTTTGCACGCGAAATGAAGGAACATGAGCGCAAGCTCAACACCATGAATGAAAATCCACAGATTATACAGATTATTTTATCTGCGAAATCTGTATAATCTGTGGATTATTTTCGAAGGAGTTTGCTGTGCACGAACATTTATTGATAGGCGTTGCCGCCGTAGTGGTATTAGGCGTTCTGGCCCAATGGTTGGCCTGGCGGCTGCGACTGCCTTCGATTTTGTTGCTGTTGATGATTGGCCTGGTGGCCGGGCCAATGACGGGCTTGCTCTCACCGGAAGAGGTGTTGGGGGATTTATTGTTTCCCCTCGTTTCTTTGGCGGTGGGCTACATTTTATATGAGGGTGGTTTAAGCTTACGCATCAAAGAGCTGCGTGAAGTTGGCGGTGTGGTGTTTAGCCTCACCAGCGTCGGCGTGGCCGTGACCTGGGTGTTGGGGGCGCTGGCAGCCCACTATTTGCTCCAGCTCACCTGGCCTATTGCCATTTTGCTGTCGGCCGTTCTTGTTGTTACCGGCCCCACGGTGATTGGCCCGCTGCTGCGCCAGATTCGACCCACAGGCAAAACAAACGCCATTCTCAAGTGGGAAGGCATTCTCATCGATCCGATTGGCGCGGTGCTGGCGGTGCTGGTGTTCGAGGCTATCTTGTCTGAACAGCTGCAGCAGGCACCGATGATCATTGCTCGCGGCGTACTCCTTACGGCGCTGGTGGGTGTGGTGGTAGGTCTGCTGGCGGCCGGCGTGATGTGGCTGGTGCTGTCGCGCTACTGGGTGCCGGACCAACTGCACAACGGCGTTTCACTGATGTTTGTAACCACCGCTTTTGTCATTAGCGATCTGCTGCATCCGGAATCTGGCTTGCTGGCGGCAACGGTGATGGGATTTGCGCTGGCTAATCAACGGCAGGTGCCCATCAAGCAAATTGAAGAGTTTAAGAAAAACATCCGCGATTTGCTGATTGCCGGGCTGTTTATTATTTTGGCGGCGCGGCTCTCCTGGAGCGATTTTGCCCAGATTGTGTGGTGGCAAGGGGCGTTGTTTGTGGCGTTTCTGGTGCTGCTGGTGCGGCCTGCGGCCGTTTTCATTTCCACCTTGCGCGCCGATCTATCCGTAAAAGAGAAAACGTTTCTTTCCTGGATGGCTCCGCGGGGCATTGTGGCGGCAGCGGTGGCCTCGCTGTTTTCCTTGCGCCTGGAAGAAGCGGGGTTTGCCGGGTCTGAGGCGCTTGTCTCGCTCACGTTCCTGGTCATTTTGTCCACCGTGGTTATCTATGGCCTTACGGCTTCTCCGCTGGCCCACTGGTTGGGCATTGCCGAGGATGAACCGCAGGGTGTATTGTTCATGGGGGCACATAAATTTGTGCGGGAGCTGGCCCAACTGCTGCAAGCACACGACGTTCGGGTGGCGCTGGTGGACTCTAACTGGCGCAACCATTCGGCGGCACGGATGGCCGGCCTGACATCTTACTATGGCAAGGCGTTGGATGAGACTGTGTTGGAGTCGATTGAGCTGACAGGCATCGGCCGTTTTTTGGCGATGACGTCTAATGATGAGGCCAATGCGCTGGCGGTGCTCCACTTTGCCGAGGAGTTGGGCCGGTCAGAGGCGTATCAACTTCAGGCAGGCGATGCGGTGGACCACAGTGCTGAACAGCGGGTGCCGCGCCATCTGCACGGCCGTATTCTGTTTAAACCGGCGCTTACTTATGCCCAACTGCACACGCTGTTTGATGAAGGGGCCCAGCTAAAATCGACGTCGCTCACTCAGGAATTTAGCTACAAAGATTTCCAGGCAAAACATCCGGAGACGGCCGTTTCCCTCTTCCTTATCACCAAAAACGACCGGTTAGCTATCTTCGCTGCCGATGGCGAGGTGATCCCTAGAGCCGGGGATACGTTAGTTAGCCTGGTGGCAGAACCGGAACAGAAAGACATCTTTAGAAATAACGACAAAGAAAGGGAACGGGTTACGCTGTAGCTGCTTACACGGTAGGGTAAGCTTTTACTTCGTAAAAGGATAACCGAGTGAAGATTGTTCTTTGGCAGTGATAAGGTCACTCTGTTTGCTTTTGACCAGAAAGCCAATGGCTTCATCGTTGTTGGTGCCATCCATCAGCACGTTTAAACGGTACCCTTTGCTCACCCGCGCCAAATCGATCACTTTTAGGTAAGTCGACAATGGTTCATCGTGCGGCAGCAGTTCGGCCAGACTGTTGGGGGCCAGCTTAAAGAAGCGCCAGTTGAAGCTGGCGCCTTCTACGTGCAGCGGAATGGGCAGTGAATAGATACCGGACTCTACCAAATCCTGGAAGAAATGGGTGCCGTAGGAAAGCTCCGGTGGCTTGCCATCCTGGGCGACGCCCAGCTCGATAAGCACTTTGGTGTTGTAAATGTCGGCATAGGTTACCCGAACGCCGAGTTCCAAATTGGTGCTGCCCCACCGTCCCGGTCCAATTAGAATAAAGCTTTCCCCTTCCAGCCGCTTGTTGAGCCGGCCTATAGCCCGGCCCAGCTCCAGCTTGGTGCTGTTGTCTGGAATCTGGCGGTATATTTCCGGGTTGACAAAGATGACGTACCGTATCTGTTCGGCACGGCCGTTGGGAATAAGGCCGCGCGAGGTAAAAAGAACGCGCTTCTGGGGCACGTCGGTGGGAATTTCCACCAGCTCCTCACTTTCACGCTGGCTGAGAGGGCGGCATTGCAGCAGGTGGAGCTTGAAGTCGGGATACGGCCGTCCCGGCAAAATCTCCACCGTAAACTCGATATCGACCGGCGTTTTGTACCCTTTTTCCAGCCGAGCCAGGGCGGTGCGCATGAGCGTGACGAATTTGCGGTCGCGCACCAGAGCATCAAACGTTAGCACAAACCGGTCATTTTTTTCCAGACCGCCCACGGAGAGGATGCGCTGTAAATACTCTCCTTTGTCTTGGGAGGCGATGTAGCGCAGTTCGGGATAATCCAGCCCCAGCACTTCGTCGACGGGCAGGGTGAGAAACTCGTTTTTCTCCAGGTCAACCAGATCGACGTGCCATTGGGCATACTGCCGCTGGGCGGCGGCTGTCGCTTCCGGGCGCAGTTGCGGGTGGCTAAGGGAGATCATGCGCGGATAGTCGTTATCAACCCGGTCTACCGCCCGCGTGCCAATGCCCCAAACAATGCGCAAGAAGCCTGCTTCCCGCTCGATTTTCGGATGCCAGCGGAACGGGTTGCGGCTAAAACCTACGCCGGCGATGGTGGGCAGGAAGTAACGGCCGTAGCGCCTGCCGCGCACCCGCTGCAGCAGCACGCCCATCCGCTCATCGTAATCAATCAAGCCGTGATGCTGCCGGTACAAAATGGCATCGGGATTAATGGTGCTGGCATAAACGCGACGAATCGCATTTAGCAAATCCTGTAAATTTTCCTCTTCACTTCCCTGATTAGGACAAAAGTAGCTATTGTATTTACCGGCAAACGAGAAGCCAAAATTGTCTTCCAGCAGACTGGATGAGCGTACAATGATGGGATCCTCGCCAAATTGCTGCAACACAACGCGGAGCTCATCCTCAATGGCCTGGGGGAACCGCCCGGCCAGATGCTCGGCCTCAATTTGCGGATGCTCCCGGCGAATCTCTTCCAGTGGCCGATATTTCTGGTTCATGTAGCTTTCCAGGTTGTTCATCAAGCGGAAGTCATAAATGACCTCACTGCCCAGAAAATAAGAGTCCGGAATCTCTACAAACTCACTAATGTCCGGGCCGCCGTCAGTGGGCTGCTGCTGCAAAATTTTCCAGGCAAGGATCATACCGGCGGCTTTGCCGCCAATCTTGCCACCGCCAATGCGCCGCCGGTAAATGTCGCGCAAATCGGCAATGCTCAGGACGTGTTTGGCCACGGCAATAAAGCGCAGCTGATCGCTAATCATCCCCTTGATGAGCACCACTTTTATCTCTTGCAGATGATGTTTTACCTTTTCCAGTTGGTCTGGGGGCAGCGCTTCATAGAGTTCGCCCTGGCGAAACAACATTTCCCAGGGAGCGATTTCCGGGTTAAAAGTTAACTCAATGGAGTCGGTATGCCCCGGCTGGCTGTCCAGCACATCCTCAATAATGGAGTCGAGCAGGGCCAGGCTGAGGTTGCTGGCAAAATACGCATCCGTTTGATAATCACGAATCCGGTCCTTGCGCTTTTGCCAGATGTGGGCCTGTTCCTGACCAAAAGGATCGTACAAACCTTCACGACGTTGCGACTCCAGCGCCTTGGCTTTGATTTCGGCGTTAAACTTTTCCTGGTCGATAATGCCTCGTTGGAACAGCTCTTCACGCATGCGCACGCGAATGTCGTGGGCCAGCGTAGGATACTGGGCCAGCTTGATGTAGATATCAATGGTGGGCGTAATGCTGCGCAACGGCCGTGAGCTGCTGCCTTGTACCGGGTGAGGCATTTGCTTTCTCCCTGGAGAGACCCTAAGGGTTTGGCATTTAGAAATTCGAGTTTCTCCAAGAGAACCCCTTAGGGTCTGGTTGTTACTGTTGCCGCAATTATACCTCAGCTTGCCTCATTACCAGATTGCGAGTAAAACCGAATGAAAATCCGCAAATTATACAACTTGCCTCACAAATTTTGCTCTGAGCCTCCGCGCCTCTGCGTTAAATTACTTTATACGAGGAGAATGAGATGACAACAATTTTTTCCAAAATTATTGCCGGCGAAATTCCGGCAGACATTGTGTACCAGGATGATCTGGTGACGGCATTTCGGGACATCAATCCTCAAGCGCCAACGCATATTTTAATTGTGCCCAACAAGGAAATTGCAACCGTAAACGATTTAGACGAAGCGGACGAGCAGGTGGCCGGACGGCTGCTGCTGGTGGCTAAAAAGCTGGCGGCCGAAGAAGGCATTGCGGAGGATGGGTACCGCTTGCTAATTAACTGCAATGAGCACGGCGGCCAGGAGGTGTTTCACCTGCATTTGCATTTGCTGGGGGGACGGCCGTTAGGCCCCATGTTGTCGCGACGGTAGGGCGGTAATCGGTAATCGGTGATCAGTATTCGGTTTACCGTTTACCGCTTAAGGATGACCGATTACGGTTCAATGGCGTTGCTCTCATCGCGGCAGACGCACGCTTCGCGGCTGATGGTGCCGCGCAGCAGCAGTCCGTCGTACTCAGAGCCCAGCCCTTGCGAAATCCAGCCGGCCATGTTGAACGGAATCTGGCCATCGGCGGCGACCCAACGGCCGTTGTACGTACGGGCCACATGCAAATGCGTGCCGCTAGAAAAGCCACCTTCACAGGAAGGATGCCCCAGCCGGTCGCCCGTTTGCACCGGCGTGCCCGCCGGAATGCGGTCTCGTGTTTCCAGGTGCATGTACGTGATGGCCCAGCCCGTGCCGGCAAAACCTTCGGCCGGGCGGTTGGGCATGTCTAAATCCACCACCACCGCGCCAAAATCGCTGCGGACCACAATGCCATCGGCCATCGCCGTGACCCAGCTTTCTGATTGGACACAGCCGAGCTGTTCGGCCGGCGGGGCGAAGTCCAGCGCCGCCCAGGCGGAGCCGGCAGCCCAGCCGCCGTGCGGCCCGCCGGTAAAATACCAGGTTTCCTCATTGCTCCAGGGGAGCTGTAGATTGGGCTGGCGCAAATCGGCCGGCCAGAGCGGATCAACCGTGTAGGCAAAGGGATTGCCAAAAAGCTGGTTGTAGGTGGCCCAAAAGCCGTTTGGCCCCACTTCTTGCTGCCAGGTGGTGTAGGTGGCGTCATCGTGAGCGCCCAGCCAGCGCTGTACGCCGGCGGTGCCGTGGTTAATGGTGGGGGCGTAGCCCAGCCGGGTGCCATCTGTAATGGTGAACGTATTGAGGCCGCCTTCAGCACGGCCGTAAAAGCCCCAGTTGAGTTCATTGGCTGCCCAGCTTAGCTGCTCATACAGGTCCGGCTGGCTGCTGGCGCGGTAGCCCATGGGGAACTGTTCAATCACCCCTACCGGTTGGGTGATCCACCTGGCGCGGTATTCCAGGGCGGCCAGCAGCAGCCGGGGATTAACGCTGTAGCGTTGGGCCACCAGGCCCACGATTTCTGGCCCGGCCAGCAGTTGATTTTCCACCATTTCTTCGTAATTGAGCAGATAGCTGTCGAACAGTTCCACAAACTGGCGCACGTCGAAGCCGGCGGCGGCGGGACCGTACACCAGTTCGCTGTCAGGGATTATTTTGAAATCGGGCGTTATCTGGCTGGCGCTGGTAGGCACCAGCAGCGCCTGGCCCACATAGAGCAGATTGCTGTTGTCCAGCTGGTTGATGTCTAAAAGCTGCTCTACGGTGGTGCCGTAAAGCTGAGAGATGTAGCCTAGCGTTTCGCCGACGCCGACGGTGTGGGTGGTGGTGCCACCTTCGGCGCCGCCGTGGAGGGCGACGGCCGTTTCATGCGGCGGGTCTGGCGTGGGCGTGCCAAAGTAGGTGGGTTTGGCGATGGCAATAGCAGGTGATTGCTCGGGGGTGGGTGGTGGTGCGCCGCCGCCGCTGAATGGCGTGAGCGCGGGAGTTGGCGGGGAAATGCGCGTTTGGCCTGGGGTGATGAAGACGGCCGTTTCCGGGTCAGGGCGTTCGCACCCCACTGTGAAAATAAAGAGCGTTAAAAATAGTAACGTATGTGGCCACCGCTTGCGAAGTACAAACCTTCTCATCGGCAGGATTGTACCTCAGGAAGCTGCAAAATGGCATTTTAAGCGCGGGGACGTGATGGCATTAAGCAGCTTCTGTGCGTACGTTCACATTGCGAGCTTCTGGCCCTTTTTCTCCCGGTACCAGGGTAAACTCTACCCGATCAAACTCATGGAGCGTTTGTGGCTCCCGATTAATGTTGGAAAAGTGAACAAATACATCGCTGCCATTGTCACGCTTGATGAAGCCGTACCCCTTTTGGGGATCAAACCATTTGACATGGCCGGTTACTCGGGGTTCATTTGTCAACTCATCATTTAGGGTGCTTTCTGATTCTTCATTCATGTGTGCCATAGTAAAGGAGAATGAGTCAGTTTCCCATGTACAGCGGCACAGAAGTTGGATAGAGTAAGGGTATAAATTAGGATGACTTTTCTGTGGGATGGTTTTGTGCTACTGCTTCTGATTGCTGCCCAGCAAAGTCTCTATTTTTAAAACCAATTGAGAAAAATTAATCGGCTTTGTTTCAAAATCATCGCAGCCAAGCTCCAGGCTTTTATTGCGATCTTCAATAAGCGCGTGGGCTGTCAGGGCAATAATCGGGACATTTTTTATGCTTTCAATGTTTCTAATACACTGGGTTGCTTCCCAACCATCCATAATTGGCAAACTAATATCCATCAAAATGAGATCGGGCCGTTCCCTTTGGGCCAATTCAATGCCTTCCTGGCCATTGTTGGCCGCCACAACCTCGTAAGTACGCAGAAGTAATCGTTCAACCAGGATTTCCTGGATCATGGGGCTATCTTCAACAACCAATATTTTACTCATAATCAGGTCTCTTTATCTAACACAGTTTGGTCAAACGGCCGTTTCCGCCACGGGCAACTGCGCCGGCAGCGTGACAAAAAAAGTCCCACCTTCACCCAATTTGCTTTCCACTTCTATCGTTCCGCCCAGCATCTGGCAAAAGCGGCTGCTAATCGCCAGTCCTAAACCACTGCCACCGTGGCTCCGCGCATTTCGCGCCGCCGCCAGGTGTAGGACAGCAAAAATAGGGCAATGAGTGAGGCAATAAGGACCGGTAAAATGATCGGCGTAAATTTCATACGGATACGCCTTCCGTTTTTCTGGGCAAGCAGACGGTAAAGGTAGAGCCCCGGCCCAATTTGCTCTCAACAGTAATGTCACCACCCAGCATCCGGCAGTAGTGCTGGCTAATGGACAAACCCAACCCGGTGCCGCCAAACTTGCGCGACAACGAAGAATCGCCCTGGGTAAACGGTTGGAACAGGTTCTTGATTTGCTCGTTGGTTAAGCCGATGCCGGTGTCTGACACGGCAAAAGTTACGTATTTGGCATCGCAAGAGACGGTGAGCTCCACTTTGCCTGCCTCGGTAAATTTGGCGGCATTGCTCAGCAAGTTCACCAATACCTGGTTTAACAGTGTGGGGTCGGTATGCATGGTGCCCATGTGCACGGTGCCCTTGCCAGGCAGGTAATTAATGGTTAGCGTATTGTTATTGGGAATCATCAGAGGCTGCACCACGTTATTGACGTTGTGCAACACGTCTGCAATAGAAATTTCGGCAATGCGCAAGACGACTTTGCCCGCTTCTATCTTGGACATGTCCAGGATTTCGCTGATGATGGAGAGGAGCTGGTAAGCGGCCGTTT
>CALBTC010000107.1 GCA_937967805.1 uncultured Anaerolineaceae bacterium
AATCGGTGATCGGCATCCGCCGTAATTGGTGATCGTTTTGGCCCGGATTATGCACTTAACGCAGGTTAAGAACATTTGCGCCGGAACGGTCAGGTCCATCACATCATCCGGCAAAGGGACACGCGCGCCACCACTTCCGGGTGAGCGGCTGCATTTCACAGGGTAGCGATTGGGGCGAGGATAGGTGACACAGCAAGCCCAAACGGTGAGCAAAACAAGCGGGCAATTCTTACCTCCCTTTCACCAGTTCAAGCTGCATACGGCCGTCAACATCCAGAAAACTCAACAGGGTCTGTGCTTCAATGCCCAACAAGCGGCGCACAGCCGCGGCATATTCCTGCACCTGCCGCCGGTATTTTTCTACCTTTTCCGAATGCGTTATTTCATCCTGACGCAATCGGTCAGTCTTAAAATCAATGACCTGCCAACGGCCGTTCTGTTCCATCAGCAAATCAATCAACCGGCTTTGGGCTTGCCCATTTTCCTCAATTGTGTACGGAACTTCATGGAAGCGGCGGGCGCTTGCCGCCTCCTGGAACAGGTCGTGCTGGCGAAAACGGCGTAGCAAGACCGCCACCCGCTCAATGGTGGCTGCAATTTCAGCAGCATCGGTCAGACCCATCTCCTGAACGTGGGTACGCATCAAGTCAGAGAACGCGGCATCATCGGGAAACTGCCAGCGGCGCAGCGCCTCGTGAAACAACGTCCCCACCACCCAGGCCGGTCCCTGAGACTGGCCGGTAATGGGCACGACCCGCCACACGCGCGGCGGCGGATCTGCTTCGCGGGCGGCCAGGCGTTCATCTTCCTCAGCAGCAGCCACGGCCGTTACCGGTTCCAGCAGCGGCGGCGGCCAACCAACCTCATCCATTTCCGTCTCACCAACACTGATTACCGATGACCGTTCACCGATTACCGGTTCCTCCAGTGACAACGGTGAGACCGTACAACCAATAGCACGGCCGTCCAGCTCCGCCAACATCAGTTCACGCGGTTCTGGCAGTGACGGCTCTACCTGTTGCTGCCCCAGCCCCACCACATCACCAAACTGTTTCAACCAGCCGTCCGGTAGCAGTTTGCCGGGAGTCTGTTTAGCCGTGCTTAGTCGGACGTGACCGCTGATGAGCAGCTTTTGCCTGGCTCGTGTGGCCGCCACGTACAGCAGGCGGCGCGCTTCCGCCTCGTCCTGTTCCTGATCACGCTGTACAGCTAGCCGGTAAATGAGAGAACGGCCGTCATCATCCCCCTTCTGCTTCAGCACCGGCCCCAATTGCTCATCTAACAACAACGCCCCTGGCCGGCCACCACCACGCCGCCCCGCATCAGCCAGAACCACCAGTGGGAATTCCAGCCCTTTGGCCTTGTGGACCGTCATCAACTGCACCGCTTCGCCTATTTCCAGCGGCGCTTCCCCTTCTCGCGCCGCCACGTCCCGCAGTGTCTGCACGTAATCCAAAAACTCGCCGACGCTCACCAGTCCGCTGGCGTGAGCGTCGGCCACCAGCTTATCGACGTTCCCCCGCGCGCGTTCATTGCCCTGCCCCCGCCCATCGCCCGGCAACGGCCGGCGCAAAATAGCGTCGTAGAACGTCATATCCAGGAACTGCTTGAGCAGACTGGCCACAGGCATACGGCCCACCGACTCATTTAGCTGAGCCACAATGCCTGCAGCGCGCCGGGCGCGCTCCGCGTTTGTGGCGTCTAACAACGACAGATCCCCTTGCAGCGCGGCCCACAGACTGCCCTCCCAGTCTTCATCGCCGCGCCGCAGTTGGTAGATCGCCCCATCGGTCAAAGCCAGGGCCGGGGAACGAAGCAAACCGGCCAATGCCCGATCATCCCCAGGATTGGCGATGGCTCTCAGAGCGTTGAGCAAATCGCGCACCTCTGGCCGGTCGTAAAAGCCGCGCCCGGCTACAGTAACAAAAGGGATACCGGCTGCCTCCAGGGCGTCTTCATAAATCGGGAAACTGGTCGAGGCGCGGCAAAGCAGCCCCATCTCGCCCCAGCCGATTCTTTCCTCGTCGTGACACTGCCACAACCGCTGCGCCAGGGCCTGGGCCGCCGCCAGCCGCCCGTCACGGCTTGTTTCACCCACACCTAAGCAAAATTCCACAAACGGCTCGATCACACCCTCACGCGGAGTTGGCTGGTAGGCTCGCAATGGGGCAAAGGGAACGGCAAACGGCCGGTTCCTATCTACCATCTCGTCAAGCACCGGGGCCAACAGGGCGTTCAGCTGCCCCACCAGCGGCGCATGGGCGCGAAACGTCAGGTCTAAATCCACGATGTCACCACCGCCGTCGGCTACATCTTGCTGCACACGCCGGAACACCGTCACGTCTGCGCCGCGAAAGCGGTAGATACTTTGTTTCGCATCTCCAACAACAAAAAGATGGGTCGGTTGGTCGGTTGGTCGGTTGGTCGCCTGGTCAAATCCGGTCAGGGCATAAACGATGCGGCGCTGGCGGTCGTTGGTGTCCTGGAACTCGTCTACCAGCACGGCGCGAAGCTGTGCCTGCCAATAGGCGCGCACGAATGGTTCATTTTCCAACAACGTCACCGCCTGCGCTTCCAGGTCGTCAAAGTCCAAGGCCCGCCGCTGGTCTTTTGCTTCCTCATAACGACGCCAGGCTTCCTGAAAACTAAGATGCAGCTGCGGCAAAGCGGCGGCCGCTCCTTCTTCCAGGGTCCAATCCAGCGGCTTGCCAAACAGGGCGGACAGATCGGCATCGTACTGCTGGCGCAAAGCGGTGAGCGCCTGGCGTGGCGCGTCAATGTCGTCCCAATCGCTTTTGCGGCCCAGGTTGGGCTTTATCGCTTGCCGGGCCTGAGGCAGCAGCGCCAGCAGCGCCGCCAGGTCGTCGGCCGCCTGTGCCTTTTCTAATTGATCCCAAATGGCCAGGAAGTCGGTGATGGTTTGGGCCAATTTGTCGCCCGCCAGCCGGGTCAGTGTGCCATCGGTTTGCAGGGTGCGGAGGTCGGAAACGGCCGTTTGCACCCCGGCATCATCGCAAAAACCCACCAACCTGTCCCTGGCAACTCGCCGCCAATGGCGCATCGGATCCGGCCCGGCTGCGGCAAAGGCGTCGTTTGCTTCCAGCCGGTTTTGCAGCAGATGGGCAATCGTGCGCCGCAGATCTTCTTCACTCAACAGGGAAAAGAGAACGGCCGCATCAGCGTCATTGGCCGCCCAGACCAGGGCTGTTTCCACGGCCTGGGCTTGCAGCATGGCCGCCCGGTTCTCATCCAGCACGTCAAAGGTGGGGTCCAGCGCGGCTTCTACCGGGTGGGTACGCAAAATCCGGGTGCAGAGGCTGTGAATGGTACCAATTGGGGCAGCATCCATCTCGGTGTAGACAGATTGCCAGAAGGAACGGCCGTTTTCGTCCAGCTTCTTTTGCAGCCACGCCTGAATCAGCGTCCGGATACGGCTGCGCATCTCCCGCGCCGCTTTTTCGGTGAACGTTACGGCCGCTATTTGCTGTGGGCGCAAGCCATCCTCTAGCAAACTCAAGTAACGCCCCACCAGCGTCCGCGTCTTCCCCGACCCGGCCCCGGCCGTCACGGCAATGTCACGGCCACGCGTGGTGACGGCACGTTTCTGGTCTTCAGTAAAAGCGTAGGTAGATAGAATAGAAGTCATTTGGTCATTTGGTCAATTAGTCGCTTGGTCATTTGGTCGTTTGGTCGCTTGGTCAACTTTTCGCCACATGACTATCCGACCACACGACCGCACGACTACACGACCACACGACTAAAAATCCCTCGGTGTGTAACGCCAGCAGAAGTCGGCGGCCGGGCACCAGGGAGGACAGCCGCCGTCGGGTGGTTTGGGGGCGAAGTGGCCCTGGCGGATGGCTTCGGCATAGCTGAGTGCATAGTTCACGGCCGTTTCCAATCCAGCTTCTATCCCTCCTTCCTGTTTTTCCAACTGCAGGCTGCTGGGCCGGGCCGAGCCGATGTGCCAATACATGCCCGCCGCCGGTTCACCCAGATCAAGCACATCGCGGGCAGCCAGGGCATATAGTGCCAGCTGAATACGCTTGCCTTCGGCCAACGCCTGGGAAGCGATGGGCGTGTTGCTGCTTTTGTAATCGATAACGCGGATACGGCCGTTTTCATCCACATCCACCCGGTCAATGTAGCCGCGCAGGGCCAGCCGGCGGCCCACCTCGTCGCTTATTTCCAGCGGCGGCGTTTCCAGCAGGCCAAAAGGCGGCTCCATCTCCAACGGCTGCCACCCCTCCGACGCCTCATCCAGCGCCTTGACCGTGTTCAACAAAATTTGCGTCAGTTCCTCCCGCTGCTGCTGCCACAAAGGGGTGGGGCGAAAACCATACCCCTGCGGCGCGGCGTCAAATTCCCGTTGGGCGATTGCCGGCAGCAGGTCAACAGCCGCCTCTCCCGTAGCCACCACCTGCCGGTACGTCTCTTCCAGGATGGCGTGGTACATGCTGCCCAACTGGCGCACGTCGTAACCGGCGGCCACCGGCTGGCGCGGATCAAAGCCCAGGGCGTAACCGGCAAAAAAGGAGTAGGCGCAGGCAGCATAACTTTCCAGGCGGCTGGCGCTCCACGGCCGTTCCTGACCATAGCGGCGGGCCAACAGCGCTTGCAGATGGGTCAGGTCTCCTTCATACGGGCCGTTTGCCTGTTGGGCCACGCGGGCGGCCAGCACCGCTGCGCCCGCCCGCACCTGCTGCCAGCCACTGTGCAGCACCGGTCGCTCATACAGGTGAGAAAGCAGGCTATCACTCTGGTCGCCGCGCCGGGCCAGCGTCGCCAGTAATTCCGGCGTCGAGGCCACATCCAGCAGCGGCAGGCCATCTGCTGCACGGACGACAACCGGCCGGGCGCCGCTGTGCTGCTGCAACTGTTCCCAATAAGGGGATGGCTCCCACGGTTGGCCATCGTCGCTTAGATAAGGACGGGTTACCAGCAGCCGGGCACGCGCCCGCGTCACGGCTTCGTAAAACAGCGTCACCTGGTCACCCGCGTCACGGCTTTCCAGCACGACGCCTCGTTCGGCCAACTGCTCCCGGTCCAGCTCGCGCAGCAGCGGATCGTGTGGCAGGGGGCGGGGAAACTCGCCTTCGCCCAGCCCCAACAGCGCCACGGCGTGAAAGGAGAGACCGCGCGCCGCCAGGACAGGTGCCGCCAGCAGAGGTTCCTGCCCTTCAGGTGGCGGGACGTGGTAGATTGCGGCTTCGACCGCGCCGCGCAATTCCTGCCAGAAGTGCCGGTAAGTGATGGGACGATCTTTCCCCAGCGTCTCTTCGGCAAAAACCAGGCTGCGCAGGACGTCCTTGAGCCGCTGTAGGGCGGCCACATCTCGTTCGGCAGTGAGCAGCGGCTGACCGTCTGGGCCGTAGCGGGCCTGTTTCACTACACCCAGACTGTCACCTAACTGCCAGGTCTGACGGGTTGGCACCAGGGCCGGATCATCACCGAGCAGCGCTTCCAGCCAGCCGATGTAGTGACGCAGCGTGGCCTGCGATTCTGGCCGCAAGCGGGCTACAAATTTATCTAATTTCCGGCGCAGAGCGGCTGCCTCAGGGCCGCGTGGCGTGGTGAGTACGGCCGTTTCCTCCATCTCTTCCAGCACATCCTCGCCGTCCGCCTGCGGTTCAGCTTTCGCCAGCCGGTCTAGCACCTCGTGCCACTGGTCTAGCCCGGCAATAATCTGGCCCTCGCGTGCAGTCTCGGCCAGCAGATCGGCATCGGCGGCGGTGATGGCCTGGTTGGACCAATCAAAATAGGGGCTGCGCCATGCTTCCAGCAGCAGGCGGCGCGGCCATTTACGCCAGGGCAAAGACAGCAAATCGAGCAGAGCAGCGATGGCCGGGTTTTGGTGCAGCCAGGTACCCTGCGCCATTTGCAGCGGCAATCCAAATTCGGCGGCCGTTTCGACCAGGAACGGCCGATACGCTTCCAGGTCATGGGCCATCACGGCCAACTGCGACAGCGGTACGCCATCCAGGACGTGGCGTTGTTTCAGCCAGCGCAGGGCGGCTCGCACTTCCTGGACGCGATTGGCTGCTTCCAGCAGCGTCAGCGCCTCACCTGCCGGGGACGGTTGGGCAGTGTCTGGTTCGAACAGAGTGGTCTCGATGTGAGCCAGCGGGGGCGCTAGCTGGACGTGCGCCCCAGGCAGCGGCTCAGCTTCGACGCCCAACGTTGCTTCCAGCGTGGTCCGGGCGCGGTCAAAGCGGCGGTGGGCCAGCCGGGGCAAGGGCGTGCCGGTGAGGGTAGCGACAGTTGCCTGCGCCTGCTGTGCCAGGTGGTTAAGGACGGCCAGTTGGGTGGGGTTGAACTCGCCAAAGCCATCCACGAGCAACAGCCGCCAGCCGGCGCATAAATCGGGCTGTTCGTCCAGGGCGATTTGGGCCAGCCAGCCGCGCTCTTCATCATCGGCCGACTTATTTTGCTGCAGCCACTGTTGGTAACGGCCGTAAATGAGGGCCAGTTCTTGCAGATGAGGCGGTTGGTCGGCCACGGCTGCGGCCAATGCTTCCGGTTCAATTCTGGCCCGTTTGAACTCACGGATGTTGGTGCGCAGCGCCTGGAAAAAGCCGGGTTTGTTTTGCAGGGGAGTGTAGTAGGGGAGACGGTCGTCGGCTGCCAGTTCATCCACAATCGCCCGCAGCAGGCGATGCAGCACCGGCTCATCCAGGCGGGGCAAAGCGCCACCGGCCAGCGCCAGCAGTTCAACGTACAGCGTAGAAAAAGTGACGACGTGGACATTGAACGCGCCGCCGCGTTGGGCCAGCCGTCTCCGAAAAGCGCGCACCTGGGCCGCATCGGGCAGGATGACCCAGATGGGAGCCAGCGGCTCCTCGGCGCGGGCCAGGTGAATTAGATCAATACAATATTGGGTTTTGCCGGCGGCCGCTGGGGCCAGGAGGATGCGAACGCTCATTCTAATCTATTTTATGTCTTCAAGGTGACCGGCTTCGCGAAGATAAAGTTCCATACGATGGACTAATTATTCACATTGCTCCAGAATATCCTTTGCAGTTTCCTCTGTAAAAACCAAACCGACGCTGTAATCAGCGTCCTCACGCCACTTTCTGGCCAGCTTGAAGGTTGTTCCGTACTCAATCCCAACCAAACCGGGCTTGATGAAGTATTGATGGAACGCAGATTCGATACCAGAATGCTTACTCCGGTCTTGCCCTATTGTATTTAAAGCGGCGGATACAATATGGAAAACGGCATAGTAAGCGCGATTGATCGAAAGGCGATAATTGCTACGCTGATATAGGTCTTGGGCATCGGCCAAGTCTTTGCGACTGCGAGCCAGCTTTTGCTTTAGATAACCGGTTGAAGGTCCATCTGCCACAAGTCAACACCTTCTTTCAATACATTACGGTAAAATGGAACATCTTGCACGACCATTTGGTCAAAATGCTTACGGTCTACAATATGATCTGAGAGTACCACATCATGCGCCAGGTCAACGTCAACGGCAAGGCGGGTGATTGCTTTTTCTAGTTCCCAGGTATAGTTATGCACCACTATCAGCAGATCGATGTCGGACTGCTCATCGGCCGTCCCTTTTATTTTTGACCCAAAAACCCACACCGACTGAATCGCGTCGGAATTAAACCGCTGCCGCAATCGACTCACAAAATCAGTTAAGGCGCTCCTTTCCCGTTCAGTCAATTGTTGCCAGCGTTTTGCATTATTCATCGCTTGACCTCCTTTTCTGCTAATGATAGCCTTGATTGCTTGCGCTAATGGTTCTCATAACCCTTGCTCAACTAGACGCTGCTGACCCAGTTCAATGAGGTCGGCAACGGCCGTTATCAACCCTTCCGCCGCCGTATCTGAAAGCGGGACCGCTTCCTCGTCCTCGGCGGGCGGGGCGGTCAGTTCGCGCACGTGGGAGAGACGGGCGGCCAGGTCGGCGGGCAGGTGCTCCGGGTCCACCAGAGCGGCCTGTATTTCGCGCGGGGAGGGGAGTGCGGCCGACGGCTTGCTTTGCTTGACCAGGGCTAGGAAGGCGGTCAATCCCCAGCCCAGTGCTTCGCGTACGGGGCGGGCGGCCTCTTCGGGGAAGCCGCCGTTGAGGACAACTTTGGCCAATTGCAGCCGCTTCTCCGCCTGGCCGAACCCTTTTTCGGCCGTTTGCAGCCGTTTTCGTTCGGCTGCCTGCCGGTCTTCGCGGGGTAAGGCCGGGGCGCGGTACGGTTCCGCTTCCGGAGCGGCCGGGGGCAGGGCGTCACCCAGCAGCGCCGCCAGCGCCCGGTACCCTTCCCGCTCCATCAGGTGCAGCGCGGGTGGCGACTCTGCCCAGTGCTGGTTAAGCAGCGATTCCACCTGCGGGCGCAGCGCCGCCGGGTCTTGGTCAACGACCACCAGGACTCCGCGACCATCAGACTGAGCGACCAACTGCGGTGCCTGGCGTACCAGCAGCACGCGGCCGGGGAAGCGGGCCACCAACAGGTCGGCGAAGGTTTCCAGAGTTGGGGTGGGGGCCGGTTTTTCGGTAGGAACGGCCGTTGGTTCCAGTTCGATTTCCGGTTCGACCTCGCCATCCGATTTGCCCAGCATCTCATCCAGCGTCTTTAGCAGCTCCTGGCCCGTGTCGCGGAAGGAAATGGAGGCGGGCGATTCCTCGCCGCCAAAGACACCCTGGAAGACATTACGCTTGGTGGCCAGCGTGTCCAACATGCGCTCTTCGATGGTCTTTCGGGCGATGAGATTGACCACCTGCACGCCGCGCGGCTGCCCGTGGCGATGGGCGCGGGCAATGCGCTGCTCCAGCACGGCCGGATTCCAGGGCAAATCCAGGTTGATGATCAGGCTGGCCGCCTGCAAGTTCAGGCCGGTGCCGCCGGCGTCGGTGGAGAGGAAAACGCGGCAATCCTTGTCTTCAAAGAAGCGTTCGATGAGCGCGCCTCGTTTGCTTGTGGGCACGTCGCCGGTCAATTTTTCGTAGCCCAGGCCGATCTTTTTTAGCATCGGCTCGGTCAGTTCCAACATGCCGGTCCATTGGCTGAAGATGAGGGCTTTATGGCCGTTTTCGGCAACTTCGTCTACCAGGATGTCGCGCAGTTCGCGCAGCTTGGGGGCAGTGCGCTCCTGCTCTTTTTCATCCAGGTCTTTGAGGTGCAGGGCCAGGGCATTGCAGATGACGCGCATTTTGACGAGGGCGCCTAACAGGATGTTGCGTTCTTTGGGGCTTAACGGCCGTTTCCGGGCCTTAGAAATAAGGCGAGCGACTGTGGCGGCGTACTCGTCGTAGGCGTTCCACTGCTCGTTGGTCATCTCCACGAAGAAGTTATTATCTACCCGTTCCGGCAAGTCGTGCAAGACTTCGTCGCGCACGCGGCGCAGGACGTAAGGGGCGATGCGGCTGCGCAGTTCGTCCAGGTTTTTGTAGCCGATGACTTTGTAGGTGTTTTTGCTTTTTTGCTCTAGCTCGAAGTAACGGCCGTTAAAATCCCACAGCGGTCCCAGCACCCGCGGATCGAGGAATTGGAAGATGCTGAACAGTTCGTCCAGGCGGTTTTCCAGGGGCGTGCCGGTGAGGACGAAGGCGTAGGGGCTTTTGAGTCGTTTAACGGCCGTTGATGTTTTCGTGCGCCAATTTTTGATGCGCTGCGCCTCGTCTAAAATAATTACATCCGGCTGCATCTGCCGGATAACCTGTTCATCCCGCAGCACCAACTCGTAATTGATCATGTTGAAGAAGGCCGGTTGGGCATACAGTTCGCGCCGCTGGTTTGGATTACCTTCAATCACCTGTGCCTCCAAATCGGTAAAGCGGCGCACCTCCCGCGCCCACTGGTGCTTGAGCGAGGCAGGAGTGATGACCAGCACACTTTTGATGTCACGCAGCTGGCGCAGCAAAACGGCGGCGGCAATGGCCTGGATCGTTTTGCCCAGCCCCATGTCATCGGCCAGCATGGCCCGGCGGCCAAAAGCCAGGTGCATGGCACCCTCTTCCTGATAGGAGTAGAGACGGGTGTTGAGGACGTTCAGCGAGCGGTTACCCAGGCGCACCTGTTCGGTGAACCACTCTTTCTGTTTGCGAATGGTCTCCCGGTCGCGCAGCAGTTCCAGGTGATCGCGCACGGCGTCGGTGACGTGCAGCCGGAAGCGCTGCTGCCCGGACATGCTGTCAATTTCGTGCAGCAAGGCGGGCAAGGTGTGCAGCAGCGGCCCCTGCAAAATGCCCTCGGCGTCAAAATAGCGCTTCAGGAGGTGGCGCAGGTTGGGTTGTTCAGGCAGTTGGGAGATGCGTACGGTGACATCGCGGGCATAGTGGAGGTAGATGCGGGCGGTAGACGGCCGTTCCGCCGCCAGTTTATCCAGCTTATCTTTGTGCTTTTCATGCAGTTGGATGAGCACCCCTTCAATGTGTTTGCAGGTGCCGATCAGGTTGGTGCGATAGTCGGGACAGGTGCAGGTGTTTTGCAATTCTTTCAGGTCGTGAATGCGCACGCGGTACGTCTGGCCAGAGGTAGACGTGACCTCAAACAAGCTGTAGATGGGATGCCCGCCCTGGTTTATGATCCGCTTTAAATCTTCCTGGCCACGCTTGCGCCGCCGCTCAATTTGCTCTTGAATCATCTCTGTGGAAGCCATGTTTTGTCCCTCTTTTTAGTCGTGTAGTCGATTGGTCTATAGCTACGCAAGACGACCAATCGACCACAGGACCAATTACTTTGCTGAGATTCTAGCACATTGCGAACACCTTCACAGCTAAAGAAATTTACATGTTGATTACAAGAATGGCTTGGGGATAAACGGCCGTTTTCAAGCGCCCCTGGCGTAAAGCAGTGTTGGCCGCATACACATGGCTCGCGGTCATATCATCGGGGCGATTAAGCCGATAGAGCAGGCATTGACAGTAGACGAACTATTAGGCCGGCAAACAGCCGCCGTCGGAAGTTGCCTGCAATTGGCCGGCTTGTACCTGGTCCAAGTACAATTGTGCCAGATTAAATGGTTACGCTGCGCGTTTCGCGACGCGCCAGCATAGTGGTTCGTATTCTTCTGCTTCGCGGCGGGCAATCATCTCGATCACATCTGCAGCCCGTTTGAGCTTGGGTTTCCCGGAACGTTCAGCCAAACGATGCAGCCGCTCAATGTCTAGAATTTCGAGATTTTGCAGGCGCAGAGATTCAATATGTTCCCTTGAGTCTCCCTGTGGGCAAAAATGAATCAGATCGAGTAGAGCTTTTTCTGGCATAGCGACGTAAGCGTATTCGTCATTTACTAACATACGGTACTCAATGCCAAAGAATAGGGATGGATGAATGTGCCGGTAGGAAAAACGGTCGAATTTATTTTAATACCCTCCCGGTCGCTGGGTCGTAACACTGGTAACCACGGCAACGTGTTCTGGGATAAGATGATAGTAAGCCAGGGCCATTTGCAGGCTCACATAGGAGCCTGAGACAAGATGATTGGCCACCACAAACGGATGCAGATTCTGGCGAGGAAGCGTGTAAATACCACGTCGCAACTGGATCACTTTCTCTGCTCTGGTCCAATCGCTCAGCTGCCGTTGGGCTTGATGGTGCGTCACATCACCCGTCAAAAGCAATGACGTTTCAAATAGCGGTTGATCTCGGACGATATATTGTAATTGTTGCCAGCGCATGATAGCAATTATGGTAGTAATCGTTAGTTATTGCAACGTTTTTGGCACAAATCTTTTTGCCAATAACGCAATGCCTCATTCAGTCCAACACTCCTTGTTAAAGCATGTATCGGATAATTGCAGGATGATTCAAGCTTGTTGGCCAGATGGAGGCGCTAATTCTTGATGTGGACAATGACGGCCGTAACGACATTCTCATCGGCAACGGCACCGACGCCTACCTCATTCTGGGCAGCGACATTGGCACTTCTCAGGCAACCATCAATGGCGTAGCCGCTGCTGCCTCCGTCCACTACGCCGCCGGAGCCGACCTCAACAGTGACGGCTCTTCAGATTTACTCCTGGTTCCAACAGCGGCAAACGCCCAGGCCCCAACCAACCCATCACCTACACCCTCACCTTTAGCAACGTGGGCAGCGCCATGCTGCCTCGCCTCACAATCACCGACCCGCTGCCGACGCAGGTGGTGGGTCCTATTTCCATCAGCAGCACGGTGCCGTTTACCGAGACAGGCACCGATCCGTACGTCTGGCAGGTGCACAATCTGGCTCCGGGTGCCGGCGGCATCATCACTGTCTCCGGCGTTTTGTCCGACGTGCTGCCGCGTGGTCTCATCACCAACACCGCCACGATTGACAGCCTCGCCACAGCAACCAATCTGGCCAACAACAGCGCTGCAACGCCCATCACGGTGCCCAACATCGGCCCTATCGCATGGGACGACGCCATGACTATTGGCGAAGATGAAACGGTGGTGCTGAATCCGACGCTAAACGACATCGACGGCGATGTGCTGACAATTGAATCGTTTACCGCGCCGGGGAATGGCACGGCCGTTCTCAGCGGCACGCAGCAAATTGTGTACACGCCCACCCTGGAATTCAGCGGGCAAGATTCATTTACCTACACCGTCAGCGATGGCGAAAGCAGCGAC
>CALBTC010000108.1 GCA_937967805.1 uncultured Anaerolineaceae bacterium
AGACCATCACCACCGTGGCCCCACGCTGCGCCAGGCCAACGGCCGTTGCCTTGCCGATTCCGGCATTTGCCCCGGTTACAATACAAACTTTTCCCTCCATAATCAAACGATTCACCTTTAACCATCAACTGTCATTCCCGCGTAGGCGGGAATCCACTCTGATATTGAATCTGGATACCCGCTTTCGCGGGTAAGACACCCTTGAAGATTTTCTATGAAATACCCGCCTCCAGCGCCGCCGCTGCATCCAACAAGGCGGCTTCTGCACCGGGAGCACAGGCCAGCATCACACCAGGCACCAGACCTGTTTCCGGGTCCGGGCCCTTCCAGGCGGGCACGGTGATGGCGGGTAGGTTCAGGTAGTTGCAAAAGGTCATGGCTGTAACCGTGCCATTGACGCCGGGACGCAGCGAGGCACGGTTCATCTGGCCATGTTGAGGAGCCAGCACACCAATTGTGGGCAGCAGCAGCACACCGTTGCGCCCCAAAAGCTGGTACAAATCAGCACGCGCCTGTTCGTACAGGCGCACGATTTCTGCCACCCACCCTTCCCGGCGCGGCTTCATAATGGGCAAGACGGCCATGAGCTGGAAAAGGCCGCTGTAGATGGTGCCCCGGCCAACGGCCTGCTTCAACGTTTCCGTGGCCAGGCTGAATTTTTGGCCGTCGGCGGTGGTGAGCATGTCGTAAAACGGCCGTTCCAGCTCAGCGGCCAGCAGCTGCTGCAAGTTGAGAAAGTGGGTTTTGACGTCGGGAAACGGCCGTTCCCTGGCCACCATCCCGGCAATTTCCAGCACCGTCTGGGCCATCACGTAGGCGGCGTGGATGCAGTCGGCTTTGGCTTCTAATTCAAATTCCGTGGGAACGATGAGATTCAGTCCACGCGGCGTTTGGGCTGCGGGCAGCGGCGTCTCGGCGATAACGTTGTACACCAGCCGGGCATCGCGCACGGAGCGGGTGAGCGGTCCCACACCCATCCAGCTATCCAGGTAAAGTCCCTGCAAATCGGGCCAGATCGCCTCTTTGCTGACCGCGCCGGAAGCGGGCTTGAAGCCCACAATGCCACAAAACGCAGCCGGAATGCGAATGGAGCCCAGCAGATCGGTGCCCACGCCCAGCGCCGTCGAACCGGAAGCGACCAGCGCTCCTTCCCCACCGGAAGAGCCGCCGGGGGTGCGAGATTCATCGAGGGGGTTGTTGGTACGGCCGTAAATAAAATTCTCCGTCTCGCCCGCCATGGCAAACTCTGGCACGTTGCTGCGCGCCAGCACGATGGCCCCGGCTTTACGTAGTTTGCGCACCACCGGGGCATCCTGCTCCCAATGGATCGGCGGCATCCGCTGCGAACCGGCGGTGACGCTGTGGCCGCCGAGGGCAAACGTCTCCTTGACGCTAATCGGCAGGCCGGAGAGCGGGCCAGGCCGGGGATTCTGCGCTTCGGCCAGCGCTTCGTCTTTGAAGACGTGAACGGCCGCATTCAAGCGTTTATGATTCGCTTCCAACCGCTGCAAATGCTCCTCGACGATGGAAACGGCCGTGCGCTCTCCACTTTGCATTTGCCGCAGCAGTTCGGTGGCATCTGGTCGGTCTGGTTTATTCAAAATTGACTCCTACAAACAAATTAACGCGGAGGCGCGGAGAAAAACTACTGTCCTGCCGCGCTTAAGTCACCCAGGGCCACGTCAATGCGGGAGAGCGTGAGGTGGGAATCCCAGCGCAGCTTCAGGTTGGCCTGCAAAGCGGCGGCGGGCACGATGAAGACATGGTTTGACGACACGGTTTCACCGCGCTGAACCAACTCAGGCATCGCTTCCAGCGCGGACGCGAAAGCGACGTTGGTTTGCCATGATTCGTACTCGTTCAAATATTCATCCACAAGGGTAAAGTCGCGGTTGGAGACAGGCGATTCGTTCTGATTGGTCACGTTCACGGTCGGCACGACGTACACATAGCCGGAAGCGATGTTGCCGTCGCTGGCGTACACCTCCACATCCGTCACCTGAATCACCACGCCGCCCAACACCACCGAAGAGTTAAGGACGCCAGTGGCATAGTTGTAGTCGGTGGGCAGCGCTTCCGGCGCGGGCGGCTCTTCGGCACAGGCCGCCAAAGTCAGGAGCATCACCGCCAAAAATAGCACACTTCTTAATTTCACCGTTGTCTCCTCCTTGAAGGTTATTGTCTAGTTTGTATTGGGATGGTGCCAGAATGATACCTTACTTTCATTGAATCACGAATGCAGCGATTAGAACGAATTGAGATTGGACCAATTTACTCTGTTAAGTGCGTTGGTATGCTACAAATTGGTCCAACCTTGTCTCGAAAAAATTCGTCCCATTCGTCCATTCGTTTTATTCGTGATTTGCTTTTTATAGATCATCAGCCAGTGCAGCCGCGTCGGCCGGGTCGATGGCCGCGATTTGGTTAATCGATGTTTCGGCAAAGCGACAGGCGGCGGCACGAGGACGGCCGTCTTCCTCCACATCCAGCGACCATTGGGCCTGCTCGACCAATCTGGCCAGCGCCAGCGACCGACCCAACGTCAGGGCAAAGCGGCGCGCGCCGGCTTCCAGGACATCCCGGTCGGCCAGGTTATTTTGCAGCCAGTTCATCGCCTGGGCCACGGCCGTTTTGGCTACATCACCGGCTGCTTTGAGACGGCCATCCGTCGCCGCGTTGACACATCGCTCTACCTCTTTGGCCAGCGCCAGCAGCGGCTCGGCGGAGCGGCCCAGCGCCCGCAGGGCGTCCAGCGAGAGCACGTTGGTGGTGCCTTCCCAGATGGGCAGCACCTGGCTGTCGCGCAGCAGCACGGGCAGGCCGGTATCTTCCACGTAGCCGGCACCGCCAAACGCCTCCAGCACCTCGCTGGTAACCGCCACCGCCTGCTTGCCGGTGGTCAACTTGGCCAGCGAGGTGAGCAGCCGCAGCAGATGGGCTTCTTCTTCGCCGATGTCGCCCGCTTCATCTTTGCCAATTAGCTCCACCAGAAAAAAGGTGAGGTGAAAGGCGGCTTCCGTTTCGGCCTGCATCCAGGCCAGCGTGTCCAGATGCAGCGGCTTTTGGGCCAACGGCGCGCCAAAAGCGACGCGCTTGCGGGCGTAGCTGCGGGCCAGGGCCATGCCGCGCCGCATGAACGCCGCGGCCGAAATGCTGTTCCAGGTGCGCGTCAGGTGCAGCATGGGCACGATGTTGCGCACGCCGTTGTTAAGGCCCATGACGGGAACGGCCGTTGTGCCGCGCAGCATCAATTCGGCCGTGGGCACCTTACGCGTGCCCAGCTTGTCCTTTAGCCGCAGCAGTTCAATGTTTTGCAATTGACCATCTTCTGCCTGGGTTTCCAGGTAAAACAGCGCCAGCCCCTTGCCACCGGGCGGATTACCTTCCGGGCGGGCCAGGGTCAGTGTCATTTGCGAGGTGGCGGCAGAGGTGAACCATTTACGGCCGTACAGCAGCCACTCCTCTTTTTCATTCAGCCTGGCAATCGTTTCAGATAAGCCCACATCTGAACCGCCGGTTGATTCGGTCATCCATTGGCCGCTGGTCCAAAAGGTGGCCGGGTCGCGGCTGGTCAGGTGGGGCACAGCGGCGTCGATCAGCTCCTGGTTGCCGGAGATGAGCAGGGTGCGGGCAGCCCCATCGGTCATGGCCAGGGGGCAGGTGTAAACGTCGGTAGAGGGGTGGAAAAGGTAGGCCAGGGAAAATTGGAAGATGCGGTCAAAACGGCCGTAGTTCCCCTCGTACGCCGCTGCCACCACGCCATGTTCTGCAGCCAGCTTTTCCGCCCTCTGCCACAATGGCGACAGCTCAATCTGGTCAATGCGGTTGCCCCACGGGTCCCATTGCGTCAGGACGGGCTCATTGAGCCGGTCGTCCAACTGCAATTGGTACAGTTCACCTCCGGCCAGCCGGCCCATCTCGCGCAGCGGCGGTTCCACCTCTGCCAGCACGTCCGGCGGCAATACCCGCCGCAAATAAGATCGCAGCACGCGATCATCTTCAAACTGATTGCCTAAAGTAGGCGGCGATTGATTGAAGGGTTGAAGATTCATTTTTCACCTTAACTTTTTGCCAAAACATGATGCTCATTATTTCACTATTTCATCGAAAAGAACCGCATCCATTATACCCTGTCCACAGCTTGATAAGGTCATTTGTAATGCTAGGTGTAAGCACCGCCTGATAGAGTGTTGGTAAAGTTGTCTTTGTCAGCGTTTATCGGTTGCAAATATCCCATTTCGCTTCCAAATGAATAAAAAAACGGTCTTTAAGTTAAGGAGGTGCCTATAGTTTTTCCCTTTCTTTTAGGTTTGTCTTTTATGTCGTGCCACGGAGGAAAAATGAAAAGTAAACTTGTGTTCCTACTAATTAGCTGTCTTACTGCTTTGCTGGCTGCAGCAAGCTTCGCCAGCGCAGCACCCCCGTCCAAAATAGATGTTTGTCATAGAGAAGGCAATGGCTCTTATCACCTCATCAACATTAGTGAACGCGCGTTGTCTGCCCATCTGGGTCACGGTGATGGCCAACCTGGTGATCCCGTACCGGGAATGGCCGGCAAAGTGTTTGCTGAAGATTGCAGTGTGGTTGATGCTGCGCCTGACATTATTTACGATTCGATCCCTGCAACTTATCCGGGTAGCTTCCCAAGCCTGGGTTATGAAGCCACATCCACCGATGAATTTGGCGACCACATCATGTTTGCCGGAAGTTCTCGCGACCTGCACTCTGTTGAACTAAGCCTGACCAACTGGGCTTGTGAAAATGACTATGACTTTGTTGGCGGCGTTTGGGTCCCAAACCGGGATGGTTATGCTGGCGAAGCCTGTATGACCACCCCTGGCAGCTCATTTTCACATCCTGTCACCTTGAATATTTACGAGGTAGATAACAGCGGGGTGGATCCGGCCGTTGGCAGCCTCATCGCCTCGGTAACAGAGAGTTTCGACATACCGTTCCGTCCCTCCTGGGATTCCGTGAACTGCACGGCCTCAGGCCAAACACCCGCAACAGATATTCCCTTTGGTGGCACATGGTTCGATCCTGTCTTAGGCGCCTGCGTTCACGGGTATGCATTCAATATCACATTTGACTTCACTTCCCTGAGCGTTACCTTACCAGAAGAAGTTATCTTTGGCGTTGCTTACAATACGGCCAATCATGGCGTTGCGCCTTTTGGCACACCAGGACCGTACAGCTCGCTCAACGTTAGCGTAACGGTTGATGCACCAACAGTGGGCATAAATGTTGAAGCGGACACTGTATTCTGGGACACCAGTTTCGCCGGTTTTTACTGCGATGGCGGGGCTGCCGGTACAGATACGTTTCGTCGTGATGCCGGCTGCTGGGGCACCTACACGCCTGTCGTTCGGTTTAATGCAAATTAACGCATTCACGTCAACGTTGTCCAAATAATTTTACGTCGGGAGATCTGAGAAATTGGGTCTCCCGTTTTTATTTGAACGAATTATGGGAACATCCCGTCTAGAGGTGTAACCCGTAACTTTGCGACAATCCGGGGTTTTATTGGATGGGAGCCATTTTTAATCACTCAACGAAGCACCATTGCACCCATTGATCGCTCATTTAGGAGGTTGTCATGGATTTGGTAAGCATTTTGTTGTGGATTGTTCTAGGTGGCGTGGCCGGCTGGATTGCCAGCATCATTATGAAGAAAAATGCACAGATGGGGATGGTGGCCAATATTGTGGTCGGCATTGTCGGCGCCCTTATAGGCGGGTTTGTCGTTGGCCTGATAGGGCTTGCTCCGGCAACAGGTTTCAACTTCTACAGCTTGCTCGTTGCCATTTTGGGCGCTGTTATCTTGCTGGCAATTGTTGGAATGCTGCGCCGGGCAGCGTAACCGGCGCGACAGATTTAGTTGTTGACAATTGAATGATGAATGCAAAACGGCTGGCGTGAAGGTGTGCGCCAGCCGTTTTTAATAAATTAGAAAATTTTGAGTTATTTTTTGTTGCGAAAGATGCGCTTTAAGGCCAAACGCGTTTCCGGGAACAAGACGTAGAAAACCGCCACCACAGCACCACCGTATGCGGCCGTTGCCAAAAGGCAGATAGCTAATTTTGCCCCCACCCCATCGTAGGCGCTAAGCCCCCAGCGAAGAATGGCGCTGCTGGTCATTGTACCTAACATCGCTGAAAGGAAAACGGCCGTTAGCCACAACGTTTCTTCTGCTGACAAATTTTCTAACCAGTGCTGCCACTTTTTCATGATGTTTATGTTCCTCTACAATAGTTGCTACTTTTTCCAACGGCTTTGGTGGATAAAACAAATAGCCAGCCAAATGACTTACAAAAAATACAAGACGATCCTAACAAACAATCCTGCGATGGTTTAATGGGAAAACCCTCTTAATAGTCGCCATCTTTAGCAAAAATGCAGGGGAAATTAATCCTATCCTAATTCACCGGCTCCCGCTCAGCCCAGTTTATGTAAAGCAAAACCAGAACCGTGAAAACATTAAAAATGGCGCCAAAGATGAACCAGAGTACAGCGCTGCGTCGCGTGGTTTGAGCCCACAGCGCACAAAAACCAGCGTACAGAAAAATTACCAGTCCGCTGGATGCCAGACCGCCCATATCTCTTTCCAAATCATCAACTCTTTGGCTCAAATCGTTATTAGTCGTGTTTCGCAAATCGGCCACTTCCCGCTCAAGCTGCCCAACCCGTTGTTCCAAATCAGCTAGATCCGGTTCGGATTGCTGGGCCAAAGCCGGAAATTGGGTCAAAACGAAGAGTAAGCTTATTCCAAGCAAGAGCAACCCGGCGTAAAACCAATTAAAACGATTCGTTTGATTCACTTTTAAACTCCTTTGGTGAATAATCTGTTTCGTTCTATCTTAGTCAGTTTTGACCATATGTAAAAAGTGTTTTCGGTTAGAAAAGCAAAAACGGCCGTTCCCACCTGGAAAACGGCCGTCTCTATTACCTCTTCTCTACCTGCAAAAGTCAGGGTAGCTCAATTGCCACTGTCACCATCTCGCCTGCATGGGCAGGCAGCGTGAACAACTCGCTGGTAAACAGCAGATTTGTCTCGGTCTCATCACTGTAAACCAGCCAGCGGAACGGGCCATCGCCCAAATCTTCCGCCCCGACCCACCAGTTTACCTGGCCGACCGAATTAAAGTGTCCACGCCAGCCGTCGACGTCATGCCACTCGCCGGTGTATGGGTCCTGCCATTGAATGAGGGTCCACAATCCGGCGGAGGCATCTGTGGCGTTGGTGTGCAGTACAATCTGGCCGCCGTTCGGGGTGGCACTGGGCACAGTTGTTGGTGCCGGTGGGCTGGGTGTAGGCCGCGGCGGCGGGGCTGTTGGCGCATCAGGCGCAGCAACGGCCGCCAACGAGAACAGTGCGATGGTTCCCAGCAAAATCAAAGTGAATAGTTTCGTTTTCATATCATCAGTTCTCCGCTCAAAGGTGTCTGCATTTTAAGCAATGCAGCTTACGGGAATTATGGAGCCAGCACGGGACCATAAATGTTGTTGTAAGCAGTACCGTTTTGCTCGTGGTCTTCCAGGACGGCACCGGCTGCCTGCCCGCTGTTGGCCGAATCAACCTGAACGTAAACGGCCGTTCCCGTCAAAATCGTGCCGGGGAAACTGCTGTGTTCGGCGCTGAAATAGCTGTCATTCAGCGTCAGCGTGCGGGTTTCGCCGGGGGCAATGGGATTGGTGGCGGCATCAACACCCCACACCACGCCGTGCGGACTCACGTTTTGCCAGATGTCGTTTACGGCCGTTGGCGGCCGGCCGGCATCGTACAGACCAATGTAGGCATCGACCCAGAAATCATCGCTCACCGTATTGGCCCCCACGTTTTGAATCACTACGGTCACATTGTCACTGCTAACCGTAACGCTTTGCACGACCAAATCGGGGAAGGTCGGCGGCGAGACGATAAACGGCAGGTACGTTTCGTACCGGTCATTGTCGGTAATTAGCGCCGTGATGCCGCTGACGGACTCGCCGGCATAAGCAGTGTCTGTGGTCACCAGCGCGTGGGAAATGGTGCCGGTGTGGTCATTTTCCACCACGTCGTCATCGACGGCCGTGACGGTAATCGTTTGCGGCGTGTCCCAATTGGCGGCATCAAAGTTCAGGGTGATGCCGGTGCCGGGCCCGGCGCCCAGGTCCAGCTGGCCATCGGGCGTAATCTGGAGGTCCACGGGCAAAACGGGCCGGCTGGTGAGTACGGCCGTGTAGCTGTCGGTAGCGCCATCTTCGGCAACGGCCGTGCCGCCGCCACTTTCATTGATGATCACACCGGCGCTGTCATTGTCCGTGACGGCCGCCACCACAGATGCGGAAGGCGTCATGCCAATGCCATCGTAGGTGGTGTCGCTGCTGCTGGCGGCATGTGTGATTGTGCCGCTATGCAGCCCTTCGGCCACCGCATCATCAACGGCTGTGACCGTAATCACCTGTGGTGTATACCAATCAGCCGTGCCAAAGATGAGCGTCAGCGCCGTGCCGGCGCCGGCACCCACATCCAGCTGGCCATCGGGACTGACTGTGATCGACACAGGCATGGTGGGCTGGCTGGTAAGGACCACGCTGTACGTATCGGTAATGGCCCCTTCAGCGACAGAGACACTGCCCAGCTCATCAATCTGCACACCGGCCGTGTCGTCGTTTTGGATGGTGCCCGTGCCGTTTGTGCCAAGGGTGACGTTACGGCCGTTCGCCTGCAGTCCGCTCAAATTTACAGAAAACGTCTCATCCGTTTCGGCAACCGCGTCACCGGCCACATCGACCACAACGGTTTTGCTTTCGCCGGCAGTGCCGGTGAAGTTAAGTGCAGTTGCGGAAATCGTCGTGTAATCGCTCCCTGCGGTGGCGCTGCCTGCCGCGGTGGCGTAGTCGACGGTGAGTCCTACATCCGTCGCGGCGGACAGGGTGACGTCAAAGGAGAATTGGGTTATGCCGCTGTTGCCTTCTGCCTGGCTGACGTTGTTGACGGAAAGGGTGGCGGCGTCGTCGTTGCTGATGGTGCCGGTGACGGCCGTCGCCGTATTCACCGTATAGCCGGTCCCCGCGGCCAGAGTAATTTGTACAGTTTCGTCCAGCTCCACGACGGCGTCGGCCGTGGGATTGATGGTGAGCGTTGCTGTAGAGGAACCGGTCCCAATCGTAATCGTGCCGGAGGTAGCACCAAATGTGGCGGCTCCGGTTTGGCTGTAATCGCTGCTAACGGCCGTTCCCCCCACCGTAAAGTTTACCGTCAGCGGACTCGTCGTGGCGCCGCTGCGGGTGAAGGTGTAAACCAGATTGGTAGCCCCATCTTCTGCTGCCGTGGCCGGGGCCAGGGAAAGCGAGACGCTGGGGGAACCGGTGAGGCGGAAGATTTCTTCGCCAACGCCGCTGTCCTCGGCGACAAAGTACAGATCACCATTGAACTCGGTGAACTGCCGCGGGTAGCTGTCTCCTGAACCATTCAGGTTGGTGTGCAGGTCGAAGGTGTTGGTGGCCGCATTGTATTCAAACAACTCGCGCCCCACGCTGCTCTCCATTACCGTGTAGAGGTTGCCATTGAACACCGTTAGCGACGTCAGGTTAGAATCCCCTAAAGCCGGACGGTTACCATTGGTGATTTGGGTCACCGTGTCAGTTGTTGGATTGTATTTGAACGGCTCTGAGTGGTTCCAGTCGCCTACTGTATCCGCCTCAAAGTACAGTTCGCCATTGAACTCGGTGAACATGTTGGGGAAGCTGCTGGCGCTGCCGGTTGTCACGTCGGCGACCAGCTCAACGGTGTTGTTGTCCCTGCGCAGTCGAAAGATTTCCTCACCAACGCCGCTGTCTGCGGCGACAAAGTAGAGATCACCATCAAACTCGGTGAACTGCCGCGGGTAGCTGTCTCCTGAACCGTTCAGGTTGGTGTGCAGATCAAACGTGTTGGTTCCCGGCCGATACTGGAACAATTCCCGGCCCACGCTGCTCTCCATGACCGTGTAGAGGTTGCCGTTGAACACCGTTAGCGACGTCAGGTTAGAATCCCCTAAAGCCGGACGGTTACCATTGGTGATTTGGGTCACCGTGTCAGTTGTTGGATTGTATTTGAACGGCTCTGAGTGGTTCCAGTCGCCTACTGTATCCGCCTCAAAGTACAGTTCGCCATTGAACTCGGTGAACATGTTGGGGAAGCTGCTGGCGCTGCCGGTTGTCACGTCGGCGACCAGCTCAACGGTGTTGTTGTCCCTGCGCAGTCGAAAGATTTCCTCACCAACGCCGCTGTCCGCGGCGACAAAGTACAAATCACTATTGAACTCGATGAACTGCCGCGGGTAGCTGTCTCCTGAACCGTTCAGGTTGGTGTGCAGGTCGAAGGTATTGGTGGCCGGATTGTATTGAAACAGTTCACGCCCAACGCTGCTTTCCATCACGGTGTACAGATTGCCATTGAACACGGTGAGTGAGGTCAGGTTAGAATCGCCCGAAGCAGGGCGATTGCCGTTGGTAATTTGGGTGACTGTGTCGGTTGTTGGATTATATTTAAACGGCTCAGAATGGTTCCAATCTCCAACCGTATCCCCTTCGAAAAACAGTTCGCCGTTGAATTCGGTGAATAAATTGGGGAAGCTGCTGGCGGTTCCGCTGGTGACATCAGCGGCCAGCTCAATAGTGCCGGCGCTATTGGCTTGCTGTTGTGGAACAAATAGACAAAGCGCAGCTGTGGCTACAAAGAAAAGAAGAATGTATTTTTTCATGACTCCCTTGCGGCTCGATCGGGGCGATCAAGCATATTATTGAATAGAATATCAGGTTGTAGAGACAATGATTGATTCGTGCGAATCGGGCAATTGCCTGACGATGCCGCGGTGTTTATTGGACGTCATCGCCGGAAAACGGGCAACGGTAGCGCCGAGAGTACATGATACATAGCAGGGGGGAAAGTTGGAACGGTACAGTGGGGCTAGGAGAGAGGAACTACGGCCGTTACGCAACGGCCGTAACCCCCACTGTAATCTTACGGCCGCATAACGCCACAAAGTGGGGGCCGCCAATTCATCTGGTTGTGTTGGGCCAGCAGCCAGTCAATTTGGCGGGCAATTTCAGGGGGAAAAGGGGAGGTGCGGCGGGTGTCGCGATCGGCGTGAGAACCGATGACTTCCAGCGTGGCGGCCAGCTTGCCGGTCGTTTCGTTGATCATGAAGTGGATAAAATGGATGCGCTTGGCGGTACGGCCGTTGATCCGCGTATGGATGGCAACCGTTTCGCCCACGTGCACCTCTGCCAGGTAGCGAATATGCTGCTCCAGGGCAAACGCGCCGCCGCTGGTGGTCTGGTAATACGCTTCATCCATGCCAAACGAGGCAAAAAAGCCCCAGGCAGCATCGTCAAACAGCCCCATGTAGTGGCGAATGTTCATATGCCCCATGACGTCCAGATACGCCTGCGGAATGACGGCGCGGTGAAAGCAGGGGAGTTGGGTGATTTGGTTGAGCGTTAGTTCTTGCATAGTGGGAGTTGGTAATTGGGTCATTGCGTAACGGGGTAATTTTGCTCCCCAATTACTCAATTACTTCATTATTCATTTACATAATATTGCCACACGCCATCCACCGTCTCCACGGTAATCGCCCCTTCTGCCTGGAGCAAATCGAGGTAGCCAATGAGCATCCACAGCCCGGCAAAGCGAAAGGTGGACGGATAGTGGGCATACATTTGATTAACCAAGGCGTAAGCTGTGCGGTAACCCTGCTGGATAAGCGACAGCGCTTCGGCTTTGCGCTGGTGGATACGGGCACGCTGATCCTGGATGAGTTGGCGATGGTTTTGGAACGGCTCGCCGTGGCCGGGATAGACGGTATCTATTTCCAGCGCTTCGCAGCGGGCCAGGGAGTCCAGGTAGATGGGCAGGCTGGGTTGGCGCGGTTGGTTGGGGGACGGCCGTTCCACAATCGGCGTCGGAGTTTTGGGCAGCAGCATATCGGCCGAGAGGAATTGGCGGCTCTCCGGCTGGTAAAAGCAGGTCTGGTGGCTGGCGTGGCCCGGCATGTGCAGCACCTGCCAGTTCGCGCCGCCCATTACCAACGTGTCATTTAAGCCAAATGTTTGAATGCATTCTGCCGGAACCGGCGTAATGCTGCTGCCAATTTGTTCAAAGTAAGTCAGCACGATTTGCGCCATTTCTTCCGGCAAACCGGCCTGAATCAGAAAATGGTCGCGGTAATAGTCGGCCCGTAGGCCAAAATGTTTTTTAGGCTCGATGAGCCATTTAGCCCCAATGTCGGCAATCCAAACCGGCGCACTGCCAAGCGCGGCAATTTTGGCGGCCAGGCCAAAATGATCGACATGGGGATGGGTGATGACAACGCGCTGAATATCGGCAGGCGTGAGGTCTTGCTGGGCCAGACCGGCTTGCAGCGCTACCCAACTTTCCGGCGTGTCCACACCGCAATCTACCAGGATTGGCTCCGGCCCGGTGAACAAATAGCTGTTCACCGAGCCCACGTCAAATTCAGTTGGCAGCTCAATACGAATTGGTTTCATTAAATTCTCTCACAAGGGTGGCTGCAGAACGGCCGTATCCATCCACTCATCTGCCCCAAATAAGCGAACCATCTGCACAGCCCGCTGAAGCATCCACAAATGGGTAGACGGATGCAGTGTAGCGTTTTTGTGGGTAACGGCCGTTGCCAATTCGTCCGAATCCCACCAGCGGAACTCGCTGCCGATCATATCGTCGCCGGGCAGAACCGCGCCGCCTTCGTAGCGCAGCAGATAGTAAATGCCCACCATAAACGGCACGTTGTCGTCGTAATGGAAGGATTGGCTGTGGAGGACGGTTAACGGCCGTACCTTAATCCCGCCCACCTCCTCCCGTACCTCGCGCATGATGCCTTCCAAAATTGTTTCGCCCGCTTCCAGGCCACCGCTCACCGTTTGCCACTCGTTACGGCCGTTGCGCCGCGGCGAAGAAAGCAGCAAAAACTGCTCATCCTCGTTGATGATAATTGCTTGCAGGGCAATGGCTGAGGTGGCAAAGGTGCGACCGTTTTTACTCAAAATCGTTGGCTGATTCTCCAAAACACCTTCCTTGTGTCATGCCTGCCTTCGCAGGCATCCAAATCATGTGATTAAAATCCAATGGATTCCCGCCTTCGCGGGAATGACAAGATTTATTGAGTGGCCAGCCATTGCAGCATGACACGAATCTGGCTGGCGTGTCCGGCGGTTTTGTAATAGTCGTGGATGTTGTGCCATTGTTCGGTGTTGGGAACGGCCGTTTCATAAGCACAATCCACCAATGAGACCACATCCGCATCTTCGCTGACTTCAGGCGACATGCCCTGCGCCAGCGCCGCCCGGCATTGGGCTTCGATGGCGTTGAAGTAAGCGATATTGTCTAGCAAAAGATGCCGCCCAGCCGTGACCGGGGCGTGGCAGTACAGCACCGTCTCGGCAGGCAGCGCTGCCAATTTAGCCAACGACTCTCGCATCTGCGGCAGGCCCTCCGGCACGCGAGCCACCGGATAGGGCATTTCGGCAGCGTCGGCCGCCAGCACAGTTTTAATCTCCGGCAGAAAGAGAGAATAATGGTCTTCGGTGTGGCCTGGCGTAGGCAGCAGTTCCACCGTCAAGTCACCGCCATCGATAACAAATTTATCGTGGATGAGCAGGGTTGGCGGGGTGAAAACAACGTCGTTAAAAATCTCCGGCTCCAGCTCCTGCATTTTGGTCAGATACAGCTTTGCCTCGTCTTGCTCAAACAAGGCCGGGCTGCGATGGCTGCCGATGATGGGTGTGGGGTGAACGGCCGTTTCCCCGGCAAACAGTTGGTTCCCCCAACAATGATCGTAATCAGCATGGGTGTTGATGACCAGCAGCTGCCGCCCATCGGCCAGGTAAGGCTCAGCATAGGCCAACATCTGCCCGGCAGTTTGTGGATTGATCACCGTGTCCACCAGCAGCACAAACCGCTGCGTAACAATGATGAACGTCTTGACCAAACGGCCGTTGCCACACACCAAAATGCGCTCATCCCAGCCGCCATTTTCTATGAGTTGGAGTTCGTTTGTATGGGACATAGAGTTAGAGTTGTTAATCAACTTGCGGCAGGGTAAAGGCAAAGCGGCTGCCCACCCCATCTGGACCGGGTTCAACCCAAATACGGCCGTTATGCGCTTCCACCGCCAGTTTGCAGTAAGACAGCCCCAGGCCAAAACCGCGCGGCCGAACGCCGCCTGCTTCCATCTGGGCAAAGCGATCAAAAATGCGCTCGCGAGCTTCAGGCGGGACGCCGGGTCCGGCGTCCATCACGCTGATTTCGACCATATTGTTTTTAGGAACGGCCGTCACAATCAGCGGCCCACCCTTAGGCGAATATTTTATGGCATTGTCTACCAGATTGGTTAACACGCGCCGAATCTGATCCGGATCGGCCAGGACATCCGGCAGGTCTGGCGGAAAGTTCAGCGTCAGCTTCATCTCACGCTTGGCCAGAGAAAACGCATTGAGCTGCATCACCTCTTCCATCAAATCGGCCAATTGGGTTGCCTTACGCTCGCCAGACGGCCGTCCCGCCTCAATTTTGGCAATGTCCAGCAGTGAATCCACCAAATCCTGCATACGCAGATGAGACAGTCGGGCAATTTCCAGAAGCTCCCGATTCTCTTCCAGCACCTCTTCCGGCAGCACCAGCTCCAGCATGTTGAGGGCGCTAAACAGGTTGCCCAGCGGATTGCGCAAATCGTGCACCACCAGCTCGCTCAGCTCCTGGCGACGCTGCTCCATCTGGCGCAGCGCTTCATTTTCCGATTGCAGTTCCTGCACTTCGGCGCTTAGCTCCCGCCCAATCGCCGTGTTAACGCGCGACATCTCTTCCGCCGCGCGCAGACGATTGCTCAAAATCTCCATCATGTTGGTGCTAAAGTTGGGATCAATTTGCAGCAGCTCAAAAAAGTCGTGGCGGTGAATCCCCAAAAGACGCACATCGTCCAGGGCTACAATGGACGCCGAACGGGGTTTGTTGTCGATGAGCGACATCTCACCCACCACTTCGCCGGGGCCCCGGTAGTTGACGCTGGCCGGATTGGCAAAGTCGCCCTGCACCACGGCCACGCGCCCAGACCAGATCAGGTAGGCAATATCGCCATGCTGTCCTTCAAACACCACAATTTCACCCGGTTTGTAGCGATGTTCAATCATCACCTGGTCCAGCATTTTGCGGTCCAGGGATGAAAGCAAGCTGACGACGGTGGAGCCTGCGGCCGTTTCTGAAGGATCAATCGGCGTCGGCTGGGCGGCCCGGATGACTTCAAATTCCTGCTCAGATAACTTTTGGGTGTTCATAATCATCGCGCCACCTGCTTTTTTACGGCCGTAATTATGCCGCAATTAGCCAGAGTTAGCATACTTACCGCAAAATGCTACTGGTTCAGCAATTCCGGGGCATCAAAAAAGATGCGTTCGCCCTGGAACTTCTGCTTTTCCATATCCCAGGGAAACAAAATTGTGACGTTAAACTCAATCGGATCGCCCGTGGGTGGATTGCCCAGCCACTCCCCCTGGTGCGTGCCGGTGACGTGAGCCTCTTCATACACTCCCTGCGGTCCAATCACGATGTACTGCAAATCAAAATGAATGTCGGGAAAGGCGGTGAGCAGCTCTGTGTAAAAGCGGGTGGCCCCCTCTTTGCCGTGCCATTTGTGGCCCGTTTGCACTAATTCGTAGACACAATCTTCGGTCAGGGTAGACATCAATCCGGGAATGTCCCGATTGTCTTCGGCAATAGAATGGGTCTTCCATTCCTGGCGAATCTGGTTATACAATTCCGGTGTAATTTTGCGACGGTAAAGTTCAATTACTTTTTCATGTCCCATAAGTTTCTCCTAATCTAAACCTTCCGCAGGTTCCATCTACGAGCGCCACTTGGGCATAAGCCTGCGGGAGGTTGGTCCATTGTGTTGGTCAATTTTACAAAATTGACCTACGGTTCCTGGAATCCATCATATGGCTCGGGTGCATTATCATGCGCTTCAATTTGCCACGTTTTGCGCCAGAGGGAGCTGGCCCCGTCAATGCGAATTGATTCACCGCTGATGTAGCTGGCCCCGGGCGATAGCAAAAAGACGATGGCTGCGGCCGTTTCGCTCTCCGTGCCCATGCGCTTGAAAGGAATATCCTTCACGATCTCCTTAATAAAGTTTTGGGCCACTTCCGGGTAGTTGTCCAGGCCGCTCGATTCAATCAGGCCGGGCGCCACGGCATTAATGCGCACGCCCGATCGGGCCCATTCCACCGCCAGCGTTTTGGTCATGTTTTCCACGCCGGCCCGCGCCGCCGCTGAATGGACCATGCCGGGAAAGCCGCGCCAATTTTCCATGAGCATGTTGACAATTGCCCCGCCATTGTCGCGCATCGCCTGGTTGTATGCTTCGCGACACATCAAAAAGGTGCCGGTCAGGTTGGTTTCCACCACGGCGTGAAACCCTTTTTTGCTGATGAACTCCGCCGGGCTTAGAAATTGGCCGCCGGCGTTGTTCACCAGGCCGTGTACCGCGCCCTGCTGAGCCAGCACCTCGGCAAACAACGCCTGCACCTGCTCTTCTTCACGAATGTTGCAGGTAAAAGTGGAAGATTGGCCGCCCATTTTGGTGATTTCTTGCTGAACGGCCGTTAACTTTTCCGCCGTCCGCCCCACCAACACCACGTGCGCGCCCAGGCTGGCCAGCTCAACGGCCGTTGCCCGGCCAATGCCGCTGCCGCCACCGGTTACGATGATCGTCTGCCCGGCAAATAAACCTGTCCTAAAAATGGATTGATAATTCATGTTAGGTGTCATTCCCGCGAAGGCGGGAATCCATACGCTGAAAAGTAAGATTTGGGCTGCCTAATTAAATCCTTAAGCTACCAAAATCTCCACTCTCTATAAAATCCCCACCCGCTCGAAAAAGAGGCGCATCGCCTCGGCCACGGCGCGCGGTTTTTCCACGGGAGACGAATGCCCCGCATCGGCAATCACCCTCATGCGGCAATCGTGAATGCGGTCGGCCATCGTTTGCGAATAGCTCGTAGGCGTGGCGGCATCATGTTTGCCCACAATGACCACCGTCGGCGTTTTGATAGTCGGCAGCTGATCCACCACGCTGTCGCGCGAGAAGATTGCCTGGCCAAAAGCGGTAATCGCCTTTTTATTGTGGCTGGTAATTATGCTGCGCCACTTCTTCACCTCCGCCTTGCGCTCCGGATCGTCAAGAAACACCTCATAAAACAGAATGGACATCACCCGGCCAATCACCGGCCGCCAGCCGACGAGATTAACCGTCTTGAGCAGCAGGTTGTACTGCGTCAATTTGCTCTGCTCTTCGGCGTCAGCAGCCGTGTCGATGAGGACAAGCGATTTCAGCAGTTCGGGCCGCCGCAGGGCGATGCGCAGGCCCACAAAACCGCCGGTAGACATGCCCACAAAGTGGACCGGACCAACGTCCAGCGCCTCGATCAGGCCGATGGCATCATTCACCAGGGCATCGAGATCATAGCTGCTGGTGATGGCTTCGGAACGGCCGTGTCCCCGCTGATCATACGCAATGCAGCGAAACTGGTCTTTGAACGCCTCGATCTGGCCATCATACATAGTGTGGTCCATCAAATAGCCATGAGAAAACAGTATCACATCAGAACCCGTTCCCTTTTCCTCATAAAACAGTTCAACATCATTCACCTTCATTTGCGGCATGAGAATCCTCCTCTCCACTATGTTCAACTTCGTTTTGTGTAGACTGCTGATTGGCTAACGGCCGTTTCCCCTGTCCCGTCACTCGCTGCCACAAACCAGACGGCTGGCGGCGTTGAAAATCAGCCAACAGCAAAATGAAGCTCGATAAGAGACCTAAACCAATGATGATATACACGATCGTGAAGATTTTGCCGACGGCCGTTTGCGGTGAAAAATCACCAGAGCCCACCGTCGTTAACGTGATCACGGTAAAATAAAACGAATCAAGCCAACCCCACCCCTCCACTTGATGGTAAAACCAGGTGCCGGTGAGCAAAATCAACAGCACAGACCAAAACAAGCCGCGAAATTCCGGCTCTTTCAGCCCATCTCGAATGCTCCGCACCAGGCGCAATAAAAAAACAATCAATGCTGGCATAAAAAATCTTTTTGGCCACAGAGAAC
>CALBTC010000109.1 GCA_937967805.1 uncultured Anaerolineaceae bacterium
CCGCTCTGGGAATACAGAAGCAGTGGTCTTTGTGCTGAGTAGCGCAGCGAAACATCCCTACGGAGGTAGTGTTCTCCGCAGTCTCGCAGCGCGCAAAGGTTCCGGCCGGCCAGGGTTGGAGGGATCCTTCATTTCGCTACGCTCCATTACATAGAAACAAGACCTTTCGCGGTGTGGCCGCTTTTGGAATGACCGGTGCAGTGTTTGGTACAGTCAAAACGGCCGTTCTTCCCCAGCACCTTCCCCTTGTCATTCCGAGTGTAACGAGGAATCTTTCGCCGCTGCCAGTCGTAGGATTCCTCACTGCGTTCGGAATGACAGGCGTAAATCTGCGGTTTTTCTATAAACTTATTCTCCAGCTTTGCCTTCCATTTCCTCCATTTTTTTGCGTAGGCTTAACGGCCGCATATCGGTCCACACCTCTTCGATGTAATCCAGGCACTCCTGCTTTGTGCCGCTTTTGCCCGCCTCCTTCCACCCCAATGGCAGTTCACGGTCGGCCGGCCAAATTGAATACTGCTCTTCATGATTCACAACCACATTAAAAATGGCATCTTCGTTATCCCACATGTATTGTCCTCCACTTGAATAAAAAAATGGCAAAAAATTCTTGGCTCAACATGATTGAGTGTGCTGCTGTTTTCCAGCACAACTTCCCGACTAAAGCGCACCTGATGATACCCACCATTCTGCCACAGCTCAATCATATCGGCATAATTTGGATGATAAGGATGACCGCTCTGGCCGGCAGCGTGAATCGCCCGGCTTCCGTTAGGGCTTGCAGCAATGTTTCACCACGGGTTTCAACCTGTTCCTTACAAGGAGTTTGCCTTTTTCATCAAAACTTTCTTTAAAGCCTTTAAAGAGGCTGCATTTGTGGCACCTGATCCGGTGTAAAGCGGTGCGTTTCTTTTTGCCCAAGCGACAGCATCGGGTCCAATGCCCTCTTTGATCTTGCCGACGATAAGATCGTTAGAGACAATAAAAGTTTCTCCTTTTCGCTTCAAAATGGCGATTGTGTGGCCCTCATCAATGCGGTTATTTCGGATATCCTCGTCCGTGGCACGGACAGCGTTGATAAAGCGATTTAGTTTGGCTCCAGCCTGTACCAGCAAATGCGCCCCTACCATTGCATATCCGGAGCAGACGAGGGGGCGGGTTCCGGCGATTGAAAGCGGCCGTTTATAAAGGTCTGCCACGCTTTTAACATTCATGTCATCAATGTTTGCCACAAGGCGATGGTAAAAATATGCTTGTGCATACTGTTCGTAAGCCCTTTTTACTTCATCGTTAGGTTTGTTCCGCAAGCTCTGGAAATAGCTCTCTACCTCGCCCTGGGACGGGATTGGTGTTGCCGCTGGTTTGCCGGCCTCCGCCATCTCGTTGCGGACGGCAAGCTGCTTATCCAGGATGTCGGCATAGCTGATAAATAATTCAAAAGGTGAATGTACGCCGGACCCACCAAAAACCAGGGCAAAGTCGCCGCTCAGATTCCCCTCCAGGGAGCCTCTAAACTTTTTAATCTCTTCGGGCGAAGGCGCGCCTGAAGAGCCTGGTGTGTTGACAGAGACAAAGTGCTGCACCACAAATCTGATGCGTGCCAGTGCCGCGGGATAACGTTGATATTTTCGCTGTATCTCGCGAATCTTAGCGCGAATATCCTTGATCGCTTCGCTAAAACTCTCGATGCCGTCAAAAGCATCAATTTCGCCGTTTCTGGCTTTTTCCAGCGTCTCGCGCGCCTTCTCGATGGCGACCCACAGCTCGTAGCCATCGACCGAGTCTCGCAGCTTCTCCAGGGCACTTACAGCTTCATCTAATGATTCGTCCGCCTGATACAGCGTAATGCGCATTTGCATCTGAAACTCGCGTTCTTCGCGACCAATAAACTTTTTAGCATCTTTGGCTTTGGTGACCGCCTGTTTTAGCCTTGTGCTCACATCATCCAGTCCGATGGTATCAAACTGAGACTCTGCGCTTTTGATCTTGCTAATGGCCTGGCTTGCATTTTCGCGTTGTTTAGGATCAAGACCGGCCACGCCGGTGATTTCCGGCCGGCCCTGCTTTTTCTGTTCCAGAGAAGCCCATCTGCCAACTTCTCGTAAGAGCGTTCCGGCTTCTTCAAGATTCTCTTCGCGCCGGGCGAGGCCGGCAGAACGAAAGCGGGCCCGCTCCCTCTCTTCCTTTGTCATCTCCTTTGCTGGGGCTTTTACTTTTTTAGGCGTTGTGGCGCAGCGCTGCAGCCGCAAGCCGGACCGCAGTTGAGGCATGGTTTTCTTGTCAACGGTTTGCAATGCCCCTGGTTTTCCGCTCCATAATGACAAAACTGCATTCACGGCCGTTTGATCGGCGTCTTCTTCCAGCTTTTGGTAGCCGGCACCCGGCGACTTGGTCAGCGGCGCGACGGCCGTTTCATTTTGCCCGCGACCCTGCTGCACCACATGGGCTAATTCGTGGGCAATAAGCGCGTCGCCAATAGGCGTGCCCGGCCGGTATTCGCCCGAGCCGAAGGCCACATGCTCGCCGACAGTGAACGCGCGGGTGTTGAGCCGGCTGGACAGGCCGGCGGCAGTTGTGTCGTCGTGCAGGCGCACATGGGCAAAGCTGGTGCCAAAAGCGGACTCCATGCGGGAACGCACGCCGCCGTCCAGGGAACGGCCGTCTCCCAACTGAACCTGTATTGCCATCGGATCACCTTGTGGTCCGACTGCGCCTGCCCGCCGCTTAAAAAGAGCCTGTCTCACAGCGGACAAGCCCCGACCAATACTTGACACCAGGCCTGCCAGCCCGCCACCTGACAGAGCAGCAACCAGTTCCTCGGGAACGTCGCTGATCTCGCCGGTAGCGGCCCATCGCTTCACGCCGCGGCGTACCCGCGCCGTCACTGCCGGGATATATTGCCTGGCTGTTGTCGCCCGGCGCGTCTCCGGCGCATATTTGTGAATAGCCCGCTCAATATGACTGCTGTCTTTATCCTGATAGTAATCAAACCAGCGTGCGATGTAGGGGCAGCCTTCCGAATCGCGGCCGGTTCCGGCGAGTGCCTCGTCGGTGGCGCTGCACACGGCCGGCTGCAAAGCCGCCAGGAATTCGCTTTTGCGCATCTGGCCTGGTGTGGTTTCGGCCATATCGTCTGCAACAATGAGGGATGGGGCAGCAGCGGTTTCGGGCGGCTCGTTTTCCGTTTGGCCGTCCTGCGCCTTCTTTTGCAGCATCACGCCAACCGCCCGATTGCCGGCCTTTTGTTGCAGGTTCAGAAGCGGGGAGGACGTCAGGCTGCTGGGCTTTTGGTCTGGCTTCTTTGGTGTGGTGCCGGGTTTAGACGGCCGTGCAACCCGTTTTTTGCTGGTCATTTCAAATCCCTATTCTTGGGTTACCTTATTTATTGAGCTGGTTTTGCTTGAAAGAGCAAGTGGTAGACGTTTTGCTTGCCTAAAATCAGTTCTTTCAAAACCAACTGCGGTTGGAGCTGTTGAATAAGATTAGTCAAGACGGAGGCGCTTTCCGGGTAAAGCGGGTCATTTTGCGAGGACAAGACAAAATGGGTCACCGGTCCGGCTGCTTCTTTAATTTTTGTGGCTGAGATTTGAATGCCTAATCTGGTGCAAAATAGGTGAATATTGGCCGGTTCAAACGGTTGTTCGCAGAGATTGCATTGCTCCTCAGCCAGCGTGGTTGCATGTTCGATGGCTTCTGCCAGCTCCTGGACATGGTGGGGATGCAGCAGGCGGTGGCCGGCGGGTTTTTGGAAATGTCGCTTCAAGGCAACCGTGATGATGACAAGGACCATAACAAGGGCAGCCACAGCGTACCAACCCTGGAAAGGCAGCAAGCCAAACCATCCCAATCCCGCAACCGCCGCGATAAGCACCAACGAATCCCACTGCGCTTCAGAAAACTCCCATAGATACATGCGCACCGGATCGCCGCGAAAAAATTCTAAGGCAAAACGGCCGATTGCATAACTCGCAATATACCAGGCCAGTGCCTCACCGGGGGTGTGTCCATTGAGCAGAACCAAAAGCGTCCCGATGGCCACGGTGCCAAACACCCAAAGCGATTCGCAGGCCTGGATGGGAAAAAGGCGCACCCCGGCATAATAAGGCGTAAAACCGGCAGCGACGTGTTCCTCCCGGTAGCAGACGCCCCAGCGGTGGGGACGGCCGTGACAGCAGCCGACCATCAGGCAGCCGATACGGCCGCAGGCCAAAAAGAGCCCCACGCCCAAAATCACCATGTCCAGATAGGGCAAAATGGGCTGTTTGAGCAGCCACAGGACCAGCGCCACCATCACCAGAACGCTGTTTTGCTGGTGGTAATAAACCAGATGTTCATCCCCCATCACAATTTTGGTGAGCATGGCCAGAGCGAGGAAGGTGGATACGGCCGTTAATGAAGCCACCCACATCACCCAGCCCGTCAAGCCCAAAAACGACACCAGCAGCATGGTGAGCAAAACGGCCAAAAATAACCCCGCATAGCCACAGAGCAAAAACGCAGATCGTCTAATGCGAAAAATTTGTGCTTCTGGCCGTATAAAACGGTCAAAATGTCGATTGAACAAATTCCGTAGAGTGTTTAAACGATTGGTTTGAGGCGATTTTGTAACTGTAACTGCATTATATTGAGACATATCATGCTACCTTTAACTCAATCTGATGATGCATTAACTTGATTTGCCCCTCTTTAGCCATTTCAGCAGTGTGGGGACCAACACAAAAACTAAACTGGTCCGTTCGGTCCCACTTACGAACGTATCGGGCCAGCTTCCTGTATTTTTTAAGGAGAAGATCATAGTATCGATCTTCTTTACCCAATCCTATATAAATTCTTCCATCATAAATGGCATCACCTTGACGCTTACATGGCTGTAATTCAATGACCGGCGACACGTGAACCAGCAACTTTGATGAGTGAGGATCGTCAGACAATTCCTTATAGAAAGCCTCTGCTGCCGACACTTCTTCGGGAATCAAATAGAAAAAAGGTCGATCTGCATAGGCTAATTTTTCAAGCGGCAATCCCTGGCTCAAAGAATCAGAGGGAATTATTTCTGGTACCCCTAAAAAGCCTGATTCCCGAATAAACTGAATGAAGGCATCATAATCTTTGTCAATTGCGTAAAATCCAACTTGCTGGCCCATTAACATTACCTCGCACTATGATTTGGACATGGATATATATCAGCCACCCCAATTAGGCAACTTATCAGGGTTCTTGATTGGTGGGGCATCCGGATTATCTTTGTTCCAGAACCAGATGTCAGCCTCGTCGCCAACTACCTTGCGAATATCTTTTATGGCATCTCGTTCACGTTTAATTGGATCGCCCCTTTTGTTTAGCCCACCTATCTGGTGATAAACTTCCTTTTCGTTTCCTTTGGTCCCTTTAGGCCAATAGACATCTGCCGCACGACTTCCGACTGTTTTTTCTGATTGAGCCCCATCAGCATCCAGCAGCTTCTTTGCGATTTTTTGGTGATTAGGGCCACCAGAGCGTCCACCCCGGCTTAATTTACGCCATTCCTCAAAGGAGCGTTTCCCATAATTTCTTTTATAACGTTCATAGCGCAGTTGGTCGCCTCTTTCGCTGCCTTTGGCATGCTTCTTGATTTCATCGGCCAACTGCCTTTCAGATAATTGTGATGGTGGTTTAGGCGGTGGCTTTTTCGCCGGTGTTCTTCCCTTCGATCCACCTTTGGATTGGCCTCCAGGCTGCCTTCGTCGACCTCGAGGAGTAGGTGGGCGATGTCTACCACGTCCTCGACCACCGCCTGGTGTTCTTCTTCGAGGTGCTCTACCCCGACCGCCGGGCAGTTTACCACCGCCACCGCCGCCCAACGAAGGTCTAATGCCTGTGATTGGCGGGTCGCAGACTGCCCCCAAATCCTCTCCATCCTCTACGCGGTCGAGCTTGTTACACAAACAAGTTTCAGAAGTGATTCCGCCTGAGGTAGCTTTTGCGCCAATGCTGATCCGTGTGCCTGAGGGGGGAGTAGGCGGCCGTTTATTAGGATCGTAGACAGCTGGCCCGCCAGATGATGGTGTTTTGCGGCATTTCCAAATGCAATTGCAATGTGCTAACGCGGCGGTTGTCTCAACAACTTGCCAACAGTAACCTGAGGAGCATTTGTCACTGCAGCGTTGCATACTTAATCCTGCTTTCAGACCAGGCCTATTATTTTTGGCGAGATTCCCAAACTTTCCTTTTATACCCGTCCAAAGAGATGAAAGTGCATTAGCAGATGCAAGATCGGCCTCTTCTTCCAACGCTGAGTAATTCACGTCGCCAAACTGCATTGTTGAAACCGGACTGTTATCTTGCCCGCTTTGCTGCTGCGTATGCGCCAGCTCATGAGCCAGAATGGCATCGCCCACAAGCGTTCCAGGCCGGTATTCGCCGGCCCCGAAAGCAACGTGTTGGCCAATAGTGAAGGCGCGTGCGTTGTGTTTGTTGGACAGTGATGCGGCCTGGGCGTCGGTGTGAATGCGCACGTGGCCGAAGCCGGTGCCAAAGGCGGACTCCATGCGCGAACGGACGCCGCCATCCAGGGAACGACCCTTTCCCAATTGTGCCTGAATGGCTCTGGGATTGCTGGTAGTGCGGGCACCACCGGTTCGTTCCTTGAACTGGACATTCCCAACTGCTTTAGAATCCTCTACACCGCTGTCACCAGGAGGGGCACTTATCAAATCTTCCGGCACGCCGGTAATCTCACCGGTTCGGGCCCATCGCTCAACCCCCTGCCGGACGCGCTCGGTGATAAAAGGAATGTATTCTTGAGCTGTGGTTGCCTGCCTCGCTTCCGGGGCATAACGGCGGATTGCTCTCTCAATGTGCTGGCTGCTCTTTTGCCTGTAGTAATCAAACCAGAATCTCAGATAAGGACAGCCATCAGTGGATTGTCCCGTACCGGCCAGAGCAGATTCGGCCGTGGCACACACGGCCGTATTCAACTGCGACAAAAACTTCCCTTTACGCATTTGGCCCGGTGCCAAAGCCGTCACCATCTCATCATCCACAATGAGGGCGGGGGCAGCGGCTTCTTCCTGGGGTGATTCGGAAGCAGGGGCGTCATCATTTGCTTGACGCTGTAAGCGCGGACCGGCGGCGGCTTGCTGCACCACATGGGGCAGCTGATGGGCCAGCAGGCGCTGCCCGGTTTGTGTTTCGGGGGCGTACTCTCCAGTGTTAAGGACCACGTCTTGCCCGACGGTAAAGGCGCGGGCATTGACGGCGCGTGCCGTCTGTTCCGCCTGGCGGTTGGTGTGGACCCGCACCTGCCCCAGGTCGCGGCCAAAGCGGGATTCAAAAAAGGTTCTGGTGGTGTCTGGGAGCGGCCGTCCACTTCCCTTTAGCCCGTTGATGGCGCCGGCAACGTGAGCCGGCGCTGCAGCGGCCCGGCCGGGGTTGGCTTTGGTTTGCAGGATTTCTTCGGATTCTTCTGCCTCGTTTTCATCCACCAGTTGGCGCTGCAGCAATTCTTCGGGCTCTTCTTCCTCGTCAAGGGTCTGTCGCTGCAAGAGGTTGGCGCGGCACGAGGGGCACAGATTCTTAGCCCGAGCCCCTTCGGGGCGTTCAAACTCCTGTTGACACTGGCGGCAAACTCTTTGAACACGCGGCTGCACATCTGGTCGAGTTAGGTTGGTTCCGAGCATGGCCGGGGACCAGGAGGGGCCCATGATGCGGTCGGCGACGCGGTCTGCCTCCTGCTCGAAGCGGTCGTTGGGCCGGCCGATCTTCAGCTTGGCTTGCAGCACAGCGCCCGCCAACCGGTTGCCGACAGCCTGCTGCAGCCGCAGGAAGGGGTGACCGGCGGGCCTGGCTGCATCCTGTTGGTTTGCGGCCGTTTCCGCCTGGGCGTGTTTGGCTTGAACGGCCGTTTGATGTTGCTCAATCTGTCTTTGCGCCATAAATCTATCAAATCACACAGAACGTACAATTAGCTTTTTACAGTATCGGTTATCATCCTTGCTCTAGCGTGGATGTCTCTTGCCGCTTCATTTTCAATACCAGCGTCACCTAATTCTTTGATGAAGGCATCCTCTGCCATTCCACTAACGTCTCCAATTGTCATCTCTTTCTCGGTTAATAACTTTCCTACAGGTGAGGTAGCACCAATTCCCAGAATGCTTACAGCGGGCATTGTTAATACAATTGACAGATCGTCTGCTGCGCCTATTTCTTCCATCGCCTCTGATTTCATAAGCACGCCTAGGCGACTGAACCGGTCTTCTGAACTGAGTTGTTGACCGCCGCCTTGTTTACCGCCCGTACTGCTGCTCGCTTCCACTGTAATCGTTGTGTGGGCAAAGGTGCAGTCGGGATTGATGACCATGATTTCCCGTGGGCCAACGGCCGCATCCTCACCAACCACAACATCAACCTTAAATGACTCATTGGTTAATCCAGTTGGCCCACCGCTAGTCGTGATATCTTTGCCCATGACCAGAGTTAGCCCGGTTTGAAACCCTTTTCCGCTAAACGTCAACGTTTCCTGCGCACCTTGTACCAGAACATCTGGCTCTACCTGGGCCTGGATGTCGGCATCGCAGCGCCAATAAAAGTCAGCCAGGGAAGCCACCAGCCGGCGTGGTTTGCAGTTGTCGATGACCGTAGGACGGCCGTCTTCATCCAGCTCAATACAGGCCAGCACCACCCACGACGGGGCCGACGTGGGCCAATGGCAGGCCGGGTTGTGGAGGTCCGGCGGTTGGAACAACGTATTCCAGGCCGGGGGCGTTTCATCTTCAATGGATATTTGTTGGTATTCGGCCTGGTTCAGCACGCCAATTTCATACCCGTCGCGCCAGCGGGAGAATTCGCACTGGTTATCGTCGCAGCCACAGCCGGCCGGCTGCACCCGCTGCGGCCGTACGGCCATTTCTTTGTACTTGATGGCAATGTAATACCTGGCGCCCGGATCGCGCGAAATCCACACGTCGCTGCACCAGGGGTCGGTCGCGCCACAGGGATCGGCGGCCGTGCCGGTGACCCCATTTTGCCGCAGGTCAACCAGATGCTCGCAGGCCATAATGATCTCATCCCCCTGCGGTCCCAGAGCATACCCCGGACAAACCCGAACCTGCCACGGCTCAACGGCCGTACCGCCGTTTTTGCTCGTTACCGGCGTCACAAGCAGCCCGCAAACCACCCCCCAGCCGTGCAGCATTCGGTTGTGCAGCCGCATCCGGTTACGAAAGTAGGTTTGCTCCTGAATCATATCATCCGGGGTGATCAACTGGCGGGCGTAGTAACGCGGCCGTTCCACCATTTGTAAACCATTGAGTGCATTTTTTGTTTTATTCATCATCTACTTCCCTTAACCTTTTCTGCCGTGACGCCGGGTCATCAACAGCTCTTCGGCCAGACCGACGATTAGCTCATACAGCAGGTCATTTGAATAAACGATTGGTCTGCGTTCCGTGTGAATGTCATCCGTATGGCAGGTGCCCTGATCGGGAATGAAAATTTCTCCCAAAGGGATGCACGGGTCTTCCGGCAGCGTGTCACAGCCCTCGTTTACCCATTGGGCCAACGATTCAAAACGGATTCCTTTAGAACCAACCAGATCAATTAAGTTACATTCGTGTGGCGGTTCGGGAACCCGGCCAGGGCGAACCATGATCTTGTACCGTTCATAAATAGTGTCTGCGGCACAGGGTCCCGTTTCCTCACAATCGCTGGCCAAAACAGGGGTTGGTTCGCTTTCACACTCATGGTAAGCCAGGCAGAGATGGACCCATTCTTCTTCGCCATCCGGCGCGTTGGGCAATCGTTCAACCGGCAGCGGTTTAGACCGTTGCGGTACAATGATCTCGCGCCCCCATTTGTCCAGAGCCAGACCGGGCAGCACCATGACCTGATCCCGCTCCCTGCTGAGTACAATATCAAGGCCGCAAACGACGCCATAGCCCGTCACCAGTCGGTTAACCAGCCAGCGCTTTCTATTAAAGTAGCCCTGCTCCAGGTTAAAATGACGCGTGTCGAGCAGCTTCCCATAAAAATAATGGTTGCGCACCGGTGTTTGCAATGCCCCTGGACTTCGGCCGTTATTGTCGTAGTGAGACATAGATGAACCTCCTTAATATGATGGTTATTGTTGAATACGTGTGCTAAGGCCAAGCCGGCTGCGTTCACCGATACGGCCGTTTGCCACACCAGGCAGCGAATGCCGCCGGCGCAATGGTTGATCAAGACGCAACGTTTCCGGCGGACCGGCAACAACTGTATCTATGCCGACTCTGGCCTGAAAGCCAACCCGCATGGCTGGTTTAATAAAACAAAGATGGTAAGCCGTATGGGCTGGCTTTTCCCGCTCAATAACCTGCCGCAGCACGGCTACTCGCTCCGGTGTGCTAACCTGGCCGCGATAAACCTGCACCACAAATTGGTGGGCCACTTCTTCAAACAAGGGGGCACCATATTCATCGTTTGTGATAATGTGGGATTGATCAAGCGTGGCGGTTGAGCCCAGCACGGCTCCTTGAGGCTGGGCCGAAGCCAGCATCGTATCAAACCCCAGCGTGGATGTTTCACCAAGCGACCAGAGATGCGTGTGTAGAACGGGTTCCAAAATGTGGGCCTGGACGTCGGCAAAGAGCTGCAACCTGCGGCGTAGGCCGGCCACCGTGCCCCGTTGGGCATAGGTAGCGAACGCCTCGGCAATCAGTTGCCGCTGGCGTTCAACAGACCACTCTTCTTTAATATCTTCTGCCAGCCAGCCGGCCAGCCAATCCAGAAATTCCGCCGGTGCTGCCCACGGATCAAATAAGGCGGCCAGATTGGCAATCTGGGATTCATGTTCCTCAAACACGCTTTCAAACAGGGAAAGCAACGGCAGCATAAACGCCCGGCTTTCTTTATTTTCGGAAAAGATGCCGGGCAGGAAGGGCAAATAGCTCTTGTGGTCAAATTGCAGCTGAATTTGGGAGAGGCGCGGGGTGGCCTGGCCATTGCCCGCAAGCATGAGCCCCAGCCAGCAGTAGGTTGCATTAGTGAGATCGTCTGATATATGTGAACATGCTTCGGCTGATTTCGGCCGTTTCACACCCTGCTCCGTTACAAAGCTGCCAAAGGTGCCGCTGGTGTTATCCGGCGGAAAGGTAGACCAGTTGGTCAACGCTTCCGGCAAAGCGTCACACGGATTTAATGCCGGCGGTAAGTTGTCCAGCCAATCAGCCAGTTCAGATGGTGAAGGATTACAAGGTGGTTCGCCCAAAAAGAAAAAGAAGCGCAGATGGGTATGCGGCGGTAAGGCCTCGCTAAAGGCTTTGAATCCATGCCAGTTAACGGGCCGACTGCGATAATCAAAGGGACCGGCAACGGCAAAGCCACAGGAACGATAGCCCGCTTTTTCTTGCAAGGTGAGGGGGGCCATTCCCTGGCCGGGTGAAAGCAGCAGCTCGTTGGGTTGCTTCTCGCTTGACGACCTTGTGGAGGGGCCATCGTTGATACACCAGGGCGGTTGGATGGTGTGTGATTGGTGCGTATACAAGGCGGAAATCTGCCCCTGGTAGCCAACGGCCGTTCCCACAAAGCTCAATTCTTCATCGTCCAGCGAGGGCAGGTCAAACTGCAAAACCGTCTGGCGCTCCGGCCCGTTGTCGCCAACGTAAAGCGCCTGCTCGGAGACCGCCAGCGTCAATGGGTTTTGCAAAACATCGGTAGTGAGCGTTTTTTGCCAGGTGCCGCTGAGGGTGTAAATGACAACGGCCGTTAACCCTCGGTCCAAAACCAACAGGTATTCTTCACCTGCCAGCCAGGTGATGCTGACGGCCACCGGGTCAGTCAACACGCCGCTCGCCGTGACGCTGGCGCGAAAATCGGCGTCGATTCGGCCCAGTTGATCAACTTTTTGCAGAGAGTGATCGCCGGCGTTGGCCACGTAAACATTTTGGGCGGCATCGGCGGCCAGGGACCACGGTTGGTGGAACCAGAGTTGCTCCGCGTCATTTCGGCCGTCCCAAATCTGGCGCACCTGGGACGTCTGCGGATCGATGAGCTGCAAACGGTTGTTGCCGCTGTCGGCAATCAATAAGCCGCGTCCTGGCAGCGTTAAGATGCCACGCGGATTTTTGAACCGGCCTGGCTCACGGCCCTTACCGCCAAAACAGGGCGCCGGCCGCGGCGTTTCTGTTGGGTCACACGGATCAATGCGCCAGACCAGATGCCGTTCCGGCTCTGTGAAGTAAAGCGTGTCGTTACTCTGAACAATGCCGCCTGGTGCCTGCGGCAGGGGCAGATCAGCCACACGTTCGGGCAAAGAACCGACCAGGCGAGGCAAGGCACGCAATTGAAGCGCCCCGTCAGCCGCAATTTCCAGGTTCGTCAGGGCAAAGGTTGGCCAACTGTCGCCAATATTCAGGTAGAAATAATTTGGTTCTGGTTTCATACGCTTTACCCCTCTACCCCCATCCATTCCACGTGCCAATGCTCTCTTAGAAAGGCAGCAATGCCCTGGTTGAAAATTTCTTCATTGTCCAAAACAACGCTTCCATTCCAACCCATCCAAACGCGCAGTGTAAATTGGGTTGGTGTGGCTCCTTGATCAATAATTGTAAATCCTTCCAGAAACATTGGTGCCGTAAAATCACCTTCCATACCTTCGAAATGCCTGGCCCCAACAACACGAGCCGTGTAACAGGGTATCGAGGTAAACTGGGCTTCAGATGTGTCAATCTGAAGCTGCACCCCTGCTGTCCTAAAAGTTGGCCCATCACTGTCACTGCCATCTTGAAACCGCCAGGGTTCCCATTCGGTAGCGCCCACTGGCGTACGGCCGCACGCTACATAGGGCAGTCGTTCAGGCAGTACGTTGCGTCGTTGGGCAATGGACAACGTTTCCAGCCGGCAGTTTTTGACGCTGATGCGGGCCAGCACAATTTTTACTCCCTGGGCGATTTGTTCGGCGTGGGTGTCATTTTTGGGTTTGCTATTTGGATTCAGCTCAATCCAGCAAAAAACGGGCGCTTCGCGGCGGCGCACCACCCCGTGTGAATCACAAATCCCGGCGCGTGTTTCCAGCTCTTCTAAATCTTCATCACGGGGAAATTGCACTGTCAAATCGTAAAAGCGCGGGTCACCAAATCCATCATCGGCCACCGGTGGCACCGTCGCCACATGGGGCAGCAGCAGAATGATTTCACGCCCTTCATTGTCGATGGCGTAGCCGGGCTCGATGGTAATTTCTCGATCACCGCGTTCGCCATGCACAACAAAGCCGCTGCCGATGCCAAACGTGTGCAGGCTGCGATTGTGCAGCCAGCGCATCTGGCGATTAAAACCGTCTAATGTTTGCAAATCTTCGGCAAACAAACGCTGGCCATTAAAAAAATCGAGCCGTTCAATATGGGGTATAGAAGAAGTAAAGTTCATAAAATCCTCGCTTCTGCCAAAATTTGCAGGTGGTTTTTATTCTTTTGAAGTTTCAATCACCTTGGGTTCGACTGTGGAATGTCCATTAATCTGTTGGGATTCAATGGCCAACCAGCAAATGGTCACTTCATAGGTATTCGCAGCCGTTGGGTCAAATTCTGAAATCTGGTTATCGTTAAAACTTGATTGAAAAATGGGTGCAAAAACACGGCAGGTAAATCCATTTGGACGCTCGTTTATTAGATGGAGAAAAGGAGCAAATGGAATTGCTTCTGGAAAAGGCTTACTAAATATTTCAATGAATTGGGCTAGACGGCCGTTTAACCAAACAAAGTAACAAGGCGTCTGTTGAAATCCGGCGTCGCTGGTGTCGATATCAACCTCAGTGCCAATCGTGAACTGAGTTGAATCCGACCCGGAACCGATCTTAATTATCCATGGTCTCCAGGCGGTCAGGCCGGGCACGGTTTGCCCTGAAGCCATTTTAGGCCGGGCCTGAGGGTGGAGCCGGCTGGTGGCATACCGGGTGACAACAAGCTCGTTATTCAGGTCTAAAGATGCCAGCAGCAGGGGAACTTCTACGCCATAGCTCGCCTCGTTTTCCGGTTGCCATTGCAGGCGTGGGACGGGAACGGCCGTGCTGTTGGGTGATACCTTGCAGAGCGTTTCATTCTCGCCGGCCCCCGATTCTTGATAGCTGGCCAGCAAAACCCAACGGCTGGCTGCTTCTGTTTTGAGCCTGTCTCTGGCAAAGGCTACCGCTCGCGGCAGTATCAACTCCCGGCCAAAACAATCATAAGCCATCCCCGGCTGAACCGTCAGCGTCTGATTCTCTTGCCAGATGTTTTCAGCGATATCATCGGCGCTTTCCGGGGACAGGGAGAAATCATAGCCACCCGTCACGCCCCAGGTATGGTGTACGGCCGTGTTGTGCATCCAGCGCCGGGCCGCCTCCATCCGCTGCTGATCGCGAAAATCCTGGCTGGCCAAAAGCTGCCCCTGGCGGTAAACAAACCGATTAAAATCTAATCCGGCAAACGGCTGCTTCATCCTAAACTCCAATCTAAATGGGACGCTGATTACCCTGATCTTCCTGATCAGGGTAATCAGGTAAATCAGCGTCCTATTTAATTCGTTGCAGTGCGCTTATGCGCATGTCGTCCCATGATCATTTTCATTCAACGATGATTTGGTGCGGACCGGAGACGACGAGGCCGCACGGGCCCAGGCACAGGTTGCCGCAGGCGGGTTCGCCTCCATCGGCAACAAGTTCCAGACTGATAACATTTTCTACCCCGGCCACGCCGTCAATTACCTGCATCACCTCAGAACGATACACATCGCGGCCAAAGGGCCAGCCCGTTTTGTCTGGACCACCGTGAAGCGGGCTGAAAAAATCGTCCAGCGCCTGCACGACTGCCGCCTGAACCCGCGCCTGGCTGGCCTGGGTTTGGCGCTGAACCCGCGCCTGCACCGTTACCTGGGTGTAGGTGGGACCCACCACCATCAGGCGGCTGCCAATAATGCGCCGGCGGTTGAGGTATTGCTGGACAGCGCGGCGCAGGCCGGCGCTGGGCTGCGGCTGAGCCGCTTTGCTTTTGGGCAGCAAGACCACCGTGGTTGTGCCGGGGGCTTGCAGGCAGGGATAGCGGGGGTCCAAATTGGCTTTGACGGCCGCCCGGGCCAGGCAGGTTCCCGGCGTATTCAGGGCCAGATGTTCGATATCGGCCAGGGTGATGGCTCGCGTGATCCGGTTCACTTCGGCCAGTGCGCGGCCTTCGGCGTGAGCAATCGTTTCTGCATTTTCACCCCCGGCTGCAGGGAATGTATTGGCGATTTTCACCTGGCTGCCGGTGACACCCAGGGCTTTATTATGGGCTGATGGCGAGAGCTGCCACGGCTGGCCTGGTTTCACGTTGCCCTGTGCCGCACGGGTGTGGCGATCGGCAGCAAAAATGAGGGCACCTTTGGGAACCGGCAGGCCTTTTTCGCCATCGCCAAAGGTGACCGTGCCGGACATGGTGTTGAGGAGAAAGTGACGGCCGTTTCTCAACGAGTTGTCAAAATCTGGCCGCTGCGCCCAACTGTGCCACTGGTCACCTTCCAGCGTATAGATAGCCACGCTTAAAGCCTGCACCGGGGCGGAATCAAGCGTCACCGTCTGCCCCGGTTCACCCAGGCCAACCCCTTGATATGCCAGCTCAACGCCCAGTTCTCCCTTTTTGCCGTTGGCGGGAGCCTGCCAATGGGTGATGAAAAATGCGGGTGCATCTGCTTCCGCCGGCAGAAAATCCAACGAATCAATTTCTCCCGTTTCGTTGAAGTGGATACGGAACTTATTGTCAGTGCCGGGTGCCGGGTCTGATCCTGGGGGAGAAACGGCCGCACCTTGAGCCACAATAAAATGGGTGGAAGCGGGAACCGCCTGCTCCACCGGCACGGCATTGACCAGAATCGTTTGCAGCGTGGGCGGGGCGTCATACTCCCCGGCCGTCTGGCGGCAGCGCAAATAGTAAAGGGATGGGGCCGACGGAGACGGTTTGGTGGCCGTCATCTCTGCCGGCAGGGTCAAACGGACAAAGCCGCTTAAAGTGCAGGCTCGGGTGGCGTCCTCAATTTCGGTTTCGGCGGTTAACGGCTGCCAGACTAGCTTGCCGGTCGATGGATATTTGTGGGCAAACTCCCACACCGTCTGGGCTGAATGGTGGGGCCAGGCGGCAGGTGGGATGGGAACGGCCGTATCACCCACACTTTCTGGCTGACATGGATTTGGCTGTGCCTGGCAGCTCTTTTGCCGCGCCAGCCATTCATCCTGCAGCCGTTGCCGTACATCATGCTCTGGCTGGCAATCAGCAAACTGCAAATAAAGCGAAACCTGTTCATTCGGCGGCAGCGGCTTAGAAAAGCCGATGTAAAAGGTCGGGTTGGGGTCGGTAGCGTCACCAAAAATGGCCAGCGGCTCCTGGTTTTGCCAGAACGTAGTCAGATTGTGCCAGCCTGCCTGGTCCCGCCGCCAGAGGGCTGTGATGCTGCTGGAAACGGCCGTCATCTCAACCCGCGTGCGGAAGCGAGTGACCGTTTCTAGATGATGCCCCGTTTCAATCTCGGTTGAAGCGGGAAGGGACAAAGGCGCCGCGTTCTCCGGCAGGGTGACATGGACAACCGTTTGCGCTGCCTGGGGCGGACGGGGGGTGATGCCCAACAAGGCCAGGAATTTGCGCCGGTGTGCCACGGGAATGCGGTTCAGGGCATACACATCCATTTCGGCGATCCAGGCCAGCAGTTCAATGATGGAGATACCCGGATCATGAATGTTGAAGTCGGTCCATTCCGGCGCGTAACGCGGGATGATATTGCGGCCTTCCTCGGCCAGATCAGACCAGGTGCGGTCGTCCAGGTTGGGTGTTGGCAGCATCATGTTCGTTTCCTCTCACTGAGCAGCAGTTTGATGTGAATGTTCCCGGCCACCACCAGCCGGTCTCGCGGCACAGCAATGCGATTTTCCTGGGGCGCATTGTCGCGCAACAGGGTGATCTCCCGGGCATAATCGACGCCGGCTACCGCCTCAATTTCGGCGGCAATGTCAGACAGAAAAACGTCGCGACCCAGTTCCCAGCCGCTGCGGCGTGGCCCGCCGTAGAGCGGATGCAAGAATTCTTCCAGGGCGGCCCGCACGCGCTGCTCAATCAGCCCGGCTTCGGCCGCATTTTGAGGAACGATGGTCACCTCCACGTCAATCGGAAAATAGTTTGGCCCGGTAACGTGAATGCAGCGGGTGGCGCAAAGACTGGCCGTGGCCCGTGCCTCGAAATAGTTACGTACCCGTTGCCGCAGGCCATAAGAAGGCCAGGGACGGCGCTCTTTGGTTTCGGGCAGGATCATGATCAAAACGTGGCCTGGGCGGCGGCCCAGGTACGGATCGCTGGCAGCAAAAACGCGCACCCAGGCCACCGCCGGCGACGCTTCGCGGGCCATGACGGCATAGTCGCGAGCGGTCATTGCCCGGCCGCGATGGCGCAGCGTGCGCGGCCCCCGTTCGGCAATCAGGTCGATGGGCTCAGCGTCTGCGCCACCTTCGGCGGGCAGGGCGTTAAATAGCTCTTGTACGGGCACGCCGCCCAGCGGCTGGTTGATCATTCCCTGAGGCACGTTGCCGCTTTTGCCGCCGCCGGCGCGGTATTCACGGGCCATGATCACGGCGTTGGCCGGGGGGATTTTTCCGCTCACCCCGTCGCCAAAGAAGAGACGGCCGTCTGCTCGATTGAGAGTGTAGTGTCGATCTTCTGCCGCGGAGAAAAAGAGGTGGGATTGGCCCTGCCAGCGCACCCACACTTCGGTCACTTTGCCCTCCCGGTTGGTGACCGTGCGCAAACGCTCTTCACCCAACTCATCGCGCAAAATGGGGTATTCAATTTCGGCCAATGCGCCAGAAAGCTCGCGCAGTTCGATGGTTTCGCCGGCCAGCACCGGGAATTGGCGCATCTGGAAAAATTGGTTGGGCAGGCCGGAGCTTTGCCCGACTGTTTCGTCGCGCAGCGTCTGGCGCTGGCTGGCCCAAACTGCGTTCAGGTGAATGGCGCTGAACGTGTTTTGCGGCGGGGGCCCGTCTTCCTGCCGCCGGGCGCGCAGCCAGTGGCGCGATTCGCCAAACCGGGTCAGTGGCGCGGCATCTACCGCGCCAACCAGGGAAACCATGCCGGGGCGGGACAGATTGCCGGTTTCATCTTGAACGGCCGTAAAGCGCCAACTCCCACCATCCCAATATTCCCAAACCAGGGCCGGCCCCTCTTCGTCACCGGGTTCTTCCACGATGTCAAAAAAGAGGTTGACAAAATCAACCGGCAGCTTCTTATCGAAGCCAAGATAAAGGCCGGGCGTGGTGTCGCTCATGCGGCTGAAGGGCAGGAAGGTGCGCCCCGGATAGCGGGCCTGGACTGTGAAATCTTCAAATCGGAAATCGTTATAGGCCAGCGTAGCTTCGGGCGGCTCCTTGACCGATTCCCACGTATAGCCCAAGCGAAAATGGGCCAATGCCGGGGCCTGGGGGATGACGTACGTAAATGTGTTCTCTTCTCCAGAGGTCTCGTCCGTCCAGGTGACGGTGTTTTTGAAGCCATAGCCGCCGCTAACAAGCCGCACGCGCATCCAGCGGGCCTCTTCATCGTTGATAGTGATGGGCACCATGTCTGCCGGCACGGTGAAGCCCAATACGTTGTCGGCCGTGAAGTCGTCTGCAGGATCCTTTGTACCTGCCGTTGTGGCCAAAGCTTCTGGCGCGAAAGCGATCCAATCGGTGCCGTTCCAATATTCCCAGACGATCTTGTGAGTTTGAGGAATTTTGCTGTTGACATTTAAATCGGCTTCAGGGGTTGCGGCCGTTTTAAGCAAAACCTGGGCGCGGGCATTGGGCTTGCTGAAAAGCTCCTCGTTGGTGAAGTAAAAGACGCTGCCCGGCTGTGGCTGCTGGGTTAAGGGGTAGAATGATTTTGTGAGGTCGAGCGGGGTTGTGTCGGCGAACGCTTTGTCTGGCAGCAGGCCGGTTTTAATCGCCAACGCATCAACGTCCAAACTAATATGACTGACACAATCTGGGTTTGGCTCATCTTCGTCCGGTTCTGGTGCAGGGGCATTTTTGTCGGCGCAGAGGAGCGGCCGTTTGATAACGGATTGCAGCTTCACGCTTTCGGCCAGCGGCAAAACCTGGCTGGGATCAACCGGCAGCGTCTCCAGCAGCCGGCCGCGAATCCAAAAAGTCTCGATCTCGTTGACGGCCAATGCTTTGGTTTCGGCGCAGCCGGCCATGAGGGTGATGGCTCCGCTGCGAGTGAGGCCGTTGGTGCCGTCCAGGTCGTCTGCTGCCTCCTCCTCACACTGCTCCAGCACGCTGGCAAACGGCCGCCACACCTTGCCGTCCCAATATTCCCAGCGAATATCGAGCCGCTCGCTGCTACGGGCGGCCAATTCAAAACTGACCTTCACAATCACATCCCCGGCCAGATTCAAGACGCTCTGGTGGCCCAGGTAGAAGGTGTGTTCTGTATTTTTTAATTCGGTAAAGATGGTAAAAGGCGTGCCGGCCTGATGCGCTTCTGAATGGGCGGCAAACTGGTCGCGGCCGGGATGAACGCTGACCACATCCAGCAGTTGGGCTGCTGCCAGACCAATGTCGATTTCTGTTTCAAAAATAATCTGATCATTGCTGCCGGGCGGTGGGGCAGCGGCGACTCGGGTACGTTGCGGGATACGGCCGTCGGCCTGCAGCGGATTCGTTTTAAAAACAATCGGGGCGCGGGCCGACTGGGCCGGGATGCGTTCGATTCCGGCCGTTTCCAGAAACTCCAGTAAATTTTTAGCCGGCACCTGGTTCAGCCGTTTGCCAATCACCGATGCATACCGGGCAGCGATGGCTAAAAGGGCTGCATCAACGCCGCGCTCGCCCGGCTGCCATGCCGGTAGGTAGCCGGTTAAGCGACTGCGTAACTCAGCCATAAAATCGGTTTCGCTGCGCGGTTCTAAACTGGGTGGATGGATCATCTTATTGACCTTCACCTTCTAACAAGAAAAATGGATAAACCAGGTTAAATTGGGTGTTGGTGGCCCGGACCGTGTAAAGCACGTCAATCAGCAGGCTGTTGCGCGCTTCTGGGTTGGTTGTCACCCGAACGGTGTTGATGTCGATGCGCGGTTCCCAATCAATCAGGGCTGTTTCCACAGCGTTTTGCACCAGGGCCATGGTGGTGCGGCTGACCGGTTCAAAGACCAACCTGTTGAGCCCGGCACCAAAATCTGGCCGCATGAGCCGCTCGCCCAATGTCGTTTGGATGATGAGCAAGATGGCCTGCCGCACATCTTCTCCCAGAGAGACCAGGCGTATTTTGCCCCTGGCTGCCATGCCGTCTGGAAAGGCCCAACCTTCTCCTAAAAACGCTCTTTCTTGATTGCTCATTCGTTAACTCTCCTAACCGCCAATCATGACGGTGGGTAAACCAAATACAATGGGCGCGCCACAGCCGGCCAAATCGCCCATGCGGGCAGCGGGGCGACCACCAATGAGGACGGTGGCGCTCCCTTTGGCAATGGGTGTTGGTGGATGCGGTCCGGCGGTGGGCGGCATGGCGCACGTATGGTTGTCACCTAAAACGGCCGCAGGCATACCACCAATTAACACAGTTGCTACACCGGGCCCGGCTATCACACCGGGATGGCCGGTTGGGTCACCGACACGAGCCGCAGCAGGCATCCTTCACCTCCTAATTAATCTTCACCAGCGGGGCCTGCACATTGCAGATTCCAGCTGACTTCACATCGGTTTGGGCCGTGCCGTTGATTTCTACGTTGAGGCCCTCAATTTTGATACTGGGTGCCTTGAGTTCAATGCTGGCCGCCGCCTGCAAGGTGATCGATTGTGCCGTGTTGTCCAGCGTCACCGTCACCGTCCCGGCCAGGTTGCTCATTTCAATTTTGGTCGGTTCCAGCGTTATTTTCTGAAAGGTACTGGTGCTGATTTCAATGGATTGGGTGATGTCGTCAAAAACGATGTCGTGGCCGGTGATCGTGCGAATGTGGCTTTTGCCCAGCAAAGGCGAAAACTCGGGCGGCATATCTTGCAGGTTCCACAAACGGCCGATGATGTACGGCTGCTCAATATCCCCCTGTTCAAAAGCAACCAGCACCTCCTCATTGATCATCGGCACAAAATAATGGCCATAATTTGAGCCGGCCGACAGCGAAGCCACCCGCGCCCAACCAGACACCTCATTTTCGTTGAACCAGGGCAAACTGACCTTAACCCGTCCCTGGCCCAGCGGGTCGTTGATATCAGAGACCAACCCCACGGCAACGCCATAAAAACGTTCTTGTGTCGATTCGATAATGCTCTCAATGGCCCCAACTAATCCTTCACTCACGCAAATACCTCCGGAATAACTTCACGATTCAGGTTAAAACTGGTCTTGTAGCCACTGCTGTCGATGGTGTGTGACGTACTGTTGACCCGGTAATTACCGCTAAACTCACCGCTGACGCCTTCCAGGTTGACAACCATGCCGGCCTTGATATTGGGATCACCCACAACGGTGGCATTGCCGGTCAGCCGCGAGTTGAGCTTACTTTTCAGCTCAGAGAAAGCGGTAAAAAGCATCTTGGCCACGTCCGTCAGATCCCTGGGCTGCTGCTTGAGAAATTTAAACTGCGGCGTGCTGGAACCCACGTCGGCAATGCCGGGCACAATCGAAATGGCAAACCGCTCAGCGTCAAAATCCCAACCCAATGTGATGACAAAACTCAGCTTTAATTCCCGCAGCCACACTTTGACAGACACACCTTCAATCTGACCCACAATGGAAATGCGGGGGGAGAAGTCCATCAGGTCACGGCCCCAGGTCAGGGTCCGGGAGGGTAAAAATTCTTGAAAGACCTGGAAATAAAGCGTCTCCTTTTCTACGCTGAACTGCACGCCTGAATCGGCGGCAATCTCTTTCAGGAACTCGTAATCGGTTTTGTTTTGCTGGGTGCGTGGCTTGCCCAGCAAAGCGGCCAAACCGGCCAGAATAGCTCCGGCAGCGTCCGTTGTGGGGATGAGACCGTTTTCCAAAGCCACAAAAAGCACGATAGCCGGATCGGGGAAGAAGCCAAAACCACGCTCTTTTTGGCCGCGCATCAGCTTGTAGCTGAAGTCGGAGGCTTCCACGGTCATCGTTGTGGCACCGCCGCTAAAGGCGGCCTGCCGCCCGGTAATATCGCCTACAAAAACTTCTGACAGCGGCTTACCGGCATAACCAATGGAGAGGGAGATTTCGTTGTACAGGTTCAGCAGCGGGTGCTCCAGCCAGCGTAAGCCTGGATCGGCAATCTGGAGCTCCACCCGGTCCATCTCTTTGCTGCCGTTGTCAAAGCGCACGCTCATCAGCGATGAGCGCATCTCTGCCGGGATGCTGTCACCGTTGATCTTAATTTTAAAATCCGGTACGTATTGCGGATGAACAGTCATTGGTTTTAGCTAATTTGCTGGCCGCTTTCCGGGTCTACAAAGGGCAGGGACGGAATTTGCAATGATTGGCCGGGGAAAAGGGCTCGCGGGTTGTCCAGCTGGCTGGCGATGGCAATGGGTCGCCAGATTGTGGAGTCTTCATAATGTTTGGCGGCGATCTGGCTTAAGGTTTCTCCTTGTTTAACGACGTGCAGCTTGGTGAAATCGGCCGTTTGCCGGTTGGTCTCTTTGGCTTCACGCTCGGCGTTGGTAAATTCATTAAAAGTGACGGTGAGGCGGGCTCTTACCGGGGTGCCGTCCTGGCTAAACATCGTAAATTTCTGGCTGACGCGGGCCAATACACAGGTGAAAGATAAAGAAGACCAGGTTACCAGTAAGATGGGCGGCGCGTGCGTGTCTGAGTTGATGTTGAGCAGGTTGACCACCTTGTTTGTCAGGTCGCGCACGTCCTGGCCGGCTGCGTTGAGCACCTGGCTGCCGCTGCGATGGGATTCGAAGGTGTCGAAAAAGAGCTCCATTTCCAGCGTGCGCATGTTGCCGTGCGTAAATTGCAGCAGGGGCGCTCTGAGGCCCGGCACCGTCTGTTGGGCAAAATTATTGTCTTTATTCAGCGTGTATTCTTCCGGATTAAACATGACCGGAATTTTTTCGCTCGTGTCTAGATTGGTGATTAACGCCTTCTCAAGTGGCATATTTATTCCTAATCTTGATTCAGTATCTTGCTACACAACTTTTCTTCGGCTTCAGGCACGGCCGTTTCGCTCGCGCCAGATGACCAGACGGCGGTCAATTTGCTGCATCACCTGGTCGGTCAGTTGCACCAGCTCCGGCTGTGACAGCGTCGCTTTGGCCTGTCCACCGGCCTGGGCTGCGGGCCAGGCCTGCTGCATTGGCGCCTGGTTTTGGGACTGGCCAAAGTTCTCCGGCGTCTTTTGCTCAGCCGGGACAGGCCTTTTCCAGGCAAACAGGGGCGACATCTGCTTGTAATATTGCCCGCGTTGTGTTTCTTGGCGCTGCCGATTTTGGATGCGCTGCTGAATGAACCGTTTGGTCTGTGCCTGGTTTTCTGCGCCAGGCTGCCGATCAGCGGGCTGGTAAAGAAAAGTCACCTTTTTGTGGGCCAGCATCAGGTGAGCCGGCGGGTGATTAGCAACCGGCCGGCCTGGTTTGCCGGTGCGGTGAATGCTTCTGCCGGCGTCGATCAACCAGCGATTGTGGTAGACCGGCTTTGTCAAAAAGTGCGTGGTTGTCGCCGGTGCGGCCTGGAAAGTTTGAACCGTCTCCTGGTGATGGTGCAGGTGCCGGTGGCGGGTTACACGGCCGGGGGTTGCGCGGCCGGCATGATGGCTGGCGTGATGGGCGACGGCCGTTTTCCAAAAAACGTTCACGGTAGGCTGCCACTGGTGGACAATGCGCTGTTCGCTGGCGGGGTGGAACGGCCGTTGCCAAACACGCTCCAACCAGGGCACACGCTGCCGGGTAACCAGCCGCAAAGATTGGGCAACCCAATCGAGCCAGCGCCTGGCGCGTTTATCCAGCAGCCGGAATTTGGCCCGGTTATTTAGAAATTGTGGTGCGTGACACTTTATCCGCTGCACATTCATGTCATTTCATTTCATTCATGTGGCGATGTATCTCAGAGATTTCTGAAACCCATCGCTGCCGTTCGGTATGTTCCAGGTTTAAGACGGATTCCAAAGGCCAGTGAAAATGGTAGGTGATAAAGGCTACCTCCTCATAAAGGGAGTCGAGGGGGTAGCCTAATATTCCCCCAAGCCATTCAGCGCTGCCTCAAACGAATGCTCACAGGCCGGGCATACCGCCGGGATTTGTGACTTGCCTGAGCCGTTGATCGTGTTGTAGAAATCCTGCAGATAGGCCAGGTCCTGCGTGTACAGGTTTTCAATCACTTTGGGATTGATGTGGGCGACGGTGCCCAGTTGGGTGATCACCCGGGACAGCAAAATGATGATCAGGTATGCCTGGTTGGATTGGACGCGCGGGTCTTTTAACGGCAGGATTTCATCTGCGGCCGTTGCCAGCCGCATGGTGCCGTGCCGGTGCAGGCTGCCTTCCTGATCTTGATACCCTACCGGTAGCGTGAACTCATATTCTGTCTGGATCATTTTTAAGCCCTTTCTAGCCCTTCATGGGCAATCTCTAACGTCTGGATGGCGATGTCGTTGGCCTTGGCGTCGAGACCCGGCCCGTCCCATTTGGTTGGCCAGCCGTTGTAAAAGTTCCAGCGAATGGCCTCATTCCCCTCGGTGTCTTGCAGGATGATGCTGCCATCTTTGCGCTCGACCTTGCCTTTAATGATGTCCCGGTACCAGTCGTATAGTTCGGTGGAGTCGGTCATGCCCCATTTGAGGGTGATGTTGTTGTACTTGGTGGTTCCCGGAAATTTACGAACCGTGTTGCCGGGGTGCCCGCCTTCGCGATATTCAATGGGGTCTGTTGCGGCGCCAAACCCGGAACATTCGCTGAAACCGGCCTGGGTGATGCCGTCTATCTCTACCAGAAAATTGTAGTTGCGGTATGGATCTGCCATGTTTTTGTACCTCCATCGAAAATAATTTAACGCAGAGGCGCGGAGGCGCAGAGAAAAATCTGCGAAATCTGCGAAATCTGCGGATTTTCATTTATTGTGTTGAGCTTATGCTCATGTCGTCTCCCTTAAAAGAATAGGACACTGATGAACGCTGATGAACGCAGAACAAGTTTTGTAAATCTGCCTTGTGGATTCCCGCGAAGGCGGGAATGACGCCTACACTTAACCCAATTCCGTGACATCGGCTCCGCCGGCTTTTTGGCCGATTCGGAAGATGACAAATTCGGCCGGGAAGGCGGGCAAAACGCCGACTTCGATGATGACCTGGCCTAATTGGCGCACCTCGGGCGGGTTGAGCTCTTCATCTACCTTGACGTAGAACGCCTCTTCCGGCGTGGCCCCAAACAGGGCACCGCTCTGCCAGGTGCGGGTTAAGAAGCCGGTGACGACTCGTTTGAGTTTGCCCCACAGCGCCAAATCGTTTGGTTCAAAGACGGCCCAACGGGTGCCTTCCTGCAGGGACTCTTCGAGGAAGAGGAACAGGCGGCGGGTGCTGACATAGCGCCAGGCGGTTTCGGTGGAGATGGTGCGCGCACCCCAAACGGTGGGTCCTAACCCAGGGAAGTTGCGCAGCACGTTGACCTGATTGATGTTGAGCTCACCCTGTTCGGCATCGGTTAATATCTGCTCTAATGCCAGCACGCCTTGAATCGGTTCATTGGCCGGCGCTTTGTGTACCCCTCTGCTGGCGTCTGAGCGGGCATAAATGCCGGCGATGTGGCCTGATGGCGGTATTTTGACGGTGCCGCCCACGGCCGGATTGGGGTTGGGGATGATAATTTGCGGGTAATAAAGCGCCGCAAAGCCGCGCGGGCTGCCGCTAATTGAGTTGCGCTGATCCAGAACGGTGTTGCCGGTCAATGCTTCTAGACCGGGACCAGGGTCCAGAATAGCAAAGCGGTCTTCCATGTTGGTGCAGTGGGCAATCATCGCATTTTGCACGGTGACGATATCGATGATGCCGTTGGCCGCATCGGGAACGCAAAGCATATTGACGTCATCGATCCGTTCCAGGGCATCAATGCCTTGTTGGTACAGGGGTTCGTTGATGCTGTTCAGATCATCATTAGCCCCATTTTGCAGCGGGGAAGCGGCAATGACTGCGGGCAAATTTTCCGGCGGGGCTGCCGTGCTTGGTGGGTCGGGCAGCTCAACCGTTACGTGATCGGAATCGACAACATCGGCAAAATAGCGGCTGTGGCCTGGCTCCATAGAGAGGTTTTCAAAGGTCTCTACGTCGGTGCCATTGGTCACCGTCAGCGTAAACTCTTGCGTTTCCACCGCTACGTCGGCGGACATGTCATAGCCGTTGGCCAGGCCGGGCGCGGCCAGGGTTAAGCGGCCGGGGCGGGGGTTGCCGGCCGGTGTGGCCGCCGCTGCCACACCCACGACGGCGATCATTTCATCGTTAGCGGCATTGGCCACCTGGATGATTGATCCCAGTTCGATGCCTACCGTATCTTCGACATAAATTTCGGTTTGACCGGCTACCAGATCGGCGGTGCGGATGGTGCCTGCGGTGTAAGTTTTGGAAACGGCCGCTGCAAAAGTAACTTCATTTGTGCCCGTGTTGATGCTGCTGATAACGGCCGTATCCGTCGTGCCGCCGCCATCATCCAGCAGCACGCGTTCGCCTACGCGGAAGGTGGAAGCATCGTCGAGGGTGATATGGGTATCGGATGCGCCACCCGCGATATTGGCATTGTGTCGGGAAACTGTGGTGGATTGAATATGGGCGTCGTCCACCTGAATCGTGATGCTGTCGCCGCCAACGCCATCCTGTTTTGCACTTACCAGCAGCGCATTGCCACCGTCCCGATCGGCTAATAATCTTGATGACTTTTGCGCGGTGCCCACGCGCACGATGTAACAAACGGTGCCGCCGTTATCAAAAAAGCCCCGAACAGCGTGCGGCATGTAGATGCGCGGCGATGCCTTGTAAGGATCGTTAACCGGCTGCCCGGCTTTTGCCAGGCCAAACGTGTTGGCAAACTGGGTCCAGTTCACCACCTTTGTCGGTTTAAACAGATCACCAGCCAGCGCCGGACCAACAAAAGCGGCCGTACTGGTTCCTACGCCTTCAATGGGTCCGGGGGATTGCACTTCAATAATTTTTACCCCAGGAGATTTAAATGCCAAAGCCATATCGCCATCCTCCTTACACTAAGAATTTATGGATCAGTTGCCTATCATGAATCTAAACGGATTTCATACATATTCGGCGGTCCGGGTACGGTAATCGCCTTTTGGCCGGCTTGGAAGCCGGTGGCTGTTGCCCGCAAGGTGTGGGGGCCAGAGGCAATGGTGGTGATGGTGAAACGGCCGTCCTCACCGGTATAAACGGGCTCAAGCGCATCAATCTGCACGCGTGCGCCGAGAATGGGCTGCGGGGTTGCTTCATTGGTTAGCACGCGTCCGCCAATTGACAGGAGCGTTTCATCGGGAGCAAATTCGGTGATTTTAGTTGTTACCAGATCGCCTTCAATCTGGCGGTTCAAATCCATGGCCACAGTGACCAGCACGTTAAAAGAGGGCCGGGGCGGCTGGCCTAACGCGGCCCAAAATTCACCGACACTTTTGCCGCCGTTCATCTGCGCTACCATGGTTGGCAGCGGATACGGTGGATTCACCAGGCTGCCTTGCAAATAGAGGTCAGGAATCGTGGGAAAGCGGCTTAACCAAAGTAAGGCCTGGCTCAATAACCGGTGTTCCTCGGCTACCTTTACCGCGCCTGTTTCGGTAGACCAGGTTGTCACCATGTAGTTGCAGGCCACGCGCAGCGGCGGCTGGCGGCGAACGTATTGGGTGCCTACTCTTTCGATGATCGGTTCGGCCGTGCGCAGCTCGCGATTTTCGCTGACCTCATACAAATAGAGGTTGACCGTTGCCTGAGAAGGCGTAAAGTCTTTATCGGGCATCAGGAAGTTGACGTCGGCTGCTCTCAGTTCCGCAGGGGCGGCGGCATCATCCAGGATTTGGCTTAAGGTATTGTCCAGATCGCTAAACATGGGTTGTTTCTATCAGGTGGTAGTAGGCACCAAATTCACCCTCGGTGCATGGTTTGCCCATCTTTTGGTACTCACGTTTGGTGGCGCGGATAAGATGGCTCATTTCGACGTGACGGCCGTTTGCCGCCGCCAGGAAAGAGGCTGCCAGGGCAATATTTTTAATGTTGCCGCCGCTCAACTTAAATTGCCGGGCCATAAACGGCATATCAAGTCCCTCAGTTAACGGAACTTTTTCCGGCCAGATACCGGCCCAGATGCGCTCGCGGCTCTGTTCGTCAGGGAAGGGGAAGTGCACCGTAAAGGCCAGACGGCGGACAAAAGCATCATCTAAATTGCGGCGCAAATTTGTAGCCAAAATGGCGACACCCTCGTACTGTTCCATCTTTTGCAGTAAATAGCTGATCTCAATATTCGCGTAGCGATCATGAGAGTCGCGCACTTCTGATCGCTTGCCGAACAAGGCATCGGCTTCATCGAAGAAGAGAATGGCGTTGGCGTTTTCGGCAGCAGAGAAGATACGGTCTAAATTCTTTTCTGTTTCGCCGATGTATTTGCTGACCACCTGCGACAAATCAATTTTGTACAAATCAAGCTGTAGCTGGTTGGCGATAATTTCGGCGGCCATCGTTTTGCCCGTTCCCGGCGGGCCGGAAAACAAGACGTTTAAGCCTTTACCTAAAGACAGTTTCTGGTCAAAGCCCCATTGGCCAAAAACGATGTGGCGATGAATAGCCTGGTTACAAATCTCATTGAGCTGAGCCATCTGATCTGGGGGCAGCACGATATCGTCCCAGGTGTATTTGGGTTCGATTTTGCTGGCCAGTTTAGCCAGGTTGTGGCCGGTTTGCTGGCGTGCGGCCGTAAACAAATCCGCCAGGTTTGGCTGGGTATGTGGTTGGTCGCTGCTGTTTTGTGTGGCCGCGCGTAATTGGGTTTGGTTAACGGCCGTTTCCACGGCATCGGCAATTTGGTGTGGGGTCAGGCGGAAGCGATCGGCCAGCGCAGCTACTTCTTGGGCGTCGATTGATACGTTGGCCGCGTCTAAATACGTTTGCCAGTAGCGGCGGCGTTGGGCAAAATCAGGAATGGGAAACGGCATGGTGGCGAGATTGGCGCGGGTTCGCCTGGGTGGTTTCCACGGCAGCGTGCCGGCCAGGATGATGATATTGTTGTCGTCTTCCAGTGAGTCTAGAAGCTGTTGAAATGCAAAGCTCTGCTCATCACTACGCAGCGCATCCAGATTGTCCAGGTAAAGCAGCCCGTTCTGAAACCATGCTTCGCGCAGGATTAAAAGCAGGGCGTACTTGAACTCTGTCTCAACGGCCAAAGCAGCGGTCAGGTCAATTACCAGCAAAGGGGCCTGAATTTCTGCTGCCAGGCGTTTTGCCATGTTAACTTTACCGGCACCTTGCGGGCCGTGAAAATAAAGTCTGAGGGGTTGTTTTGTTGTTCTGGCTTGGTGGATGAGAGTGTGTAACGGCCGTTTTGTCTCATCTCTCCAAGGAATTTGTTCGGGCACGTTGGCAGGCTGAATTAATTTGCCACAGGACACCAGCCGCTGGTCCAGGTTTTGTTGCCCTAACAGGAACCGTACAACTTGGGCATCCAGTTTAAGGTAATGAGAAAGAAACGGGGGCTGCACTTGATTGGGATCAGCAATCAGGTGCAGCAGGCGATGGCGAATCAGTGGCGCATCCGACATAAAGTGGGCATAGCCGGCTAGCTTGTCTTCAGCAGAAACGCACAATAAATTTAGCGCCAGGTCAACAGTTGGCCGGCGGCGCGTTACATCATCCTGGAGAAAGGCGTACAGTCGCTCATAGCGCAGATCTAGCTCGGGGGCTAAGGCAATCAGCAGCAAATCCAGGTCAAACGCTGAAAGGTTAAACGCTTGTGCTAACCACTCTAAACGGGTGCCGTTTGTTTCCAATTGGGGTAACGGCCGTTGAGCTTTTCTGACACGTTCCGCAAGATCGGCCGTGTCTTCAGCCAGCATTTCCTGCTGTTTTCCACCGGAACTTTTCTCAGTTGTGTCTGCTTGCGTTTTAAACCAGCGGGTAATAAAAGAGAGGGGGCCGCCTTTTGCGTCGTTTGCGCTGCTTAAAGGCGCAGGGGGAGTTGATTGGCTCTGCTTCAGCGGCGAGACCACAGGTTGGCGGGTCAATAATCGATTTGCCTCGTCTTGGTTAATGTAAAGCCCACGATATGGATCGCCAACTGAACCATAGATGCGTTGGGCATTTTCGACCGCTTGTTCCAGCATCTGGTCCAGGCGTTGCAGGGCCGCCAACAGATCATGATGGTGTGCCGCGTTGGCGCTCAACTGGTTTTCACGAGGCGCAAATTGTGCTGTTTCAGCCATTGATTTACTCGCAGCAGTAAAGCGGATAAGTTTGAATCATTTGATCCTGTATAAGGTATGATGAAAGCCAGAATGTCATCGAACTCCTTCATGTAGCGTCGCTTGCCGCTGGGGACGTGGGTGATGTGGCCGCGCCACGCTTTCTGACCACGCTCATCATTTAGTTCTTCAAGCCAGATTCGGATAATAAAAGAATGGGTATTGGAATCTTCCTGGTCCATAATGCCCTAATCAACAGCCATCATTTCCTTATAGGGGTAAGTTGATGCTGATTATTACCCGCTAAGTGGCAGTATAAGAGTCGTTGTGTTTTGAATGTATCTTGGGGTGTTTACTGAGTGTATCTTTGGGGCAGAAGTAAACCGCAAAGTGGAGATTGGGCCAATTTTTTCGGTGTGAAGTCTTTTCCAGAGGGAATTGGCCCAATCTTGGCCAGGCGATTAATCTTGCAGGAACGATCTCATTTGGTCGAGTTCAATTTGAATTTGTTTTTGAACCGTATTGAGCGTAACCTGAAGCCGATCCAGTCTGCTTAATATGACGGTAAAGCTTGAAAACTCTTTCGATTTCTTTAGAGAATTTTTTGGGACGAGTTCATTGTTGTCAGACTTGTTTAAATGATTGGCGCGGACGATTTGGTAAAGTTTTTGCGTGTTTTCGCTTGGCTCAATATCCAGGTCTTCAAGGAGAACTGTTGCGCAGCGTTCATACTGGCGTAACGCTCCCGTGCGGTCGCCGGCCAACAAGTGAAGGCGCATGAGCCGCCTGTGGGTACATTCCCGGGCGCGGTCATACCGCAAAATTTCTGTTCCATAAGCAAGGCCTGCTTCATATGCTCCTGCTGTTTCGCAATAGAGCATTAATTTATCCAGCGAGTTTAGGAGCATCAGCTGAAATCGTTCGCGCTCGAATAAGCACCAATCCTCATAACAACCTTGTAACAAATCATCTTGATAGATTTTTACACCATCTTGCAACTTGACTGCTTTTTCATTGTCCAACCGGGTTCCTGAAGCGCCGATTACCGAACTATAAATTTCTTCAAAAACCACCACGTCGGCCCAAAGAGACGCATCCAAATTTAACTGAATCCAATCTGGTTTCACCAACAGCAGCTTGTCGGCTATCTCTTCGGTGGCTTCTTTAACGGCCGTTTGCAGTTGCCAAATAACTCGACTCAGGTACCGCTTTGATTGAGCCGTTGAGTTGTTTGGCCACAACAGCGAAGCAAGCGTTTCTCGATGGTGCGGCCGTTCTGGGTAAAGCAGTAAAATACTGAACAGCTCTTGAACTTTATTCGCCTCAAAACCAGGCAGCACCTTTCCCTCAAATTCCACCTGAAACTTGCCCAACATAAAGACACATAATCTGCTCATGATCGTGCCAAGTCCCCTCCAGCTTCTGACCTTGCCAAAAACTGAACTGAAAGATTCGTTTACACAATAATCTGAGACACAAAGACAATTTACGAGGGTTCCATAGACATTTTCAATAGTTAAGGAAATTAACGAATAAAGTTACTGTTTTCCTTCAGTTAAGACGCTATGGGGATGAAAGTGTTGTTAAACATGGATGCCGATGGCTGGACACCATCTGGCTGAGTCGATCAACGCTTTCTTTAGGTTGGATTGTTTTGAAGGAAGCCGCGCACACACTTTGATAATCTTCGTTTGTCTAACTGCACTATAAATGCTCCTGGGGCTTTTGTACACTCATTTTGCAGATCGCGGCGGATTGGCATTAGAAATTTTCCCGGAAACTGCTTACGCTGGAACAGTTCAAGTAAACAGTTGCCGGGAAAACCGGACAAAAAAACATTAGTCGCGTTTGAATTTGGAATAGTCTGGCGCGGCATAGCGGGTTTTGCCACCGTTACTCACGTCCATCATTGCCTGTACCTTCATTTGCAGGCCAAACAAATTGATGAAACCCACAGCATCCTTTTGGTCGTACACGTCTTCCTTGCCGAAGGTGGCGAAATCTTCACGATACAAGCTTTTGTCGCTGTGCCGCCCAATGACGATGGCGTTACCTTTGTACAGCTTAAACTTCACCCAACCTGTCACTGACTTTTGCGTGTCGACAATAAACGCCTGCATCGATTCCCGCAGCGCATGGAACCATTTGCCAAAATAAACCAGTTCGGCATATTTTACGGCCAGCTCTTCTTTAAAATGACTGGTGTCCCGGTCCAGGCAGAGGGATTCCAGCTCCCGGTGGGCGGCGTACAATATGGTGCCGCCGGGGGTCTCATAGACGCCGTGGGATTTCATGCCCACCAGGCGATTTTCTACCAGGTCGATCCGGCCGATGCCGTGTCTGGCTCCCAACTCATTTAGCTTCTCAATAAGAGATGCGGGCGGCAGTTGCACATCGTTGACGGAGACGGGAATCCCTTTTTCAAAATGGACCGTCACAACTTCCGGTTCGTCCGGTGCATTTTCCGGGGAGGCGGTCCATTGGTACATGCTCTCTTCCGGCTCGTTGCGCGGGTCCTCCAAGATGCCGCCCTCGTGTGACAGGTGCCACAGGTTTCTATCCCGGCTGTAGATCGATTTTTCGGTGTGGACGACGGGCACGTTGTGCTTTTTGGCGTAAGCCAGGGCATCTTCGCGGGAGCGAATATCCCACTCGCGCCAGGGGGCAATCACTTTTAGGGTGGGGTTGAGCGCCTTGTAGGTCAACTCAAAGCGCACCTGATCGTTGCCCTTGCCGGTGGCGCCGTGGGCTACGGCGTCGGCGCCTTCGGCCTCGGCGATGGCCACCTGCCATTTGGCGATGAGCGGCCGGGCAATGGAGGTGCCCAGCAGATATTGCCGTTCATAAATGGCGCCGGATTGCAGCATTGGGAAGAGGAAATCTTTGGCAAATTCGTGGCGCAGATCTTCCACATACACTTTGCTGGCACCGCTGGCCAGCGCTTTATCTTTCAGCCCTTGCAGTTCATCATCCCCCTGGCCAATGTTGGCGCAGAAACAGATGACATCGCAGCCATAATTTTCGCGCAGCCAGGGCACGATGACAGAGGTGTCTAACCCGCCGGAATAGGCGAGGACGGCTTTGTTAATTGTTGGTTTTGACATTTTTGTAACTCCTTGAATAGGTTGGATAACCGGTAATTGGGTAATTGGGTAATTTTGCAATTGGATGGGTTGTGGGGTGAGGTGGAGGACAACGGCCGTTTCATCACAATGGTGCAGCAAGGGGCAAACCTGACAATCGCGCCACACCTTTTCCGGGAACAGCTCCCGGCTGCTGATGATAAAGCCCATTTTCTGGAAAAAGGGAACGGCCCGAGTCAGGGCAAACAAAGTCGGCACTTGCCGGTGTTTAGCCTGAGCAATAATTTCTTTAACGATGCTGCGGCCCCAGCCTTGCCCTTTCACCTTGTCGGCCACGGCCAGCGACCGCACCTCGGCCAGTGCCTCACTGTAGTAAAGCAGCGAGACGCAGGCTACCAGCTCGTCATCGGCGTCGATGCCCACCAGCCAGTCGGGCAGCGTGTCTTGGATCGATTGGGCGGTGCGCGGCAGCACGTCACCGCGCCGTACGTGCTCGTTGAGCAGGGCGAGGATGTGGGGGATGTCTTGTGGATGAGCTGGACGTATGTTCATATTTTTTTGCCACAGAGAGCACAGAGATTAAAGAGAAAAATCTCTATTTCCTCTGTGTTCTCTGTGGCAAATCCCTTTAATCGTCTTTGATGAGGCGTTTGCCCAGGCTGATGACGTCGTCGATGTGGTAACCGAGGTGGCCGTAGAATTGGATAACGGCCGTATTGCTCTTGCGCACCTGTAAATTGATCTTGGGGCAGCCGAGCTCATTTAGCTTGCTCTCTACAGCGTCCATCAAGGCACGGCCGACGCCTTGACCCTGGCAGTCGGGAGCCACGGCCAAATAGTTGATCCAGCCGCGATGCCCTTCGTAGCCGCCCATGACGGTGCCGGCGAGACGGCCGTTCAACTCTGCCACCAAAAATAGTTCCGGATTGACCTGCATTTTGCGGGCAATATCTTTGTGCGGATCGTTCCAGGGCACGGTGAGGCCGCACGCCTCCCAAATGGTGATAACAGCGTCGCTGTCTTCCAGAGTAAAGGAGCGAATTGTTGGTTCCATGATTCTATTCCTTAAGAAAAATAGGACGCTGATTTTCCTGATCACCCTGATCATGGGAATCAGCGTCCTATTGATTGCTCAATTTTATGAACCTTCTTCTAAACAGGTGGCGATGGTGGTTACGGCCGTATCAATTTCACCCTTGCTCACAATCAACGGCGGAGCCAGCCGCAGCACGTTGTCTCCAGCAGTAAGGATGAGCACGCCCTTGCCTCTGGCCGCAGCCATGATGGGCGCGGCCGGTTGATTCAGCGCCACGCCCACCAGCAGCCCCTGACCGCGCACGTCAACAATGTGATCCAGCTCCAACGTTTGCAGACGGTGCATTAAATAAGCGCCGTTTTCCTGCACAGATTGCAAAAAGTCAGGCTGGTTGACTTTGTCGAACACCACGTTGGCGGCGGCGCACACCAGTGGACCGGCAGCAAAAGTGCTGCCGTGGTCGCCCGGCTTGATCGCCTCAGCCACCGCCTGGGTGACCAGCGTGGCGCCGATGGGCAGCCCGCCGGCCAGCGGCTTGGCCAACGTCATGATATCTGGCGTGACGTTGACCTGGCGGTGGGCCCACAGCTGGCCGGTCCGCCCCAGACCGCACTGCACCTCGTCGAAGATGAGCAGGGCGCTGTGGGCATCGCACGCGGCGCGCAAACCGTGCAGGAATTCCGGCGTGGCCGGGTTGACGCCGCCTTCCCCCTGGATTGGCTCCACAATGACGGCGCAGGTGTAGTCGTCGATGGCTTCGCGGGCGGCGGCCAAATCGTTGAAGGGCACGAAGGTGATGCCGGGAACCAGCGGGGCAAATGGTTCGCGGTATTGTTCTTTGTAGGTGGCTGAGAGGGAGCCCATCGTACGGCCGTGAAACCCCCCACTGAAAGCAACGATGTTGGTCTTGCTATCATGCTGCATCTTGCCGACCTTGCGGGCAAATTTGAGGGCAGCTTCATTGGCCTCCGAGCCGGAGTTGCAGAAGAAGACCTTATCGGCAAAGGAGTTTTCGACCAGTTTTTGCGCCAGTTGGGCCTGTGGCGCGGTGTGGAACAGGTTGCTGACGTGGGTGAGCTTTCCGGCTTGTTGGGAAACGGCCGCACCCCAATCCGGGTCGCTGTGGCCCAGGGACGTGACGGCGATGCCGGAAGTGAAATCGAGATATTTGTTGCCGTCGCTGTCATATACATACATCCCCTTGCCGTGGCTAAAAACAATGTCGGGCCGATTGTACGTATGCATAACATAGCCCGCTTCCACCTGAATAATTTCTTCCTTGTTCATAGTTTTGCTCCTTCAATAGGACGCTGATTTTCCTGATCTACCTGATCAAGGCAATCAGGAAAATCAGCGTTCCATTTTTTCCCTTACTCCGTAACTATTTGGGTAGTAAATAAGGTGCCGCTGTTGTTGAGCAGTCCGGCAAGGTTGACGATTTGGGTTTGCTGAACGCCCTGGGCGATGGTGGCCAAGGCGGCGCGCACTTTAGGCACCATGCCGTCGGTGATGGTGCCGTTGGTGATGAGCATTTCGGTTTGGTCGGGGGTGAGGTGAGGTAGGATACGGCCGTTGCTCAACACCCCCGGCACGTTAGAGACAAAGGCTAATCGCTCCGCTTGCAGAGCCAACGCCACGGCGCTGGCGGCGTCGTCGGCGTTGACGTTGTAGGTGTAGCCGTCGAATCCCAGCGAGATGGGCGAGAGCACTACCGTTAGCCCCAGGCCGGTGAGCTGGCGCAGCAGGTCGGTGCGCACCTGGCTGATTTCGCCAACGTAGCCAAGATCGGCCGTGGGATGCTGCTTCTTCAGGCAGCGCAAAATGCCACCGTCAACCCCGCTGAGGCCAACGGCGTCTACCCCCGCTGCCAGCAGTGCCGTCACGATTTGTTTGTTGGTCTGCCCGCTCAGCGCCATCTGCACCACGCTGATCATCTCGCGGTCGGTGACGCGCAGGCCATCCACTTTGGTTGATTGCAGCCCCACTTTTTGCTGCAAAGCCACAATGGCCCGCCCGCCGCCATGCACAATGATGTGGGGTACGGCCGTTCCTGCCACATATTCCGCCAATCCCGCCAAAAAACCGGGATCATCCAGTTCATTGCCACCAATTTTTAATACTTGCATCTTGCACCTCAGCGTCTAGAACAACCCTAGCGTCTCTTCCAAGCCAAACACCACATTCATATTTTGCACCGCCTGCCCGGCGGCACCTTTCACCAAATTGTCGATGGCTGAGGTGATGACCAGCGTATTCCCGGCTATCGTCAGGCCGATGGCGCATTTGTTGCTGTGGGTGACGTGGGCCAGGGTGGCCAGTTCGCCATCGGGCAGCAGGCAGATGAACGGCTCGTTGGCATATATTGTGGTGAAAGACGGCCGTACGTCATCCAAAGTCACCGGCTCAGAAAAGTTGACATAAATTGTGGACAAAATGCCCCGCTCCACCGGCAGAAGGTGCGGGGAAAAAATAAGCGACGGTGCGTTTTCTCGGAACCAGTCCATCACCTGCTCGATTTCGGGCAGATGGCGATGGCTGCGGCCGATTTTGTACGGCGAAAAGTTGTTGTGCGCTTCCACAAAGTGGGTGTTTTGCTTGGGCGTCCGCCCTGCGCCGGAAATGCCGGATTTGGAATCGGCGATGACAGGGCTGGTGATGGGTAGATTTGAGGTGAGCAACGGCCGTAACGGCAGCAAAATGCTCGTGGGGTAGCAGCCGGGCGTGGCCACTAGCCTGGCCCCAGGCAGTTGGTCACGGGCAAACTCGGTCAGGCCGTAAACAGCATCGGCCAGCAGATGGGGTGCAGGATGGACTTTATCATACCAGCTGGCGTATGTGTGGGCATCCTTTAGACGGAAGTCGGCGCTGAGGTCAATGACAGTTACTTTAGCGGCAAGGGCGTGAACGGCCGTTTCCGCCGCCGCTGCATGAGGCAAGCACAAAAAAACCACATCCACCGCGTCCAGGGGAGCTTCTTCCCCCAAAATCAACGGCAGATGTGGTGCCTGCGGATAAACGTCCGATAAATGCTTCCCGGCAAAAGATTGCGACGTGGCAAAAACTACATCCACCTGCGGATGCCGCTGCAAAATTTTGACCAATTCATACCCGGTATATCCCGTAGCCCCAAAAATTCCTGCTCTAATCATTTCACTCTCCAGATTTTGGCCACAGAGGCCACAGAGAGAGAAGAGATTTTTCTCTATTATCTCTGTGCCCTCTGTGGCAAAAGTGCAAAAAAAAACCGCCAGACTTTGGGCTAAAGTCTGGCGGTTCAGGTTGCGCGTGTCTTCTTAAAGCGACTCAGGCAAGCTCAAATTCCAGACTATGTGTCTGGCGACGGCGGCGAATAAAAAGAGGTGCTTGTGAGTCAATAAATGGTTTCATTGTGAAGAAATTTAGCAGATAAATTGTGGCTGTCAACCAAAAAATAAAAATTTGGTGATTTTGCCTGGATTTGGCCCGGATCATTGTGTCATTTGCCTAAAAATTTGAGAATGGAACCAAATGGAACCGGGCGGGGTAAAGTAATTAGAGACCAAATGGCAAAAGAAGGAGACAATGATGAAAAGGTTGCTTTTTTATCCACTTATCTTTTTCGCTTTGATAATGACTGCATGTACAGATGGTGGGTCAGAAACGGCCGTTGCCCAAACAGACAAAACAGTGGCAACAGCTGCCCCAACAGCCTATCCAACGCCGTATCCCGAAATGCCCAAATCGGATAGCTGTCCCACCACACAGCGGCCAGAGCCACGCTTCATACCGCCGGAGCCGTACCCCGAATGGCCCCCAGGCGGAGGTTTTTGGTACGGTAGCAATGAACTTTGGATTGATCTACGAGCCAATGGCACCTGGCACGGGCTGCCCAAATCTGATGCCGGGTATGTCAATAAAATCGCTTTGTGGAGCGAAAGCTACGGCCAGACAATGGAACTACAGCCGGAGATCACGCTTTCTGCCCGGCAGCTGGATGGCGACGCTGTGGTGGAACCACACGTACACGGCACCAATGCCTACCATCCAGATTACGGACATTTCATGATGACCGGCATCGAGCTGCCCACACTCGGCTGCTGGGAAATTACGGTCGAATATCGAGGCACCAGCCTCAGCTTTGTTGTGTGGGTAGCTCCCTGAGAGTCTACAACAGCGGCGAGAGAGTTTGGGTAGAGCTAATTTTGCATAAAGGGGTTAAGGTAAAAAGAGAGATAGTTGAGCGGTTTTTCAGAGCCGGCAGTGATGACGGCCGTTTCAGCCTCGGGTGAAGCTAGAACGACATCGTAAATATCGATTTGATGGTGTTGGGTGGCGGTTTGTAAACGGCCGTTGCCGTCCACAAAGTATAAAAAGAGGTCTTCGCCGGGCTGAGGTCGTTCGATTTCGGCTGCGCCGCCGGCGGGCAGGATGCTGCTGGTGAGCCGGGCAGAGACGTAGGCATCGGTGGCTCCGTTTGGTCCGATAATGTCGCGCACGGTGGCGTCGCCGACGCTGCGGGCAGCCATGCTGCTGAGTTTGGTCTGTTCGTAGTGTGGCGGCAGGCCCATATGCTGCACATCGGCTACAAACCAGATTTGAATGACGCGGGTGAATTCATCCGTCCGGTTCAGCTCCTGGTGCTGGATGAAATTGCCGGAAAACATACGCTGCACCTCCCCGGCGGTGATGGCTCCTTTACCGCCGGTCGTGTCTTCGTGATACAGTTCGCCATCAATGACATAGGTGAAAATTTCCAATCCGCGATGGGGGTGCCAGCGGAAGCCGTTGTGCGGTGCAATCTGTGTCATGTGGGCTGTGAGCATCCCGCTCAACCGCTGCAGCGGGCTAAAGCCACCCACGGCAAAGTGGGAGGTCAGCCAATGCACAGGATTGATCAAGGGAAAGGTGTTTGCCTTGTAAAATTGCAGGCTGCC
>CALBTC010000110.1 GCA_937967805.1 uncultured Anaerolineaceae bacterium
GCATCCGGTCGTCGGCGTGGCTGGTGAACACGACGATGGGCAGTTTCGGCCGTATTTCGCGCGCCTGGGTCATGAACATGATAATCTCAGGCAGAGAGTCGCTATCGGCGTCAATAAAAATCAGGTCGATATCTCGATTAGCGTTTACCACGTCTAGCGCTTTGTCGAAGGCGCTTTCCACGTAAAATTTGAAAATGTGGGTATGAACCAAAACATTGTTGGGGAAGATGGGCTGTGGTTGTAAATTTTGCGGCTGGGTAAAAGCACCAGCAACACAAAGCGTTTTGAGTTTCATGACACCACGGAAAAGTCCAGATGTCATCGTCACTTCTGAATCCTCCTCAGATACGCGCCTGGAATGATTGCGGTTCACCTGGGTCATGCAGGAACCCATTCTTAAGGTGAACTTCCCCTCTGGCTGATTTTGGGGCAACCGGTTGGGGCAAAAAGGTGGCCGAAAGGTAACGGCCGTTTCATCCTTCGTTATTCAGTTAAGGCACTACTCTGTGATCCAAAATTTAATAATTGCCCCCATTATGCCCGGTACTATTACGAAATCATAGTTCACATAATGAGACGTTGGTACTAGGTCGCTCTCTGGGTCATAGGCAATGGGTACTAAAAATAGGGGAAAATTTTAGCCAGACAGCAGCTGCTGGTAAATTTTTAACAATTGGCGTGCTGATGCCTGCCAGGAAAATTGTTTGACCTGGCTCCGTCCGGCGCGCTCTAACGCTTCCCGGCGTGCGGGATCGGTCAGTAAGGCTAACATCATTTCTGTCCAGGCTTGCTGATCATCAGGGGGAAGCTGCTGGGCAGCATCGCCGGTCACTTCGGGCAGGGAAGAGCTGTTGGAGGTGAGCACGGCCGTTCCGCACCCCATCGCCTCCAACAAGGGCAAACCAAAGCCTTCGTACAAACTGGGGAAAACAAACAGGGACGCATCACTGTACAGTGCAGGCAAATCGGCGTCAGCCACAAAGCCGATAAAATGAACGCGTTCTGCTAAACCCTGGCGCGCTACTTCGGCCATCATCTCGTCGTAAAGCCAGCCTTTGCCGCCGGAGATGACCAGGTGATGCGGCACTTTATCGGCCAGCGGGGCAAAGGCGCGAATGAGCATCTGGTAATTTTTGCGCGGCTGCAAGGTACCGACGCTTAACAGGTAGGGCCACTCTGCCAGATTGTATTTTTGGCGAACGGCCGTAATCTTCTCTACATCGGTCACCGGCCGGAATCGCTCATGCACGCCGCTGTACAGCACCGTCACCTTCTCCGGCGGCACCTGCCAGATGTCGAGCAAATCGTGGCGCGTCGCTTCCGAATCGGCCAGAACGTGCGTGGCGCGGCCAATTGACCACGGCACCACCTGGTTGAGGTAGCTTACCAGCCGTTCGGGGAAAACGTGGGGGTAATGAATGAAGGAAAGATCGTGGACGGTGAGGAGAGTGGGGATACGGCCGTTCACCGGCGGCAGCACAAAATCGGGCGAATGAAACAAATCCAGCTTGCCCGTCACCCACTGCACCGGCAGCGGCAGGCGCAAGCGGTACCA
>CALBTC010000111.1 GCA_937967805.1 uncultured Anaerolineaceae bacterium
GACGCCATTGCCAATTTGACCACCTCGTTTGGCACGGCGATTGGCAGCGCGACGTTGAAGTCGATTGATGCGATTGCTGAGATAAACACGGCCGTTCCCCCCAGCGGCCTCAATCTGCAAGAGGAAAATCCAACCAGTGAGGTCGTTGAAACCTACCAACCAGACATCATCGTCCTGCTTACGGACGGAGCCAACAGCCAGGGACCGCGCCCCCTCGATGCCGCCCAACAAGCCGCCGACCGGCAGGTGCGCGTCTACACCATCGGCTTTGGCACGGATGAGATTCCCGAGATGGTGTGCAGCCAGGCGCAGTTGGGTGGCGATGCTGTCAACCGTGGCTTTGGCGGCGGCTTCGGCGGAAGTTTTGGTGGCTTTGGCGGCGGAGCCAGTAATTTCCGTCGCTTCCTGGTGATCGATGAAGAGACGCTGCAAGGCGTGGCCGACCTTACCGGCGGTGAATATTATCGCGCCGAGAGCGCCGACCAGCTTTTGGAGGTATTTCAGGAACTGCCCACGCAAATCATTTTGCAGAAGGAAGCGATTGAGATCAGCGTCTTCTTTGTGATGGCGGCGGTGGTGTTGGTGGGAACGGCCGTTTTCCTCTCCCTCAAATGGCGGCGCTACCCGTAAGACAACAGCGAATTTAAGTAATCAACGAATTATTAGAACAGAAAAATTCATTTGTTACTCCAATTCGTTGTTGTCATCTTTTCAATCTGCGTAATCTTTGATATTTTTAGCCTCTGAATCAATATAGTCAGGCTGATTTGGAGGAACCTTCCATTTGAAACCATACGAACAACTGACATTACGGGGCAAGCTGCGGCGGCTGCGGGGATTGGCAGAGGATGCGCTGCGGCAGTTTGGTGTAACGGCCGTTCGCCTCAAGCTCGTCGGGACGGATACCAATCTCATCTACCGCGTCTGGGCTGACGATGGGCAGCAGTTTGCCCTGCGCATCGCCAATCCAAAGTGGCGCGGTGTGGAGTCGGCCGTTTCCGAAGTGATGTGGCTCGATGCCCTGGCCCGCGACACAGATATTCCCGTCCCCTGCATCCAGCGCACGCCAGCGGGGGAAGCCATTGTCTTTCCCCAGGCGGTTGGTGTGCCGACCGATCGCCACGCCGTGCTGATGCGCTGGCTGCCCGGCGTGCTGCTGGGCAAACGGCTGACCGCCAAAAATAGTGCCAAAATGGGCGAGCTGTTTGGCAAGCTGCACCGGCAGGGAGCTAATTGGCAGCCGCCCGATGGTTTTACCACCAAGAAGTTTGACCAGATGCTCTCGCGCGGCGAGCCAAACGTTCTCTTTGCCGAATCTAGCCTGGCGGCCTACGATGCCCAAACCGAAACCCTGCTGCGCCAGATGAGTGAGGACGTGGCCCGAACCTATGCCACGCTCGATCCGGCCGATTTGCGCGTCATCCACTGCGATTTGTGGCACGACAACATCAAAATTTACCGAGGGCAGCTTTACCCGTTCGACTTTGAGGACACGATTTGGGGCTTTCGCCTGCACGACATCGCCATGGCCATGCTGGATTTGTACGAAGACGTGGGGAATCCAGAACAATACGCCCGGCTTCTGGCGGCGTTTCGCGCTGGCTACGAGGCATTTCTGCCCTGGCCGGAAGGGGAGATGGCGCTGCTGCAATTTGGGCGGATGCTGTGGAAGACGAATTGGATTGCCCGTTTCTGGCCGGAGGGATTGGCGAAAACGGCCGCTTTCCACGCCAACCTCTACGCCCATTACCTCAAATCCGGTGAGCTCCTCCCACCCAAACTGCCTCACTGATTTTTTCACCGCAGAGACGCGGAGAGCGCGGAGAAAAATAAACAAAAACTCTGCGTCCTCTGCGCCTTTGCGGTTCGTCTTTTTAAAGGGGGTAACGGCCGTATTCTTCAACCGCATCCACCATCGCCAGTACGTTTTCTGGCGGCACGTCGTTCATGATGGTGTGGACCGAGGCCAGCAGGTAGCCGCCGCCGGGACCTAACGCCGCAATCACCCGCTTCACCTCGCGGCGCACGTCGTCTGGCGTGCCGTAGGGCAGCACCCGGTGCGTGTCGATGCCGCCGCAGAAAACAATATTTTGCCCAAAGCGCCGCTTCAGCTCCGCCAGTTCAGACATGCGTCCGGCTGACGTTTGAATCGGGTTCAAAATGTCCACGCCCATCTCGATAAAATCATCGATCAGAGGGAAAACATCGCCGTCGGTGTGGAACAGCACTTTGGCCTTGGTGCGGGCCTTGATGAAGGTGATGTAATCGGCGTGAAACGGCTTGACAAGCTCGCGGTACATCTTGGGTGACATGAGCAGGCTGGTTTGCGTGCCCAAATCGTCGCCAATTTTGATGATGTCCACGTTGTCGCCCAGCTCCCGCAGGAAATGACCCATTAACTGTTTGCACAATTCCGTGATTTTGGCCAGCAGCGCTTTAGCAAAATCGGGCTTTTCCACCATGCTCATCATGAACCGGTCCATGCGCTGCATCTGGAAGGCGCGCTCCAGCGGGAAGAGCAGCCAGGGCGTGGCCATGATGGCGTACCGGTTTTCGGCGGCCAGCGCGGCCGCTTCGGCGCGCACGTGGGCCACCCGGCTGGGATCGTCCATGTCGGGCCAGTTGAACGCTTCCAGATCGGCGATGGCTTCGGCTTCGGCCAGCGGGTTGATGTGGGGGAACCATTCACCCGGAGCCAGCTCCACCTGGCCGATGCCCCAAGAGTCGATGAACGGTGTGCCCGGTTCGCGGCCGGCGTTGGCCTGGAAGTTGGCCGCCGGATGGCGATCCAGCACGGGGCGCACGTCGCTGCCCAGGCGCTGGAGGGTAGCTTCGTCGGGTGCGGCCGTTCCCAACTCCGGCCAATCGTACAGGTAGCGGTCTTCGGCCTGCACGCCGATGAGTTTCTTGAGCTTCCGGTACGTTTTCATCTTGATGCCGATGGCGTTGCTCACGCCCACCACAATGGGCACGCGGTCCGGCACTTCATGGTTAATGGCGGCTAAAACGCGCTCACGCGGGGTCATGGTCACTCCTGGTTGGTCAAGTTTTTAAACTTGACCAACGGAAATGGCATAAAAGGCGCTTAAGTCTTAATCAATATCGTCTTCAGACTCAAGCCAAAACACAAATTCAGAACCGTTCCATTTATAAACTTGATTGGTGTAGCCAAACTCGTACCAACAAGAGTAGGATGGTTCGGGGTAGCAGTCTCGTTCTGTAAACCAGCTGCTTGCGGCAATAATTTCTACTTGACCATCCCCGTCAAAATCTCGCATTTTTACGCCGTATAAATCACTCTGAACAACGCAGCCTGCAATATTTGCAATTTCAACTGCGTTTTCCCCATCCCATTGGTAAATTATGTAGCGTTGATGGACGCATGAAATATCTGTCAGCAGATTATAGTCAAGATCGCGTGGCCAACTTCCGGAAATTGTTTGTATGATTATTTCTGGTGTTTCGTCCCCCACAATATCTTTCCATTCCACCGTAGTGAAATTACCCTTACAACCAAATGGATCGCCAAGCGGTTCTTGATTGATGAATGATTGACAAACGTCATTTAGTTCTCCTGCCGCATGGTTGCTTTCATAACTGATTGATAGCGTGTCAGTTCCATTTTCGGCAAGCAAGACAGGTTCTGGCGCAATTACGTATGCATCAGCCGTATTTTCCTCCCTAACGAGTTCAAACAAGTCTCCGCTCCAGGCGTATGTAGAAACTGTCGTCGTAAGAACTGTTAAATGCTCAATTGGACTGGGTGTCTCCTCTGTAGGCCAGAACTGTGATGTAAAAAAAGGGTCATAAATCGAAAATCCATCCGACTTCTGCTCCACGTAAACGCTATCTTTCTCGTTTGGTTCAATTCTTAAAGTAGATCGCCTTAGAGTCATCCCACCAAAATTGCCAACGTCAGTCAGATAGGTTATTTGGGGAGCCCAAGCTATGTGGCAATTCGTTTCTGTGCAGGTAATGATGAATCGATACCAGGAATAAAATATAGTACCTGTTCCACCGGAATCGCCTCTATAGTCAAATATGATTTCCGGTATATCGTCATTTGTCCAATCTTCAAGGGTTACTTTTGAACTCGGTGCGTATTTCAATGTTGAGCCTACTAAAATAAATGGTGCGGAATAACTTTCATCCAACCACAATAAAATTGCGACAGTAAAAACATCTGAAACGATCAGGTCCTCTACATCATCACCATTCACATCTTGATAAATCAACTCAACGCCGTCCGTTAAACCACGATAACGAAACTCATCTATTAAAAAATCTTGACTAATGGGGTAGGTTGTTTGGAAATACCCATTTGGAATGCCAAGCAAATGTGCTTCCAGAGCTTCAATTGAGGGATAACGTTCAGTTAATAATTCTATCGGTTCAAGGGTTGGCGTGGCAGAGGGAACTAATGTAGGTGTTGGTGAAATAGGCAGCGTCGTAGGCGTTGAGCTTGGTTTAGGCGATGACGTGGGCGAAGGCGCTGCCGTGTTAGTTGGGGGGAGGGTTGATACGGCCGTTGCTGTGGACTGATCAGCCAATGAGACTTCCGTTGCCAATTGTGTAGCACTTGGAACCGCAGTGATTTGTGCCGTATTTGTCCCTTCGGCCGCACAGCCAAAAAGAATAAAGATTGTGGAGAGTAAGAGTGTGTACAGTTCTGTTTTGTACCGGAACATTGGTCACCCCCAATTTTAGTCAGGATGTTTGTTGCTTCTGCTGATGCTGGTTAACATACCATCATTTCATCAACAAACAACAGATCTTTGGAGACAAAATGAGCGTCATTCGTCCCGATTTGCCTTTGATTGATTTGCACCGCCACCTGGACGGCAGCGTGCGGTTGGAGACGATTTTGGAAGTGGGGTTGCAGCATGATTTGCCTTTGCCGGCGCGGGATTTGGTGGGGTTACGGCCGTATGTCCAGGTCACCACACCCCAACCCGACATCCTGGCCTTTTTTGCCAAGTTCGAGTGGCAGGTGGGCATCTTGGTGAACTACGATGTGTGCCGCCGCGTGGCCTACGAAAACATGCAGGACGCCCAGCGCGAAGGTATCGACTACATTGAACTGCGCTTTAGCCCCTGGTTCATGGCCGAACCACACGGCCTGAATCCGGCGGGCGTGGTGGAAGCGGTAGTGGATGGTGTGGCCGCCGGGCAGCGCGATTTTGGCGTGCAGGCCAATCTCATCGGCATCATCAGCCGCACGTATGGGCCGGAAGTGGGGCAGCAGGAGCTGGATGCTTTGCTGACTCAGCGGGATCATCTGGTGGCGCTGGATCTGGCGGGTGACGAGAAAAACTTTCCCGGTGAATGGTTTGTGGACCATTTCAGGCAGGGACGAGAGGCCGGCTGGCAGGTGACGGTTCATGCCGGAGAAGCGGGAGGCAGCCAAAGCATCTGGCAGGCCATCCGTGAACTGGGGGCGACGCGCATTGGCCACGCCGTCCGCGCCGTGGATGATCCGGCGCTGATGGATTATCTGGCGCAAAACCGCATCGGTGTGGAAACGAACCTGACGAGCAATGTGCAAACCAGCACCGTGCCCGGCTATGCCAGCCATCCGCTTAAAACCATGCTGGAACATGGCATCCTGGCCACCATCAACACGGATGATCCGGGCATAAGCGCCATTGATTTGCCGTTTGAGTACGAGGTTGCTGTAGAAAAAGCTGGTCTAAGCGAGAAACAGGCGGCGCAGGCACAGCAAAATGCGCTGGACATCGCCTTTTTGTCAACAGCCGAGAAGGAGGCGCTGCGGGTCAAAAAGCAAGCGCATTAGGTGCGGAGAAGGGCTTCCTCTTGTGGCAATGGATTCCCGCCTTCGCGGGAATGACATTGAAATTGCGCAAATGGGGTGGCTGGCATGAAAATGAAGTTAATAAAGATAGTGCGCTGGTCCCATTTTCTTGTGAAAGGCTAGAATTTGATTTACATCATGCGATATGATGCAGATTGCTTTCTATAAAAGTTGTAAAAATTCAGTTGCTCAGGAGATTGGGCCGATTTTTACGATGTGAATTAACTTTCCAGAGAAAATTGGCCCAATCTTGGCCGATCCGCTGTGCAGTTGCTAAAGATCGACCCTTTTGGGGAAATGTTAAAAGCAGATTGAATCAGGAGACGATGAGTAAGATTCAGCCCATATCGCTCATGCTGGGGGAACAGGAGCAAGACCAGGAACTCAAGCGAGGCTATCAGCTTGGGATTTATACGCTGCTGGAGCAAATCGGGCGCGGTGGTGAGGCGGTTGTTTGGTCCGGATTCGATAATGTGCGCAAGCGGCTGGTGGCCGTCAAAATCATATCAACGGTTCATAAAGACCCGGCAGCTGCCTCTCTGGTGCCGGCTAACTTTGAGCGGGAAGTCCATCTAGTTGCCAGTTTAGAGCATCCCCACATCTTGCCGATGTATGAATTTGGCATGGCGGACACCTTCTCCTATTTTGTGATGGCGTATAAGGGGCTGGGTACGCTGGTCAAGCGTATCAACCGGGGACCCTTGTCACTGGTGGAAGTGGCCCAAACGGCCAGAGAAGTGCTGTCGGCGCTGGCTTATTTGCACCAGCGTGGCATTGTGCACCGGGATATTAAGCCGAGCAATGTTTTGCTGGACAGCCAGAACCGGACGTATCTGGCTGATTTTGGCCTGGCGAAGGAGCTAAGCCAGAGCACGATGGTGCTGCACACGGGGCGCGGCACGGGGCCTTATGCGCCGTATGAGCAGCAAACGTATAACAGCATTACTTATCAGTCCGATATTTACAGTTTGGGCGTTGTGCTCTATGAGATGTTGGCCGGACAGCTACCATGGGGTGGGCAGTTTAGTCTGGCCACGCTGCAAAGTGGGGAAAACGAGGTGCTGCCCGACGCGTCTGTGCATAATTCTGAGGTGACGGCCGAATTAACGGCCGTTCTGCGCAACTTCACCGCCTTCCGCTGGCAAGATCGCCCGCAAACGGCCGAAGCAGCTTACCAACTATTGTATAAGGCGCTGCCCGAATCAGTGCAGACGGTCGTTGGGCGGACTTTGCAGGTGGAGCCGGTGGGGGAACAAAAGAGTTGGTCGCAAGATGTCGCCTATTTGTTGAAAACGTACCAGGCGAATTGGCAGCCGGGCAGCAAATTTCCCCTTGGCTTAACCCACCTGGCTTACTTGACCGCCTATTACGAACATGCGCCGCTGCCGGAAGATGAAATGGTGCAGCAATTTTTGCTGCGCGGCGCGTTGGTGCATAATTACAATCTGTCGCAATGGTGGCGGCAGACCAAGGATGTGGCGCTGCGCTGGCGGGTGAGCATTGAGGCGTTGGCCAGTGAAGATGAAGAAGTCACGGCGCGGGCGCTGGGACTGCTGCTGCGCGAGCCACAAGGTGAAGTGCAGCTCACTGCGGCCACGGGGGCGGCGCTGGAGAAACTGGTTGAACTGGCAGCGACGTCTGGGGAATGGCGGGTCCGCCGTGATGCGCTCAATGTATTAATTCATCTGCTGCCTTTGGCCAGGGAGTGGCAAGCGACGGGCGTTTCACCAACGGGGGATAAACGGCTGGCTCATTTGGCCCTGGAGGAAAGCACCCAGGGTAAGTTGGCGGTGGATATTATTGGCCGGCTGCGCAGTGAAACGGCCGTACAAACCCTGGTTCAAGCATACGACAAAGGCAGTTCTGACCAGGCCCTGGCCATTTTGCGGCAGATTCAACAGCATGTGGGCAGCTTGCCGTCCGTGGTTCCGGCGCACGTGCGCGCCCGGCTGCGCTGGCAGCGGCTCAAGAAACAACTGCTGGAAGACCAGGAAGGATTGTCGTTGGCCCGCAGCTTGCTAGGGCTGGGCGCCGGTGTATTAATGAGCCTGCTTTTTATATTTGGCTACTTTTCGCTGCCGGCGGCGCAAATGCAGGATGTGCTGCTGGCCCCTTATCCGGTGAGTGACATCATCATCATTGTGGAGGTGAATGATGCCAGCCTGGCGCAGTACGGCCGTTGGGACCAATGGCCGCGCTCGCTCCATGCGCAGCTTGTTGAGCAGCTTCAGGCCGCCGGGGCAGAGACCATTGTCTTTGACTTTGTCTTTGAGGCAGACACAGTCAACGACGCGCTGTTGGCCGAGGCGATGGCTGCGGCCGGCAACGTAGTGCAGCCGGTGCTGGTGCAGGGGGATGCTTTTCATGATCTGGAAGGCAGGCTGCGCTATGAGGGGGTTGTTTTGCCGCAGCCGGAGCTGGTGACGGCTTCGGCCGCTTTGGGGCACACGGGCATTTTGCATGACGAGGATGGCTACATTCGCCGGGTGCCGACGCTGATTGCGGTGGAGGGACGGCCGTATGAAAGCCTGGCAATGGCGGCGCTGAGCAATTATTTAGGGGGCGGGTCGGCAGAGAAGGGCGAGGTGGAAAACGGCCGTTTGTCTGTAGCCGGCCGCCAGATTCCGGTTGATGAGGACGGGGCCATGCGCATTTATTATGCTGGCCCGCCGGCCGAACCGGGACAAACGACCTTCACCACCGTGCCATACCAGGATGTACTGGCAGGCACGGCGCCTGCCGAACTGTTTCGTGACAAGATTGTGCTGGTGGGCATCACGGCCACGGCCGAACCAGACCGTTACCTGACCCCGGTGAGCGACGGCCGTCCCATGTATGGCGTGGAAATTTTGGCCAACGTCATTGAGTCGATCTGGTCTGGTCGGTTTATTCGCGTGCCGGGAACGGCCGTTAGCGTGCTCATCTTGTTGGGATTAGGGTTGCTGGTGGGATTGGTTTGCGTGCGCCCCGTTACCGGTTTGGTGTTCGCTTTAACCATTGCCGGTATTTATTTTTTGATGGTGAGCACGCTTTTTGATGTTACCGGTCTGATGCTTAATCTGTATTATCCCTTTACCACCATTGCTCTGAGCTATTTAATGGTGACGGCCTACCGTTATTCGGTAGAGGTACGCCGCCGCCGGGAGATTTTGGGACTGTTTGCCAGCAGCGTAACCCCCGCTGTGGCCCAGGCAACCATTGATGCTATTAAACAAGGCAAGATTGACCTTAACGGGCAGGAACAGACCTTAACGGTGCTGCTGGTAGAGATGCGCGGCCAGGCGGCGTATGCGGCGCATCACGATCCGATGGATGTTTTGTCGATGTTAACCTTCTTCCGCAATAAAGTAGTGCAGACGATCCTTTCGTTTGAAGGCACGGTCATTCGTTCTGAGCAGGGAGAAACGATGGCGGTGTTTAATGCGCCCTTGAGCCAGCCAGACCATGCCTGGCGCGCCGTCCAGGTGGCGCAAACCGTTCAGGATGAAATTGCCCGGTACCATGAATCATTACCTGAGAATGATTCCGATCGGACGATTTCTTTGGACTTTGCCGTGAACACCGGACGGGCCGTTGTGGAGTATGAAGGGCCTGGCGGGCCTAATTCATTAACCGTTTTGGGGGATGTTGTTGATGTGGCAGGGCAAATGGTGACAACGGCCGTTTCCGGACAAATTTTATTGGGTGAGCAAAGTTACCAGGAAACGGCCGAACAGGTTGACGCTTCACCCCGTAAGCCGCTGCACCTGAAAAATCGGGCAACGGCCGTTCCTGTGTATGCTATCGCGCACCCGGAAGACAAAGAAGAAATATGGCCGTGAAAAATGTAACGTTTGTCATTTTCATTTTCCACGGCCAATTGTTGAATTAACTGTATTCGGTTGTGTAAAGTCAGCAGCGATTTTTTGCTTTAGGCGTGTTGCAAATTACGGTTTGCCGCCACTATTTCCACCGCTGTTTCCCCCGGCATTGCCGGAGTTACCACCCGCATTGCCGCTGTTTCCCCCGGAATTGCCATTGTTGCCGTCGCTGGCATCCTCACCGTCATCTACACTATCAGATGTTGACTCGGAGGGGCAAGCGCCCATAGTATCATTGTGTGCTTCATGATCAGCCCAAGACGCGGCGTCTATTTCAATCGTGGTCCCCTTGGTGGTATCTCCACCAGGATAGTGGCAGATAGTGATTTTCTCTGACGGAGGAGCGTCTTCATCCTCACCATCATCCGGGTCTGTTTGTCCGGGTGGTGTGCCGCCGCCCTCCGGCGGATCGCCCTCGCCAGGAACCTCATCGGGCGTGTTGCCGGGTACTTGATCGGGCGGCCCTTTGGCCTTATCAGGCGGTATGGTGCGCTCCTCTTTGATGGGTACGGGAACGGCCGTTGGCGTCTCTGTGGGTTCAGGTTCGGGCGTTTCTGTGGGTTCAGCCGTTGGCGTGGCGGTTGGTTCCGGCTCTTCTGCGGGCGTATCCTGCGGCACAACTTTGAGTTCCTGGCCGAGGACGGACGTTACCTGGAAGCCGGGCTCCACGTCAACTGATTGGTCGCCCATTGTCACCCGCACCACCCCTTCATCTACAGCGATGTGGGATGTTTCGGCTGTTTGGGCTTCGACGGTAAATACCGTGCCGCGCACGGAGGCTGTTGAGGAGGGTGTTTTTACTTCAAAAGCGTCGTCACTGCGCAGCAGGCGCACCACCCGGTTTAACGTTTTGCCCGAGAACAGGCTAAACCGCACCCGATAGCTGTCTTCGTTGGTGACCAGCTCTGTAACGGCCATGTTGGTGCCGCCAAACAGGTCTACGGTGCTGCCATCTTGCAGGCGCAGTTGGGCTGCCGCGGCGGCATCCAGCCTAATCGTGTCTCCTTCATAAACCGTGATGACATCTCCAGCAGAAACGGCCGTTTCCGCCGAACTGGCAAAAATGGCTCCGCCTGCCTGGTTAACAACCACTTCGCCAGACGATACCACCAGCGTTGCCTCGGCACCGCCCGGTTGGGCCAGAACAAAAGCCCCCAGAATAAGCACCAGCAGCGTGGCCAGTCCAAAAGCCCAGGTGCGTCTATGTAACATAAATAGGTTCCCCTTCCATCTGCTTCGACTTGATTTGCGTACCGGTTCCCTGTGCTGAACCGTGTTCTTCTTTAGTAGTGAGCCGTGCCGGGCACAATCTATCAGGTGAAGAAGCACCATGCGATTGATGCCAGAATAGCCGGCAATCTGAGCCACATCCTGCGTAAAAGATGCTTCGCCTGGCTGTTTGCATAAAGCCAATTTAGCCAGTTGGGTTGGCTCGATTTTCAAAATAACGGCCAATTGCTCCCAGCTCATATTTTCTCGTCTGGCCTGTTGCTCAATCAGATAGGCCATTAAGGAATTGTTTGCTGCGGCGCGCTTGGCTAAATTAAACATTGGTTGGTCCATCTTAAATTCCTCGCGGCAAGTAGGGTAGGTACTTTTTGTCCTACCGCTTCTATTCTTTAGTACCGAAGTCAGCGGTAAAGTTCGACAAATTGGTTGAAATTGGGGGAATCAGTGAGTTGACGCGGTCGGGAAACTCAAATCCGGTAGCGATTTACAAAACGGGTTAGCTTTTTGGTGAGGCGGTCTTTAGCCCGTTTTACTTCTTGTCTCTGTTTTGCTACCGGCTGAGAGGCCAGCGCCATAATTTCGGCATACGGCTCGGTTTCGCGGACGCCGTTTAACATGAGCAGGAAGAGCTGCCGGTCAGTTGTATCGAGTTGTGCCTCAAATTGGCGCAGCATGGTTTGCTTGCTTGAATCGCCATTGTCCAGCCATTGCTCAAGATAGAATGGTTCGGAATCCATATCTGACTCTGTTACAAGCTGGTTTTGAATAGCGGGTTCATCAATGTTTAGCAACGGCCGTTTCTGCCGGTTGCTGCGGTCGATGGCGTTGAGCAGATCGTGCCGGGCCGCCATGCGCAGGTAGGCAAACAGGGACAGCTTTTCCGGGTCATATTTTTCGGGGGCGTCGTGGTAAGTGAGCAGGCTGTCGATGGCGGCCGTTTCATGCAGGTGAACCTCAACCTGGCGAAACTCGTGCTGCAAAAACTCAATCAGGTGGGGCAAAGCCAATTCAGACAGCTGGGCAAAAGCTGTTGGGCTATCTTCATTCACTATTTGCTGGTGCTTCTGGAGCTGCCAGTGGCGCGATGGTTCAGAAGCAGACATGTATAGTCTCCTCGAGTACCGCATTATTTACCCACACAGTATAACAATTAACGCGCTTATGGGAGCGAATAGCAATAGGAAGATCGGCAAAATTCTCGCGATCTTAACAATAGCTTCCCCAAAAAGCGGGCGGTATCAGGGGCAAGGTCCCAGCGTGTCGCCATGGGCCAGGTGTCCGGCTACGGCGCTGGCGTCTACTTCAATCGTGTTGCCATTGTGGCAAATCACGACCCTGTCCTCCGTTGTTGGCGTATTGGTTGGTGGAGGCGGTGCCGGGGTATTTGTCGGTGGAGCCAGCGTATTGGTTGGCGGAGGCACCGGCGTGTTTGTCGGTGCGGGTATAGGCGTATCGGTCGGCGCAGAGAGAGCGGTGTTGGTTGGCGTGGGGAGGGAAGTGTTGGTGGGTATGATTACGGTTGTAGGAGACGGAATAGTCACCGGCGTGTTGGCAGACGTTGCAACCGGTGAGCTGTTGGCTGGAGTGGTAGGTGCATTTGTAGGCAAGGCTACGGCCGTCACGGTAGCAATAACATCGTCATCTTCATCTGGGGTTAAAGGGTCGGCCGGTGTTTCGCTTTTGTCGGTGGTCTCACTGGTGTCGGCGCTGTTTTCAGGCGCTGGCGAGACAAATACGTCGTTTTCCGGCTGGCTGTTGGTTGTGGTGGGAACGGCCGTATTCTCTTCTGCTAGCGGAATGGTGGAATCGCTTTCCGGCTGCGATACGGTGTTGGGCGGAGCGGTGGTTGAATTGATCGGCACAACTTGCAGCGGTTGGCCCACAACTGCCGTAACCGCAAAGCCGGCTGCCACATCAACAGCTTGATCAGCCATCGTTACCTGCACCACGCCTTCTTCTACGGCGTAGCAACTTTCTTCATTGCTTATCACGTCAACGGTGAACCGTGTGCCGCGCACAGAGGCGGTGGAGGAAGGCGTTTTAATCTCAAAGCTGTCGTTTGGCCGCAGCAGGCGCACCACCTGGCTTAAGGTTTTGCCGGTTAGTAAATGAAACCGGGCGCGGTAGCTGACATCGTTGCTGACTAATTCGGCGATGCTCAAGGTTGTTCCGCCAAAGAGGTCAATGGTGCTGCCGTCGTTTAAGCGCAGTTGGGCCGAGGCGGTTTTGGCCAGTTGAATGGTGTCTCCTTCTTGAACTGCGATGACGTCACCGGCGGAAACGGCCGTTTCTGTTGAAGTGGCAAACAATATTCCCCCGCTCTGGTTCACCACTACGTCGCCTGCTGCAACAACCAGCGTGGCATCATTGTCGGCCGGCTGAGCCATCACAAACGTCACGATAACCAGCAGAAACAGGGCCGCTAAGCCAACAGTCCTGGCACGCATATTAACCATCAATACAGGTTCCTTTCCGCCAAGTTGGCGCAATATCTGCGGCTGGCCAACATTGTTCCAATACGCTCCTAACTTGAATGACCTACAGCATAACAGTTAACAAGCTTTTCGGAACAATTTGCAATAGGAAGATCGGGGTCTACTTATATTTTGGTTATCCGTTTGAGGAAGGTGGTCAGATTGGTGGGCTCATGACCTAATAAGAAGCGCAGCACCTGGGGATTACCTTCCAGACCACTCTGTGCATAATAGGCAAACATGCTGGCAACCATCTTAAGGGTATCTTCGGCCATGCCATTGTCGCGGGCTTGCGCTTCCCATATTTTGAGAGGCGTGGGGCGTACTTCTACAGGGCGCTGCAAAATATGGCTGAAGGTGTCGGCAACGGCCGTTTGGCTCAAAGGTTCCGTGCCCGCCAGTTCATAGGTAGCATAACTGTGCCCCGGTTCAGTGAGCAGTTTGGCGGCCACAGCGGCCACATCCTGTAAGTCGACCAGGCTCAAGGCTGTTTCAGCCGGGTAAGGCACGGGCAAAATGCCTTCGTCCCGGACGGCGGGCAGGTAGGCGAGCAAGTTTTGCATGTAGGCCGTGGGCTGGACGATGGTGTAAGTCAGACCGGAATCAAACAGGATGTTTTCCACCTTCATCTTGCTCCAATGGTGAGGCATTTCCCGAATTTGGGGATGGAGCACGGAGTGGTAGACCACGCGGCAGTTGCCGATGCTGCGGGCGGCAGCGATCATTAACTGGCCGATGCGCACTTCTTGCGGGTGCATGTTGGGGCCGATGTGGTAGATGGCGGTGACGTTGGTTGTCGCCAAACGCCATACGTCGGCATCCAGCAAATCACCGACCACCACCTCGGCCGCTCCGGCCTGGCGCACGGGCAAAATCTGGTCATCATCTTTTACAAAGGCGCGCGTTTTGGCCCCGCGCTGCTTTAAGGCGGCCAAAACCGCCAATCCCGTTTTCCCTGCTGCACCTGTCACTAAAATCATGGTGATTCTCCAAATGGTCAATTGGCAGAAAGCGTTTCACCCCTGTATTGTAGCCGATTCGCTAACAAACCGGCATACGATTTTGCGGTTGATAGGGATAAAAAATCACGAATGGGACGAATGAACGAATTTGACGAATGCTGGAACAAATTATGTGCTATTATCCGGTAACTGAAGGGCCTATGCCTGGCATATAAAGGCGTCGGTTTCAGAGATGGCAAAGAAAATGAAAAAACAAAAACTCCCTCAAATTGATTCAATTGAACTCGACTTTATCCATTTCACCTGGCGTAACAGATAGTTTCGACCAGACCAGGCA
>CALBTC010000112.1 GCA_937967805.1 uncultured Anaerolineaceae bacterium
CTTGGTCTTTTTGGGCGTGGAGAACCTGTTCACCCCCCGGCCGGAATCGGCCACAGTCAAACGCAGCTTTTGGGCCGACTGGCAGCATGTTTTCCAGGCCGATGGGGTGATCCTGGCCTACACGCTGCGCTTTTTGGCCTACCTGGGCCGCGTGCTGCTGACGCCGTTTGCACCCCTGTTCATTGCCACCCTGTTGGTGGACACCAGCCATCTCAACACGATTACCGGCCTGGTGATTGCGGTGGCGGCGGGGGCCGGGACGATTACGGCCGTTTACCTCGGCCGTTTGGGTGACCGCATTGGGCATGGCAAAGTGCTCAAATGGAGCGCCCTGGCGGCCGGGCTGCTTTTCTTGCCGCAAAGTTTGGTCACAGAGGCGTGGCAGCTGCTTGTTTTGCAGGCGCTCACCGGGGCGGCGGCCGGCGGCGTTATCCCCACCATCAGCGCCCTGCTGGCCCGCTACACAGAGCCCGGCGAAGAAGGCAGCGTCTATGGCATCGACAACTCGATTGTGGCTGGCGCCAGGGCGGCGGCTCCGCTGGTCGGCTCGGTGATTGCTTACTGGTTTGATTTGCGGGCGACGTTTGTGGCAACGGCCGTTGTCTTCTTGCTGGTAGCTGTCCTCGCCTTTACGCGCCTGCCCGCCGAAGACGCGTCCCCACTGCCTCACCTGGGTGATTGAGATTTTAAACCGCAAAGAGCGCAAAGAACGCAAAGAACTAAAAGAAAGGACTTGGCGTGCTTTGCGTCCTTGGCGGTGAAATTTAATTTCAGTACCATTTGACTATAAGAGTATTCACACAATTTGCATAAAAAAATACCTTGCTCCTGCTAAAATAGGGACCAGCAACGACGTTAATCTGGCAGGAATCGCAAATGATAAAAATTCGGCGCACCTTTTTTTTCTCCGGTTTAATTGCATTTATCATTATTGCTGTGGCGCTTGCTGTTTTTGTGCGGCAGATGGTGCGGTCCAATCTGGTAGAAATTGCCGAAAGCAAGAATGTTGCCCTCACCCAGGCATTTTCTAACTCTCTTTGGCCCGCCTTTGCTCCTCTGGTAGAAGATTCCACTTCACTTTCCCCAGAAGAATTACAGCAAGACCCCCGCATACCGCAATTATTTGATCTGGTCACGACGCAGCTAACCGGCCTGTCGATTGTGAAAATAAAAGTTTACAACCTGGCTGGCCTCACCGTGTTTTCCACGGAACTGGCCCAAATTGGGGACAACAAGCTGGACAATTCCGGCTATCTGGCAGCCAGCCAGGGCGAAGTTGCCAGCGAATTAACCCACCGGGATACGTTTAGCGCCTTTGAGCAAACCATCGAAGATCGGGACGTTTTTTCCAGCTACGTGCCCATCTATGAGGGCGGCCAAATTGTGGGCGTGTTTGAAGTGTATGACGACGTGACCGCGTTGGTGGTGCGCACCAACCAGGTGCAGTGGTTGGTGATGGTGGGCGTCGTACTGCTTTTGGCGGTTCTGTTCATTTTTTTGACTGTTGTCGGCCAGCGAACCTTTGACATTGCCCAGAAACAGTATGAGGCGGTGCGGCGCAGCGAGCAAAGTTCGCGGGAGAGCGAACAAAAGTACAGCAACCTGTTTCACCAGTCGGGTGATGGTATCTTTTTGCTGGATTGGCACGGCCGTATCCAGGACGTCAACACGCGCATCGAGCAAATGCTGGGCTACACCCGGCAAGAGCTGCTCGCCATGACGCTAGATAAACTCCATCCCACCGATTCACAAGCCCAGATGAAGCAGCGCACCGCCCAGCTTTTAGAGCAAGGGCTGGCCCAGTTTGAGATTGAGTTTCTCACCAAAGAGGGTGACCTGCTGCCTGCCGAAGTGTCGGTAACCATGTTTGAACTGCAAGGCGAGCAGGTACTGCAAGGTATTGTACGCGATATTCGTGAGCGCAAGCGGCAGGAACAGGCGCTGCTGCAAGCGCGCGACGAGGCCCTGGCCGCTTCGCGCATGAAAACACAGCTTTTAGCCAACGTGAGCCACGAGCTGCGCACGCCGCTAAACGCCATTTTGGGCTACAGTGAGATGCTCCAGGCAGGCGTCTATGGTGACATTTCTACCCGGCAGCACGAGGCTGCGGCACAAATTATCGACAGCGTAGGGCATTTGCTCAATTTTGTGAACAACATGCTGGATCAGGCCCACATCGAAGCGGGCAAATTGCAGCTGAACCCACAGCCGGTTGCCCTGCTAGACCTGGTCCTTGAGGTGGAAGAGTTGGTGAAAGTGTTGGCCGATGCCAAAGGATTGACGCTGCGCAGTGCCATTTCACCGGAGATGCCCACCCAAATTTATGCGGATCGCTACTGGCTGCGCCAGATTTTGACAAATCTGCTGGGAAACAGCATCAAATTTACTAATGAAGGCACTGTTGATGTTAAAATCTTTCCCTCTGGCGCAGACAACTGGGTTATTCAGGTCGCAGACACGGGCATTGGCATACCTGAATCGGCGCGGGAGAAGATTTTTGAACCGTTTTGGCAACTGTCGAGCAGTAAACAAAAGCTGGGTTCCGGCCTGGGTTTGTCGATTGTGAAGCAGTTGACCACCATGATGGGTGGCCACGTGCAGCTGCACAGCAGCGAAGGCAAAGGGACAACCTTTGTGGTGACGCTGCCATTGGCGCCCGTTCCGGAGTTTGTAGGATAGTGCAGCCAATAGCGTTGATTGTAGAAGACGATGATAAGCTGGCCGAGATTTTTTCGGAAGCGGTAAAAGCGGCCGGGTTTGAGGAAATTGTGGCGGAGAACGGCCGTTCCGCCCTTGAACTGCTGCCATCCACCACCCCTACACTGATTTTGCTCGATTTGCATCTGCCCGATATTTCCGGCAGCGAGGTGCTGGCTGCCATCCGGCAAGAAGCCCACTTGCAGAACAGCATCATCATGCTCACCACCGCTGACGCCTGGCTGGCCGAAACGCTGCGCCCCGAAGTTGATTTTGTTCTGATGAAACCCATCAGCTACGTCCAATTGCGTGATTTAGCGAGCCGCTTACGGCCGTCTTCAAACCCTTCATCTTCTTAGGGACACAGATAAACACAGATTTCCGCAGATAAATGAGCAAAATCTGTTTTCATCTGTATCAATCTGTGTCCTATTTCTTTTTGTTCCCATTGCGTATTTACAAACTCGTGGCAAACTTAGGCCCTTATGGACGCCACGCAATCCTTCATCGACGCTATTCAGGCCGCCTATCCAGATTTTGTGGTGGAAACGGCCGTTTTCAACCATGAAGGCCAATACAACCACGTTTTGTTGGTGAATGATGCCATCGTTTTCCGTTTTCCCCGTTTTGCAGGTGGCGTCGATCAGTTGGCATTAGAGACGAAGATTTTAACGGCCGTTCAGCCCCATCTTCCCCTGCCGGTTCCCAATCCAATTTACACGCAGTTCCAAAACCCAGACGCGGGTCAGGCGTTCATGGGGTACCGGCTGATTCCCGGCGAGCCCTTGATGCCCGCTGCCTTTGCCAAAATCAGGGACAAGACGGCCATTGCCAGCCAAATCGCCCACTTTTTGCAGGCGCTGCACGCCGTGCCCATTCGCGACCTGATTGATGACCCTTTACCGGTGAGTGATACCGAAGAGGAGTGGTGGGATGTGTACGGCCGTATCCAAACCAAGCTGTTCCCCTACATGCGGCTGGATGCCTGCAAAAGCGTCGCTCACCACTTTGAAAGCGTGCTCAATGACCCCAGCCAATACCAGTTCGAACCGGTGCTGCGCCACGGCGATTTTGGCACGGGCAACCTGCTGCACGATCCCGACACGCAGCAAATGAGCGGCATCATCGACTTTGGCTTTACCGTCCTGGGCGATCCGGCGTTTGACGTGGCCGGGCTGCTCACTTACGGTGAATCATTTGTGCAGGAGGTAGCCAACCGCTATCCGGCGGTTCAAGACTTTTGGCCGCGCATACGCTTCTACAAGGGCACCTTCGCCCTGTTTGAAGCGCTGTTCGGTATTGAAAACGGGGATGAGCAGGCGTTCCGGCGTGGAATGGAAGCGTATGTCTAGCCCGCTGTCAACGTGGCGGCTTTTGCTGCGCCCCATCGCCGCCGACGATGTGCGCCAGATTATCACCTGGCGCTACGAGCCACCCTACGAGATTTACAATATGGGCAGCGGCCTGGACGATGCCATTGAGTTGGCCGAAGCGATTGATTACTTTTTACGGCCGCAGTACCATTTTCAGGCAATGCTGCGCCAACCGGCTGGTGAACTGGCTGGTTTTTGCAGCTTTGGTGCAGATGGCCAGGTAGCGGGCGGCGATTATCGCAATCCGGCGGTGGATATTGGCATGGGGGTGCATCCGCATTACACGGGGCGTGGTTTGGGCACCATGTTTGCTGGAGCGGCGATTGATTTTGCTCTGGCGAATTTCAACATGTCTCGGCTGCGCGTCACCATTGCCGAGTTTAACCGCCGGGCGCAAAAGGTGTGGGAGCGGCACGATTTTGTTCCGGTGCAGCGTTTTCTCACGCTTTATAGCAAACGGCCGTTCATCATCCACGTCCGCGAGGAAGAGAATTTGTAGCCGCACTTTCTTAGTGCGAGAAATGGATTCCCGCCTTCGCGGGAATGACAAATAGATGGAGTAAATAATGACAGTAGTGGCAACTTACTATTGGCCAGGACAAACGCAATTTGGATACGGCGCTGCCAATCTGGTCGGTGTAAAAGCGAGAAATTTGGGAGCCACAAAGAAAGTGTTTGTGGTCACCGACGCCGGGATTGTGGCCGCCGGTTTGCTCCAGCCTGTGCTGGATTCTCTGGCCGCGGCCAAGCTGGAAGTTGAGGTGTTTGACCAGACGCCACCGAATCCTACAACAACGGTCGTTGATACCGCCGCTGCCCAATTTAAGGGAAGCGGCTCTGAATTGATCATCGCGCTGGGTGGCGGCAGCCCCATCGATGCCGCCAAGGCGGTGCGCATTCTGGCCGGCGGTCCGGCGGAGGCCAAATGTGCTGAATACGCGCTGCTGCTGGGGGATGATGTACGGCCGTTGCCCACCGCGCCGCAAATGCCGCCGATGATTGCCATTCCCACCACCGCCGGCACCGGCGCCGAAGTGACGCCCTGGGGCGTCATCACCGACGAAGGGCGCAAGCTGAAAATGGGCGTGGGTGGCCCGTCCACCATCCCCACCGTGGCCCTCATCGACCCGGCACTGACGCTGACCCTGCCGCCACACCTCACGGCGGCCACCGGCATGGATGCCCTGACGCACCTCATCGAGGCGTTTGTTTCCACTAACACAGCACCCATTGCCCTGGACGCGCTCATTTTGGACGGGATTGGGCGAATCGGCCGTTTTTTGCGGCTGGCGGTAGCCCAGCCTAACCATAAGCAGGCGCGCGAAGAGATGATGTTGGCTTCCATGCTGGGTGGCATCGCTATCAGCTCGCGCTGGCTGGGGGCCACACACTCGTTGGCGCACCAGCTTTCGGGGATTGCCCAGGTGCATCACGGTCTGGCCTGTGCCTTGATGCTGCCGGCGCAGATGCAGTTCAGCCTGCCCGGCGCTTTGGAACGCTACGCCCAAATTGCCCAGGCGTTGGATATGGTTCCTGTGCCAGGATCGGTAAGGGAGGAGGCAGAGAGGGGCGTAACGGCCGTACGCCAACTCATGATCGACATCGATCTACCGCTGCGCCTGCGCGACGTCGGCGTGACCGAAGCAATGATCCCCGAACTGGCCGATAACGCCATCATTGATTTAAACTGGACCACCAACCCCCGCGCCATCACCCGCGACCAAATGGAGGCGTTGTACAGAGAAACGTACTAATTGTGAATTGTGAATTGTTAACGGGTCATCTCATTCACAATTCACGATTCTTCCCTCTAAATTATGAACCAAATGGCTCTTGATTCTTCCCGCTGGCTTGGCTGGCTGCTGGCTGTCGCTTCAACCGTGGTGTTTAGCCTGGTGACGCCGTTGGGCAAAGCGGCCCTGGAGGGTGGCTTTCATCCCACGGCAATCTTGAGCTTGCGCTTTGGCCTGGCGGCGCTGCTGCTGGCGCTGGCATTGGCCACCAGTGCGCCCCAGGCGCTGCGCACCGACCGGCGCGGATTTTGCGTGGCCGGCCTGGCCGGCATTGTCAACGGGCTGGGGGCAGTGGGGTTCTTCTGGTCCTTGCAGCACCTGGATGCCTCTGTGGCGACGATGCTGTTTGCCTTAAGCCCGCTTTTTGTGCTGGCAACATTAGCCCTTTTGGGCGAGAAGTTCACCTACCGGCAGTGGATTCGGCTGGGATTGGGGTTACTGGGTGTTTATTTGCTTATTGGTCCGGGCGGGCAGGTGGATTTTGGCGGCGTGCTGCTGGTGCTGGGCGGGATTATTGGCTTTACATTGGAGATTACGATGGTGCAGCGATTTTTGCCCACCCACGACACGCGCACGGTAACGTTGTATGTGTTAGCCGGGATGTGGCTGTCGATCACCGGGCTGTGGCTGGCGCAGGGACTGCCCTGGACGCCGCCAGGCTGGCAAGGGTGGGTGATGCTGCTGGTGATTTCGATGGTGAGCACCTTTTTTGGCTGGTGGGCGATGTTTCGCGCCATACAGATTATTGGCAGTGGCCAGTATGCGCTGCTGCTGCCGGTGGAAACGCTCCTTGCCATTGTGTGGTCGTTTTTGTTTTTGGGGGAGCTGCTCACGATTTTACAGCTAGCCGGCAGCGGCTTGATTTTGTTCAGCGCCATGCTGGCCGTGCAGCGCCTGGGGCGCATCCCGCGCCGTCGCCGCTGGCGCGTCTGGCTGCGCAATACGCGATAGGTTCAGGCTAATAGAGTTGTTCCTTTTGTCATGCCCGCGAAGGCGGGAATCCATAAACCTGGACCCCCGCCTTCGCGGGGGTGACAAATGATGGTGCCGGTTATGACTTCAAACGTGAGACAAGGCGTTCCCCGGCCTGTTCCAGGGTAGTGAGCTTCTTGGGGAAGGCAAAACGGATGGAAGAACGGCCGTATCCCGCCAGTGAGTAAAAGCTATTCCCCGGCACCACGGCCACGCCCACGTCTGAGGCCATGAAGTAAGCAAATTCCGTAGGGGTCAGGCTGGCCTGGGGAATGGGCAGACCGCTGTAGTCGGCCATAATGTAGTAGGCTCCTTGCGGCGTGCTGGCCTGGAAGCCGACGTCGGTCAAAATCTCCATCATGAGGGAACGGCGCTGATGGTAGGCGCGCGTGCTTTCTTCGTAGAAATCCTCCGGCATGTTGAGCGCCGCCACGGCGGCCGCTTGCAAGGGCGTTGCGGCACAGATCGTGGTGAAGTCGTGCAGGGTACGGATGCCGTTGGCAAATCGCTCCGGGGCGATGACGTAGCCCAGCCGCCAGCCGGTCATAGCAAACGTTTTGCCCAGCCCGCTGATGGTGATGGTGCAATCTTTGAGCGGCTCTAAGCTGCCAGGAGATTGATGGATACGGCCGTCGTACAAAATGCGGTCATAAATTTCATCGGTAATTAAAACCAGGTCATTTTCCAGCACCACCTCAATGACGCCGGCAATCTCTTCATCGTCGAAGACGCGGCCGGTAGGGTTATGGGGCGTGTTGAGCAGCATCGCTTTGGTTTTGGGGGAAACGGCCGCGCGCAGCCTGGCCGCCTCCAGCCGGTAATCCGGGGCCTCCAGCGGCACGGAAACGGGCACCGCATTGGCAATAAAGGCCGACGGCCGAAAGTTGTCGTGGGCCGGTTCCAGAATGATGATTTCATCGCCGGGGTTCAAAATGGATTGGACCGAGGTGATAATCCCTTCGCTGACGCCGCAGGTAACCGTGACATGTTTGTCGGGCTGCACGTCCCAGCCGAGGCGCTGCGTGTACAGTTCGGCCAATTTTTCGCGCAGCGGCGGATAGCCCCAGGTGATGGCGTACTGGTTCAGCCCGTTTTCAATGGCGCGAACGGCCGCTTCCTTCACCGGTGCCGGCGTGTCAAAATCGGGGAAGCCCTGGCTGAGGTTGATGGCGTTGTGCTTCAGCGCCAGCCGGGTCATGTCGCGAATCACGGATTCACGGAATAAGTTCAGGCGTTGGGATGTTTGCATGGCGGGAGTATACGGTCAGGCAAAATTGGCGTCAATGAGAACGGGCTGCAAATAAATGTCAGAAGTTGTGACCTCCTGCGGTCAAAACGGCCGTTTTATGCTATCCTCACAGTAGACTGACTAGTCGGTTCAGAATCAATTACGTAGTTACGACAAGATAAACTAATGAACGAACCAACCACAAGACGAGACCCCGACCAAACCCGCGCCCGCATTCTGGACGCGGCGCTAAACATCTTCGCCAACAAGGGATATTACAACACCCGCATGGATGAAATTGTCGACGAATCCCAAACGTCCAAAGGGTCGATCTACTTCCACTTCCCCAACAAGGAACGGCTTTTCCTGGCGCTGGTGGACCAGTTTGCCGATTTGCTGGAGCGGCGCGTCACCGAAGCCATCCAGCAGGAAGAAGTGGGCATCAACCGGGTGCGGGTGGCGCTGGAAACCTGCCTGACCACCTTTGGCAAATACCGCCGACCGGCCAAGCTGCTGCTGGTGCAGGCGGTCGGCCTGGGCACAACGTTTGAAAACAAGCGCAACGAGGTCAACGACCGCTTTGCCGACCTCATCGCCACCTATTTGCAGGAAGCGATTGGCGTGGGCGACATTCCGCCAACCGACGTGGAGGTAGTTTCCTACGCCTGGATGGGGGCGATTTATGGCGTAATCATTCGCTGGGTCTACACGGGCGAACCGGAGCCGCGGCGGATCATGGACTCTTTGCTGCCGGTACTGTTGAGGAGTGTGGGGTTTGAAACAACAACAAGTTGAGCCGGTGGACACATTCGCCGAAATGCCTGCGGAAAACGGCCGTCTTCTTTCAGTTTCCATGCCGGCGCCGGGGGTGGATACGGCCGTTTTCCTGCAGCAGGCGCTCGGCCAGGAACGGTTCTTCTGGTCAGCAGCCAATGGCGGGCTGACGCTGGCCGGGTTTGGCATCGCCGCCGACCTGTTTGCCTGGGGCCGTGAGCGTTTCACCCAGATTCAACGGCAGGCCCGCGAGCTGTTCGCCAACGCCGTCATCCACGATGAAGAGCAACCGCTGGCCGGACCGCGCCTCTTTGGCGGCTTTGCCTTCAGCAACGACTTTACGCCGGACAACACCTGGTCTATCCACTATCCGGCCCAGTTCATCCTGCCGCACTACCAGCTATCCCAACAAAACGGTGAATCCTGGCTGACGCTCAACGCCATCCTGCCCGAAGATGAATCGCCGGAAACGATTTTGCCAGAACTCCAGGCGGCGCTGGCGGCAAGGCTAGAATTTTTAACGCAGAGGCGCGGAGGCGCAGAGGGGGAAAGTCTAGATGCCAGGAGCAAAACGCGGCCTGAGCGAATTAACTACCCGATGACCTATGAAGATTGGCAGAAGATGATTCGCCAGGCAACGAAGACGATGCGCGGCGGGCCGCTGAACAAGGTGGTGCTGTCCCGCGTTTGCGAGATACGGTATGGGCAGAAGGTGGATGTGGATGGGGCGCTGGCTTACCTGAATGACACGTACCCGGACTGTTACCGCTTTTTGTTTGAGCCACGGCCGTTTCACGCCTTTTATGGTGCCACGCCGGAGCTGATTGTGGGGGTGAACGGCCGTTCCCTGCAAACCATGGGGCTGGCCGGCTCCATCGGCCGGGGGAAAACGCCGGCCAAAGATGAAGCCCTGGCCCAGGAACTCCTCAACTCCGCCAAAAACCAGCACGAGCACGCCCTCGTCGTCGAATCAATTCGGCGGCGGCTGGCCCCATTAACCAGTGAATTAACCATTCCAAAACAGCCCAGTATCCTCCAACTGGGTTATATTCAACATTTATTCACTCCGATTCACGCCACACTCAAACAGGCCGACGGCGTCCTGCCCATCCTGCAAACCCTGCACCCCACCCCGGCGCTGGGCGGCCAGCCGCGCGAGCTGGCCATGCCCTTCATCAGCCAGGCAGAACCGGTGCCGCGCGGCTGGTACGGTGCGCCCGTCGGCTGGCTGGACCACAATCTCGACGGCGCGTTCAGCGTGGCCATTCGCTCCGCCATCTCCCAGGACCGTCGCGTCTGGCTCTACGCCGGTGCCGGCATCGTCGCCGACTCTGACCCGCAAGCCGAATGGGAAGAAACGGCATTGAAGTTTCGGCCGATGCTGAATGCGTTGGGAATGGTTAATGGTTAATGGTTAATGAAGTGAAGGGAGGTTTTTCGATGGCCAAAGGTCAGGATATTGAGGACAGGTTGATCGCGTTTGCAGTAAGAATTGTGATGCTGTGTGATAATTTACCACATTCGCGCGTGGGAAATCATTTTGCGGGGCAGTTGCTGCGCAGCGGCACGACACCCGCCGCTCATTATGTCGAAGCCAGAAATGCAGAAAGCAACCGGGATTTCATCCACAAGATGAAACTCGGTCTGAAAGAAATGAACGAATCCAGAATCTGGCCCCGCATCTTGATGGAAGCCAATATCATGCCGGCAGTTCGCCTTCAAGAATTGCACGAAGAATGTGAACAACTATGCCGAATTTTTGGTGCCAGTATCAGCACCGTCAAATCAAAACAGTCTCCAAAAAATGACCGATAACCATTTACCATTAACAATTAACCATTTTCCATTCAAAAATCCCAACTTGCGCCTGGCAGCACTATTTGTGGATGGCTTGGCGCAGGCGGGGTTAACGGCCGTTATCATTTCCCCCGGTTCGCGTTCTACACCTCTGACGCTGGCGTTTGCGGCACATCCGCAAATTGAAACGTTTGTCCATTTGGATGAACGCGGCGCCGGTTTTTTTGCTCTGGGGATGGCGATTGCCGACGACAGGCCGGTGGCGCTGGTGTGTACATCGGGAACGGCCGTAACAAACTACCTGCCCGCCATCGTCGAAGCCCAAATGAGCCAGGTACCGCTGCTCATCCTAACCGGCGACCGCCCGCACGAGCTGCGCCACAGCGGGGCCAACCAGACCATCGACCAGGTAAAGATTTTTGGCGACCAGGTGCTGTGGTCGGTCGATATGCCGCTGCCGCAAGCCAATCCGCCTGAAGTGGCGCTGCGCCATGTGCAGACAACGGCCGTTCGCGCCACCGCCACCGCCAATGGCCTGCGCAAAGGGCCGGTGCACGTTAATTTTCCGTTTCGCAAGCCGCTGGAGCCAGAAGTGAGTGAAAAGTGGCAAGTGAAAAGCGAGAAGTCATTCACAATTCACAAGCAACCAGAGGTTGCCCACAATCTCACAATTCACAATTTTGAACACGGCACCCTGCTTCCTACATCTGATCAGCTTGAATGGCTCACGGCTGTATTCAGCCAACACCGCCACGGCCTCATTGTCTGTGGACCGCGCTGCCCCGGCGGCGATTTTCCACAAGCGGTTACCGCCCTGGCACGGCATACCGGCTACCCCATTTTGGTCGATCCTGTTTCCGGCGTTCGATTTTTTAACCGCAAAGACGCAGAGAGCGCAAAGAAAAAATCTGCAGTGAACATGGTTCGCCAATCTGCGGATAATTTCATCATCAGCGACTATGAGACCTTTCTGCAGAACGATCCGGGCTGGCCGGAGCCGGAGATGATTGTGCGCTTTGGCGCGGTGCCGACCAGCAAATGGCTCAACGCCTACCTGGATAAAATCCGCCCGGCTGTGCGGCTGCACATTCGCGAAAACGGCGTGTGGACTGATGATAGTCATCGCACAACCCACTTTTTGCAGTTGAATGAAACGGCCGTTTGCCAACAACTCAGCCAAATATTACCGCAGCGGGACAATACCGCCTGGATTAACACAGTCATCCAAACCGAGCAAGCCACCCAATCTGCCTTGCAAACCGCCCTGGCCGACAAGCTGTTCGACGGCGCGATTGTGGCCGATGTGGTAGAGCTGATTCCAGAAGACAGCATCCTGTTTATGGGTAACAGCTCCCCAATTCGGCATCTGGACCAATACGGCCGTGCCCTGCCCAAGCAGCTCAACGCCTACGCCAACCGGGGCGCCAGCGGCATCGACGGCAACCTGGCCACCGCCCTGGGGATGTACGCCGCCAGCGGCCAGCCGCTGGTTGCCGTGGTGGGCGACATCACCTTCTTCCACGACATCAACAGTCTGCATTTGATAAAAGAATTAACGCAGAGGCGCAGAGACGCAGAGAAAAAACAAAAAAACGCCGCGTCCTCCCCGTCTCTGCGGTTAAATCAAAACATCACAATTGTGCTGCTGCACAACGACGGCGGCAGTATCTTCAACCGGCTGCCCATTGCCCAAATCGAGCCGCCCTTCACCGAGCTGTTCCTCACCCCCCACGGCCTCGATTTTGAGCCGGTCTGCCGCATGTTTGGCCTGGAGTACGTCCGTGCCGACAGCCGCGACGCCTTCCGCACCGCCTTCACTGCCAGCGTGCAGGACCCCGTCCCCCGCGTCATCGCCGTCCACACCAACAACCAGCAAGATGAGGCCATCCGCAGAAAAATTAACAAGGTCGTCCTGACGAAATTGAAGGAGTAATTGAGCAATTGGGTAATTGAACAGCCCATTAACAATTAACCATTTACAATTTACTATTAACCATTATGCGCGATTGGCTACACGAACAAGCAACCGTTTCTCCACAAAAACTGGCCCTCATCATCGGTGAGCAGCGCTGGACCTACGCTGAGCTCAACCAGTTGGTCAACGCTGTCTGCACCAGATTAATGCGCGAAGGCATACAGCCAGGCGATTTTGTCGCTGTCCTGCTGCCCAACGGTCTGCCGTACGTCTGCCTGGTCCACGCCCTGGCCCGGCTCGGTGCCATTCTTGTCCCCCTCAACACCCGCCTCACCCCCGCCGAACTGCGCTGGCAGCTGGAACACGTCGGGGTCAAATTGCTGCTGGTTGGTGAGGATTCTGCCGAGAGCACCGAAGAATGGTTAATTGTTAATTGTAAATTACTAAGGGTTAATGAATCGTGGCTGCAAGCTACCCCATTAACCATTAACCATTTACCATTTAATATTAACCATTATCAATCTGTCGTTTTCACCTCCGGCACGTCCGGCAGGCCCAAGGGTGTGCTGCTCACTTTCGCCAACCATTTTTGGAGCGCCACTGCCTCGGCCTACCGGCTGGGAATTGACCCAAACGACATCTGGCTGAGCATCCTGCCCCTGTACCATGTGGGCGGGCTGGCTGTCCTGTTTCGCAGCGCCTTGTACGGCACGGCCGTTTCCCTCCACCCCCGCTTTGACCTGCCAGCCATCAACCATGATCTCGACACAAACCCCATCACCCTCATCTCCCTGGTGCCCACGATGCTGCACCGCCTGCTGCCAAGCCGCACCTCCTGGCCCGCCAGCCTGCGCCTCATCCTCCTCGGCGGTGCCGCCGCCACGCCGGAGCTGGTGCAGCGGGCCAATGCGCTGCCACGATCGGTGAACGGTAATCTGTATTCAGTAATCAGTGATCAGTCTTCAGTAGCCAGTGATGAATCATTAACCATTAACAATTTACCATTAACCATTAACCATTCGCCACCTCTGGTGGCGCCAACCTACGGCCTCACCGAAGCCGCCTCCCAGGTAGCCACCATGCTGCCCGCCGCCGCCGCGCGCAAGCCGGGCAGCGTGGGCAAACCGCTGCTGTTTACCGGCGTCAAAATTGTGGATGAGGAAGGGGTGGAACGGCCGTCCAACGAAATTGGCGAAATTGTGGTGACGGGACCAACGGTGATGGCCGGTTATTTTGATAAAAAAATTCACCGCGGAGAACACAGGGAAAAGAAAAACTCCGCGTCCTCCGCGCTCTCCGCGGTTAATCCTTCTATTCACACCGGCGATTTGGGCTACCTGGATGCCGACGGCGACCTCTGGATTGTGCAGCGGCGCAGCGATTTGATTGTGAGCGGCGGGGAGAACGTGTACCCGGCGGAAGTGGAGGCAGTGTTGAGAGGGCATACGGCCGTAACCGAAGCGTGTGTCGTGGGCATTCCCGATGCAGAATGGGGGCAGCGGGTGGTGGCGATGGTGCAGGTGGCAAAAGACGAGACCGTCTCCCCCGATGATCTCATCACTTTTTGCCGCCAACATCTGGCCGGCTACAAAATTCCCCGGTACATCCAGTTGGTGGAGCAACTTCCGCTAACGGCTTCAGGGAAAATCGGCCGTAAACAAGTTAAAAAAACATTGCTCACAATCTTTTCTTCTTGATAGCGAGAGTCTGACATATTAACGGGGAATTTCCACACTTTCTTCTGACAAAAGGGGCCATCTCCTCGCCAATACATATCTAAACCAATATCCTGCCATCAAGGACGTGATAATTGCAATCAATACAAGCGTTACGAAGAAGGTCTGGTTAATAATTCCCAGATCAAATGCAATGGTAGCCAGAACAATGCCCGGTCCGCCTCTTGTATTCATGGCAACGGCAAAATTAAAACTCGACAAATTGTCTATTCTGATCAGCTTGGCGGCTAACAATGTACCTAACGTCTCAAACAGTGTTGAAAACAGCAAAAAACCGAGAAAGAACCTGAAATCAAAATGATGAATCAAATCTATTTTCAAGCCAACAATCGCAAAATAGATCGGGATAAAAAATGCCAGTGAGATTTCTTTTATATGCTTCTTTTCCTTCTCAAACGTTTTGTCAGGCATAAGCCCAATAACAATGCCAGCTAGAAAAGCACCAAACACAATATTGACATTGAGAATGCTGGCGATGGCCGAAAAAAGGAAACAGATAAACAGCACATATCCAGAAACAGAGGATTTAATCAAAAGATTGTATCTTAGATTGTTCACCAGCTTTATGAGCTGCGGCATGGCAAAAAGGGTCAATCCAAAAAATAAAATCGTGATTAAGGTTGTAGAAATGATGCTTGAGACGGAAACGGCAACTGTACTGACCAGACCCGTGGCAATGGCCAGGGCAATCCACAAAAGAACATCCTGAACGGTAGCCGTCGTTAGAACAATTTTGGCAAAGCGGGTGTTAATGATTTTTAAGTCAATAAAAATTTTAGAGATAACCGGAATGGAGGTAACAGCGACGGCGACAGCAATGACAATTTGTAGCGCCAGCATGTTATTTTTTACCCCAATGTAAGGGGAGAAATCATAAATTGAGGGGGCAATCCATCCGGCGATTAAAGGAATAACCGTTGCGCCGAGGATGAGTGCAACTAAAATTTTCCTGTCGCCGCGATTGAAGGTTTTCTGCATCTCAAAACCAGAAATAAACATCAATAAAACTAAGCCGAACCAGTAAATGATTGAAATTAGTCTGCCTTCACCCTCGTAAGCATTAAACAGCCAATTGTGAATGCCGGGAGCAATATAACCTAGCACAGAAGGCCCCAGCATAAGTCCGCCCAATATTTCACCAATCACCCGAGGCAACTTGTATCTGTGAAAAAGGTAACCAAGAGAATGAGCAAACACTAAAAGCACCACTATGGCAAAGAAAAATCTTGTCAACTCAAAATCAGTTAGCGTGATAGTTTCGGCGACACCCACAAAACACCTCTTTACCCATCTTCTCTCTGGCAGGTCCATGCCCCAAAAATCGTGTAAACTATGCACCCAAAACAATGATAACGCAAGCCAGAGTGCTAAAAACGGTTTCCGGCTCAATAATCTGAAACCGTTCTCTCTGCGCCTCCGCGCCTCTGCGTTAAAAATTAATCTAAGGAGTTTCAATTCATGCGAGGAGTGATTGCTGCCGGGGATGAAGCAACGGCCGTTGCCGGACAACAAATTTTGCAGGCTGGCGGTAATGCCGTCGATGCGGCCGTTGCCGCTGCGTTTGCCTCTTTTATTGCCGAAGTGGGCGTGGTGCATCTGGGCGGCAGCGGCATTGCTCACCTGTACGATCCGCAAAACGGCCGTTCTCTCGTTTACGATTTTTTCAGCAACACCCCTGGCATAAACGGCCGTCCGCCTCAGCCGCTCGACTTCCACCGGGTCACCATTGATTTTGGCGCCACAACGCAGGAGTTTTACCTGGGGCGGGCCTCCGTCGCCGTGCCGGGCAACATTGTCGGGCTGTGCCAGATGGCCGCCGATTACGGCCGTCTTCCCCTGGGCCAACTGCTGCAACCGGCTCTCAAACTGGCCAAAGACGGCCTGCCCATTGCCAAATTCCAGGCCGACACCTGCACCCTGCTCCAACCGCTTTACACGCACACCGCCGACATGCGCACTATTTTTTCGCCGAACGGCCGTATGATTCAAGCCGATGACACAGTTTACATTCCCGATTTGTACCAAACCCTACAAACGTTGGCCCGCGAAGGGGCAGAGTACGCCCGCAGCGGCGCGCTGGCCCAGGCGCTGCTGCGCGATCAGCTAAAACATGGCGGCCTGCTCACCGCTGACGACCTGGCCGGCTACAAAGTGCATAAACTATCCTCCATCCGTCTGCCCTATCGCGACTGCGAAATTTTGCTGCCGCCGCCCTGCTCCACCGGCGGCGTGCTGACGGCATTTACCCTCAAGTTGCTATCCCATTTTGATATGCAGAAACGGCCGCACGGCTCCGCCGGCCACCTGCAACTGCTGTACGAAATCATGGTGGCCACCAATCGGGCACGGCCGTTTTGGGAAGAGTTGAGCGAGGCGCTGCCGGTTGATGGGGCGATCGGCCGTTTTTTGGACGACGCATTTGTGCAACAGTATGTAACCGAAGTGCGCGATGCGCTGAACAGCCGGCGTGCCTCACGCTTTGTGGCCGAGCCGCCTGCGCCCAACAACACCAGCCACCTTAGCGTGGTCGATGGCGACGGGCTGGCCGTCAGCCTCACAACAACCGCCGGGGAGTCAGCAGGGTACGTGGTGCCGGGCACCGGCTTTATCCCCAACAACATGATGGGCGAGGCCGATTTGCACCCCAACGGTTTCCACAGCCGCCCCGCCGGACAGCGCATCCCCACGATGATGACGCCGGTGATTGTGCTAAAAAATGGGCAGACGCGATTGGTCCTGGGCAGCGGCGGCAGCATCCGCATTCGCAGCGCCATCATGCAGGTATTGAGTAACCTGCTGGATTACCGCATGACGCTGGACGATGCCGTCAACACGGCGCGGGTGCATGTAGAAAACGGTGCGTTGCAGTGTGAAGCCGGTTTTGATCCGGAGGCGGTGGCCCAACTGGAGGGGATGGGCTATCCGGTCAACCGCTGGCCGGTACGCAGCATTTATTTTGGCGGGGCACACTCCGTTTCGCGCACGGAAAACGGCCGTCTCGTCGCTGCCGGTGATAATCGGCGTGGTGGGGCAACGGCCGTTGCCTGAAAAAAATCCAACACAGCAAGTTCAATTGAACACAACACGACCCAATTGTCATTCCGAGGTCCCCCGAGGAATCTTCCATCTTGGCCAGTAGAAAGATTCCTCACTTCGTTCGGAATGACAAGTGGGGGTTCTAGCGCAGGGCCAGGTCGGCGATCATGGTGAGGAAGACGGCCGTTTCCAACTGATTGTACCGGTCCGACGGCGCTTCGGCCCAGGCGACGATGTCCTGGCCTTCCTCAACGCGGGCCATTAAAAAGCCCCAGATGGTGCCTTCTTCCGGGTCATCGTAGCTAAAATCGACGCGCAGCCAGACTTGGCCCGTCAGCGGGAACCGGTACGGCTCGCCCACCTCGAAGTTTTCCACGTCCGCGCCCGCGTCCCGGGCCAGGGTGGTGACCACGCCGTGCGTGTCCAGCGTCGTCGGCTCGGTGCGCAGGGCGACGAAAGTGGTGGCCCCCGCGCCAAACCATTCCCAACTGCCCACCCGCTGGTAAGCAAACGTAGCGGGCTGGGCCACCGTAAAGCCGTCCAGCGTGGCAATGGGCCAGCGGCCCGGCTGGAGGCCAATGCCCACGTCACGGTAGCGCCAGCTATCGGCGATGGTTTGCACCACCGCCTGGGTGGTGGCCTCGTCGCTGGAGAGGCCGTCCACGTCCACCACAAAGCCGGTGCCGTTGTGGACAAAGGTGAGGAAGATGCCGGTATGCTCGCCGTCTTCCGGCTTGTTGTAACCGTAGGCGGTGCGCAGGCCGGGCAGTCCGGCCACCAGCACCTCATTTTCAAACAGGATATCTACCGCGCCAAACTGCTGCAAGGTTTGCGTTTTGAGCGTTTCCGGCGTGACCGCTTCATCCACATTGGGATAAATCGTCACCTGGAACTGGGTATTGCCCTGCCGCTGGCTGGTGTAGAGCAGCGTGTCTTCGTAGCGGGGATGGAACCACGCTTCGGGGTACAAAAATTGGAAGCCGAGGTAGGGGTCCAGGTACGCTTCGTAGCCGGGGGTGATGACGCTGTTGTCCACGGTGAGGTCGATGAAGGAGACGGCCGTTTCCCCCGCCACGTTTTCCGCCTGAAAGCCAAAAAAGTGCCGGCCGTCGGGCAGGGGTCGCCACTCAAAATAGAGCTCCCGGATGTCGTCGAAAAAGAGGCTGGTGGCCGGTTCGCGCTGGAATTCGCCGTCCGCATAGAAGAGGGTGTAGAGCTGGAACTCGTCGCCGGGCTGGGGCAGCAGTTCGGCGGGGGCACCGCTCTGGTCCGACTGGACCGTCCAGACGCGCGTCAGGCTGGCCGTACGGTGGTCGAAGACAAGGTTGGCGTCGGCGTAAAAGTCGCTGTCGGCGCGGCGGTAGCGGCCCTGGACGGTGAACAGGGTGCTGCCAGGCTCGGTGGGCCACATCACCACAAACTCCCCGTTGTCGAAGCTGTCATACAGGTACGTGACTTCCGTGTCCCAGACGAAAAAGTCGTCATGCACGCCGTCGCGCCATTCCACAAGCTCGCTGCCGTCGGGCATGGTGGTGGGTTCCGGGTTGAGATGGTCGTACTCCAGCAGGAGCTGACGGCCGTCTTCCAGATAGCGTCCGGCAATGAGGGCCACGTTCTCCACGTCGCGGCCAATCACCTGGAAGTTGATGAAGGCCGGGTTTTGCAGCCCGGCGACCGGGGCCTGGGCGCTGCTCAGGTTCACCTGCGGCGGCGGCAGTTCAGCCAGGCTGACGGCGTGGTAATCCTGCAAGAAATTGTTCCAGGCGGTGAGTTTGGAGGTTGCGCCGTAACCGTCGTTGTAGAAACGGCCGTTCCTCGGAAAGTAAACCGCCACCCCCTGACTGGTTTTCAAA
>CALBTC010000113.1 GCA_937967805.1 uncultured Anaerolineaceae bacterium
CACCTGCACCCAACGAAGGAGCCCCTTGCAAAATCAGGAGCACGTTGGCATTAAACTCGGCAGGAGCCGGAGCCGCATCGGCACCAGAGAGGAACACAGTTAACGCCCAATAAGCTAGCTGATCCCAGGGCAGCAAATAGCCGGAGAAGCTCAGTAAAGCAGTTAATGTAAGCAAAATGACGCCGGTCGCCCAGGTAAACTGGCGCGGCTTCTTGTAGCTGCCGGTTATAAACGTCCTAAGCATGTGCAGGGCCACCACCAGGACCATCACCTCGGCACCCAGCCGATGCATATTGCGCATGAGCTGGCCAAGGGGCACATTGCCCAAAATGTTCCACATATTGTCGTAGGCTACCAGCGGACTTGGTGTGTAGAACACCATTAAAATAATGCCGGTGATGGTTTCCCATACGAACATAAAGGTAGAAAGCCAGCCTAGACGGAATGTAGGATAAATATGGGTTACTTCTGTGTGGTAAAAGCTGGGCCGGATATGGAACCAGAAACCATCTGCATGGGGGCGTAGGCGGGGATTAGGACGGCGTGGCTCATCACCTCGTAAGGCACTACGAATGTCACTGATGTTCATACCGGCAGTCAGCCGCTCAACCACCTCGTCTGCTTTGGTGACGACGGCTTGCTTGACCCCCATCTCGCTAACTTGTTCAAAAAAGGTAGCCATTCTCTAACTCCTTATTCCTCTTTTCTCTGCTAAGGATGCGTTCAAATGTAGTCTAATTCAAGAAAACGCAACCCCAAGGTTTGCTCTTCTATCAAAGTCCAAAGTTAAAATAAGCAAACCCTATGGGCATTCGTTGGTAAAGCTGCAAATTAACTGCTGCTCTGGGCCCATTTTCCGATCACCCGTATCGACGCTAATGAAAGCAGCATTGCCCGGTATGGGCACCGGGGCGTAAAAGTCGTTTACTTCTTCAGAAAGCGTATCGGGAATGGGGTTTCTCTCGGCATCTAAAAATTCCATGCGAAAGCGATCCAGGGTTCGGGGGGCAGGGGATTCAATGCGACGGCCGTCTAACCGATACTTCGAACCATGACAGGGGCATTCAAACCGGTTGTTGGCTTCGGTCCAGGCATAAATACAGCCCAGATGTGTACACACCTTGTAAATGGCAGCCACACCAACAATCTCTTCAGTTTCATCAGGCGCTTTCTTCATCAGTTCATTCGGTTGCGTGGTGTCCAAATTCACCAGCCAGAAACGCCCGGCCGGCACATTGGCAGGTTCCGCATTCACTTCAGGCAGTTGCTCAATAGGAATGACAAACCGGCCACCAAACTCACCTTCACGAAAACGAGGCAACAAAAACCAAATCAACAAGCCTGAAAACTGAGCAGCATAGAGCGCAATAGAAGCACCCCAAATATAATACAAAAATTCGCGTCTTGAGATATTGCCGCCTTTTGCTTCGGCACTTACGGCTACGTCTGCCATGAGGCTTTTCTCCTACTAAATGATCTTCACGAAGTTGTTTCTTCCAGCGAAATAGTTGTTAGTTGTTGCAATTTTACCCAAAAAACAGAAGGGGTCATCGCAGTTTTTGTGTGCTTTTTGTCACAAACGGGATTATAGCAAAATGTAGATGGATAACAAGGGAGAAATGGGCGCTGAGGGACTCGAACCCCCGACCCCTTCGGTGTAAACGAAGTGCTCTAACCAACTGAGCTAAGCGCCCTACATCAGGGAAGACCCGAATTATAACGGTTGTTCCCCAACAAGCAAAACTAAATTCGCGGCAAAACAATACTTTGCTGCTTCTGATACTTCCCCTTGCGATCCGCATAAGACGTTTCACAAATTTCATCTGATTGGAAAAACAATACCTGGGCAATGCCCTCGTTGGCATACACGCGCGCCGGCAGCGGTGTGGTGTTAGAAATTTCCAACGTCACAAACCCTTCCCACTCCGGTTCAAAGGGGGTGACATTCACTATCAAACCACACCGAGCATAAGTTGATTTCCCCAGACAAACGGTCAACACATCACGTGGAATGCGAAAATATTCAACCGTTTGGGCCAACACAAAAGAGTTCGGCGGAATTACACACACATCCCCTTTAAAATCCACAAATGATTGCGGATCAAAATGTTTGGGGTCCACCACGGCCGAATGCACATTGGTAAAAATCTTGAACTCATTTGTGACCCGTATGTCGTACCCGTATGAGGACAACCCGTAAGAGATCACGCCATCGCGCACCTGCCCATCAACAAACGGTTCGATCATTTTATGCTCTTGTGCCATGCGGCGAATCCAGCTGTCTGGTTTTATGGCCATTAACTTTCCTTTACTTGTATACTGCGAGGTTTTTAGTTTACATAACTTCTGGCGCGCTCATCCCCATGAGACCAAGCACATGAGCAAAGAGCTGCTTGGCGGCCCGATAAAAACGCAAGCGAGCATGGCGCAGCGGTTCTGGCACATCCTCATTTAGGACACGGCAGGTTTCATAGGCGGGATGAAAGGCAGCGGCCAATTCGTATGCGTAAAAAGCGATATGATGCGGCTCAGAATTAAGCACCATCAGTTCAATCACTTCGGGCAGCTCCAGCGCTTTGCGCATGAAGGCCAGCTCATTTTCATGGGTGAGCAAGCCGAGATCAGCACCGGCATCGGCGTCTGGTGCACCACCGGCCTCGGCCCATTTGCGGAAGATGCCGGCGCAGCGCACGTGCGCATTTTGTATGTAGTAAACCGGATTTTTATCCGATCTTTCCAGCGCCAGGTTGAGATCAAACTCGATGGGACTGTTGCCGGAACGGGAAATCATAAAGTAGCGGATCGGATCCGGACCCACCTCATCCAGCACATCATCCAGCGCCACAAATGTACCGGCCCGGGTGCTCATTTTCATTTCCTGGCCGTCTTTAATGATGCTGATAATTTGGTGCAGGACGGTGCGCACAAAGTCGGTGGGGTAGCCAAGCGCCTGTACGCCCATGAGCACCTGCGGTGCCGTAGCATGATGGTCGGGACCAAAGAAATCTACCACGAGGTCAAAGCCACGCTGGGCTTTGTCCCAATGGTAGGCGATGTCGGGCATGCGGTAGGTGGGCTCGCCCGTTGATTTGACCAAAACGCGATCTTTGTCGTCGCCAAATTCAGTGGTTTTAAACCATTGGGCACCGTCTTTTTCGTAGACGTACCCTTTTTCTTGCAGCGTTTCCAGCGCTTCCCAGACGCGCCCGGTTTCATACAGGCTTTGCTCATTGTAGTAGACGTCGAAGACGATGTTGATGCGGCGCAGGGTTTCCTTTTGGCTTTTGGCAATCTGGTCTTTGGCATACGTGCCAAAATATTCGGCGGGCTGGTCCTGCAAAGCGCCACCATGGGCGGCCTGTAGTTCACGAGCAATGTCGGAAATATAGTCGCCCTTGTAATGCTCTTCTGCAAGTTTCACATCCTGCCCCAACAGCTGCAGGTAGCGGATTTTGGTGGACTCACCCAGCAGGGTAATCTGCCGGCCGGCGTCGTTGTAGTAATATTCAAGGACAACCTGGTAGCCGGCCAGGCGCATGGCGCGGGCTAAGGTGTCGCCCATCACCCCACCACGGGTACGGCCGATATGAATCGGCCCCGTCGGATTGGCGCTGACGCACTCAATTTGCGCTTTTTGCCCGTCGCCGATGTGGAGACGGCCGTATTCCTCCCCCTCAGCCAACACCTCTACCAGCACCTGCTGCAATCGCTCTTTTGTGAGGCGAATGTTGATGAAGCCGGGCGGTGCCACGGTAACCTCTTGAATGTAATCGGTGGCCGGTAGATGATCCACTATCGCCTGAGCAATTTTGATGGGAGCCATGCGGGCATCCCGCGCCAGCTTGAGCGGCGTGGGTGAGGCATAATCGCCAAAGGAGACCTCACGCGGCCGTTCAATAATAACTTCTGGCGGATCGAAGGCGGGCAATGCCCCGGCAACCTGGGCTGCCAGTAACGCTTCTTGCAAAACGGCCGCTAATTGATGATGAACGCTCATAAAACTCCAGTTTTCTGCGAAGCATTTTGGCTTCAAAATTCGGCGGATTTTACATGCCCCAGGAAGGGATCGCAACCTGTTTCGGTGAAAAGATCGCCAAAACTGCTTAATGGGTTTGGTCAGCTTAGGCTGGCATCCTGTTTGGGATACCGCTATCGTAGGTCAAGTTTAAAAACTTGACCAACCTGAAGGAGATTGTTTGAATGAAGCGTTTGGTTCTTATTTTGATGATTCCCCTGTTTTTGCTGGCCTGTCGTTCAGATGGCGAGACGGGCGGCGAACTGGTATCTTACACCAGTCCCAACTACCCCGTCACCTTTTTGTTACCTGAAAATTGGGTCGTCACCGATGATGCTGATTCAATTACGATTGCCTCGGATGAATCCCTGCTGCTGGCTAGCTGCGTGACGGATGGCGCACGGTTAAACATTGCGGTGACGCCCTCTCTCTTTACCGGTGCAGCTAATGCGACGGAGGTTCTGGATACGGCCGTTCGCCAGTTCCGCGATCAAGACGGAGCCGAAGTTATTCAAGAGATTGAGAACATCGTCATCAATACCCAACCCGCGGTGCAAACGGTGCTGCGCGGAACGGACGCTCAGAGCAACGAGATTATTTTGCGCTACGTGGTGATTGAAAACTTATCGGTGAACCAAACGGCCGTTGTCGCCGCCGTGCACGATGCCGATCAAAACAACCAATACGGCCAACTGATGGCCGATATTGTCAATTCCATTCAGTTGGGAGAGCCAACACCTGCCCCGTAATGTTGCTGCGCAACCGCTTTGCGTACGGTAATCGGTGAACGGTAATCGGTATTTTTCTTACCGTTTACCGATTACGGATAACTGCTCACCAATTACCGCCCGAAACGGCCGTATCATAAACCAACAGCGTTTCCGTCGCCGTCTTTTCCCAGGAGAAGTTGGCCGCCTGCTGCTCTCCCTTCTGGCGCAGTTCGGCCCGCAAATTGTCCTGAATAATGGTGGAGATAATCGCCCCGGCCATACCGCGGGCATCATCCGGATCAACGGTAAAGCCAGCATCACCCACCACTTCCGGCAAAGAGGAGGCGTTGGTGGTCACCACCGGCGTGCCGGAGGCCATCGCCTCGAGCACCCCCAGGCCAAACCCTTCCTGCCGGCTGGGGAAAACAAACGTTTCGGCGTTACGGTACAGCACCGGCTTGTCTTCTTCATCGACGTAGCCAATCCAGCGCACGTACTCCCCAATACGCAGCTGCTCAATGTACCAATCATAGTCGGGATAGTTGTCTGACGCCTGGGTTGGCCTGCGGCCCGCCAGCACCAGCGGATAATCCTCGCCCAACGCCTGGCCTACGTAAGTCCAGGCCAGCAGCAGCGTCATAACGTTTTTGTGCAGTTCATACCCACCTAAATAAAGCACGTAAAAATCGGGCAGATCATATTTACGCAGCACGGCCATCTCCATCAGGCCGCTGTCTTGCCGGCTAAACTGCGCGCTGGCCGCCAGGTAGATACGCTCAATTTTGTCGGCGGGGATGTGCAAATGGGTGATGATGTCTTGCTTGCTGGCCTCGGAATCGGTGATGATGCGGCTGGCACCGCGGGCAGAAGCGGAGACGAGGGCATTGTAGAGACGGGCGCGGAACGGTCGTCGATACTCAGGCACCAGCAGCGTGGTCAAATCATGCACCGTCACCACCAGCGGCACCGGGGATTGCAGCGGTCCGCCCCAGTATGGCACGTGGGCCACCGTCGCCCCCACGTCGCGGCAGGCACGGGGGAAAAGCCGCTGCTCAAACCACACCTTGCCCAGGTTGCCCGGATGCACCGGCACCCGCTTCACCTGCACGCTGGGCGGCACCGCTTCCGGCTCCGGCTGCCCCGCCACCTGCGGGTAGATGAGCGTGATCCGTAGGTCAGTCACCAATCGATTGAGATGGTAAACAAGCTGGCGCGTGTACTGCCCGCTGCCCGTGTTGGGCCGGTTCCAAAATGCGGCGTTGATGGCTACATGCATATGCAAATCCTTCCTCGTTGCGCCGATTATAGTGAGAAACAAAGCAACAGGCACTTTCGTTAGACCAATTGCCCATCGTGCTGTATGATTGCCCAATTCACCCAAAACAGTCGACAACCAACCGACTATCCTCTGCGCCCTCCGCGTCTCCGCGGTGAAGAAAAAGGCAGGTAACCCATGACCAATCACTTCAAGCAAAATTTTGTTACCCAAAAAGCCGAAGTTCACCTGCCCGACGTACCCGTTAGCGGCACGCTGCCCAACTGGCTCAGCGGCACGCTGATTCGCTGTGGGCCTGGCCAGTTTGAGCAGATCCACGCCTCTTACAAACATTGGTTCGATGGTCTGAGCATGCCGCACCGCTACACGTTTAACAACGGCCGTCTCTCCTTCCAAAACCGGTTCCTGCAAAGCCAGGCTTACATCAAGGATAACGCTACGGGCGTGCTGAATTATCGCGGCGTGTTTGTGGACCCAAAACGCACCTTCTGGGACAAAATTAAGGCGCTGTTCATCAACGATGTGACCGACAACTGCAACATCCAGACAGTGGATGACCAGGGCACGATTGTGATCATGACCGAGCTGCCGCATATGTACCAGATCGATCCCATCAGCCTGCAGACGGTGGCCAAATACGAATACGACCGCAAAATTAACGCCACGATGCAGACAGCCCATCCGCAAATTGACCCCAACAAAGGCAATTTGATCGTCAACTACATGCTCAAAATCAGCCTGTTCAACTATTACGAGGTGTTTAACGTGCGCGGGCAAGCCTACCAGCAGGTGAGCCGCGTACCGGTCACGTCGCCCGCCTACATGCACAGCTTTGCCCTGACGGAAAATTACGTCATTTTGGCCGAACAGCCGTTAAAGCTGCCGGGATACGCCCGTGGCTTTTTCGAACTTGCCTTTGGCAACAAGCCGTTTATGGAAAACTTCGTCTGGCACAGCGACCAGCCCACCCTGTTCCAGGTGATCGACCGCAACAGCGGCGCGGTAGTGACTCAGGCAGAGAGCGACGCGTTTTTTGTCTTTCACCAGCTCAACGCTTACGAGCAGAATGGTGAAATCTTCATGGACCTGGCAGCCTATCCCGATGCTTCTGTACTATACGACTTCTTCCTGGACCGGCTGCGCTCCGATACCCACATCCCGCATACGCCGGCCCAGGCGCGCCGCTACCGCATTCCGCTGGGTCGGCGGCGCAGCCGCATCGACTTTGAGCCGCTGGCGGATATCAATATGGAGCTGCCGCGCATCAACTACAGCTATAACACGCAGCCGTACCGCTACGCCTACGGCGTCAGCCTGTACGAGGATTTACCGGACTTCCCCAATCAGTTGGTGAAAATTGACGTAATCTCCGGGGAAACGGCCGTCTGGCACCAACCCCTACAATACCCCAGCGAACCCGTCTTTGTGCCCAACCCCAACGGCACCGCCGAAGACGACGGCGTCGTTCTGGCCAACGTTTACGACGCCGACACAGATTCATCTTACCTGCTGGTGCTGGACGGTCAATCGTTTACCCAGATGGCCCGCGGCGACCTCAACTTCCGCATTCCGTTTGATTACCACGGCTGGTTCTACCCCGGCGTGGTTTAGATCTTGCCACAGAGGGCACAGAGACTTTTGAGATAGGTTAGAGAAATCAGTTTGGCATCAAATGAGCATATACGATAAACATTACCGGCAGGAGAATTTATTTGGGCAGCCATACCCCGAATTTGTCGCGTTTATGGACGCGTGGGAACCAAAAGGAACGGTGCTGGATGTGGGCTGCGGCCAGGGGCGCGACGCCCTCTTTTTGGCCGAGCTGGGCTATGAGGTCACCGGCATCGACGCCTCCCAGTTAGGTATCAGCCAGATGTTGGCAGCCGCCAAAACACGCCAGTTGAAACTCACCGGCATCGTCGCCGATTTTTTCAGCTACGAATTCAACCAGCTCTATGACGTTATCGTGCTGGATTCAATTTTGCACTTCCAAAAGAAGGATTTGCAAAAAGAGCTGGCACTGCTGCAAACGCTGACCGCCCGGCTAAACTGTGACGGCCTGATATGCCTGTTCATTCATCAATCGAGAGCCAAGGAGCGACAGCTTAAGCAATTTTTCGCCAACAACTGCCCACGCTGGCCAATTTTAGCGGCGCAACACATCGACTACACCTACAAGGAGCCGGAAACCGGCTTTCAATCAACGTCGCAGTTTTATATGTTCTTTGTGCAAAATAAGGCATGACAAAATCGCTTACATTTGTTGAAGCTCTTGCTGCGCCTGCTCCGCTTCCCAGGCCAGGCCAAATTCGGTGAAGGTGGCCACGGCCGTTTCCAACAGCTTCCTCCCCTTTTCTCCCCCCACAAACCGGCCGGCATGGTACCGTGCCTGCGCCGCCTCATACGGCGTCTCAAACTGCTCCGCAAGCTGCACGGCCGTTTCCATTTCCCCAATCGCCGCATCCCGCTGGCCCTGCAAAAACGCCTGCCACGCGGTGCAAATCTGCAAAGACGGCCGTCCGATGGGAAACGTCTTGCTGTAGCCGGCCAGCTTCTTCAACCCTGCCGCCGCGCCCACTTGCAAATCAGCCAACTCGCCTGCATCGGTCGCCTGCTCCCACAGCCAAAGATAGGCCGTCGTCAGGCTGGCCACCGGGGCCAATTGGACGTGCACCAGGATACGGCCGTCGACAAAATCCGGTAAGAACGTGTCCAACGTCTGGCGCAGCGCGTCTGCGTCTCCCAGCCGCAGCTGGCAGCGGATGAGCGTGTCGTAGGCGGCAAACTGGGTTAGCGTCACCGGCTCTTCCACGGCCAGGGCGGCGTAGGCCATCTCCATTGCTTCAGCGTAGCGGCCCAACGGCACCAGCCCCGCCCCGCGAAAGGCCAGCGTCAGGGCGATCTGGTTGCTGCTGTTGGTGGCTTCTCCCGCCCGGTGCGCCGCTTCGCGAGTGGTGGCAGCCGCCTCAAACTGGCCGCGCACCGCCTGCACTTCGGCCATCGTGCCGTAAGCCTGGGACAAAATGCGCCAGTAGCCGATGCTGTCTGCCAGCTCCGCGCCGCGCAGGCTGTGCTGCCAGCACCGTTCCCACTCACCCCAGCCGCCAAACGCCAGGGCCGAGGTGGCGTAATAAAACGCGCTGCTCACCGGATTTTCTACCACGGCTTCTGTAGCCGCCCCCAGTTCCAGGTAACGGCGCGCCAGCTTTTCCCGCCCCAGGGTAGAAATTATCCAGCCCAAGCCGGTGTACGATCGCACCAGTTCCGGGCAGGGACCGGCCTGCTCGCCGCTGTTCAGACCGTACAGTCCAGTAAACGCACCCAGCAAAATGTCGCCGGTGTAAACCGTCATTTCGCCAAACTGGGACAGGCTGCGCAGCATTTCAATATACCGCTCCCGCGCCGCCGGCGAATCGGTAGCCACCCGCTCCGGCCACAGGCGATGCCCCACCTGGCGCACCATCTGCCCCAGCAGCCCAACGGCTTGCCCCAGTGGTTTTTGCGGAACGGCGCGACCCAACAGGGAAACGGCCGTGCTAAAAAACCCCTTCGCCTCCGCCAAACGCCCTGAATGGAAATAAGCTATCCCCAAATTGCGATAAGCCACCGCTTTTTGCAGCGGCGTGGCCGGCAGCCCCGCCTGGTACAGCGCGATCAGGCTGCTCAGCAGGCGAATGGCGTCCTCGTAGGCGCCGTTGTTCACCGCCTGCTCGCCGGCCATCATCTTGTAACGGGCCTCTTTTTGCCGGTCACCGGCTTCTTGCCAATGGTAAGCCAGCGAGGCGTAATAAGCGGCGTCATCCGGGTACAACTGCTCGATCGCTTCTGCCACCTGCCGGTGCAGCACGGGAAGCTTAGCCGCGTCCAGGCTGTCCAGCAGTGCCTCACGCAGCTTGTCGTGGCTAAAGCGCCACCGCTCGTACTGAAATTCCAGAACGGCCGTCTCCGCACACAAATTCAGCCAGCTTTCCAGCGGCTGGCCGCCCGCCAGGTGGCGCAGCAGTGGCAGGTTCAGTTCGCGCCCAATCACAGCCGCCAGCGCCAGCAAATCAAACGCCTCGTCCGGTACCCGGCGCAGCCGCCGTTCAATCACCTTTTGCATCCCTTCGGCGAAAAGTCCCATGGGCAGCATCGCCGTGCCAATCTGGTCCAGATGGCCGATTTCCTCCGCCAGCGTGCGCACCACCTCCACGATGAAAAAGACGTTGCCCTCGCTCTGCTGCTGCAGCAGCCTTACAATTTGCGGCTTCTGGCCACCTTCGCCCAGCATGGAGCGGCTCAGTTCGGCAATGGCCGCTTCTTCCAGCCGGTCAAGTTTGATCACGCTGGCCTGGGGCAGTTCCTGGGGAAGTAGCGGCCGTTCATCATCACGAAACGTGCCCACTACCAGGACCGGCAGCGACGGCACTTGGCCCAACAGCCGCTTCAGCACCAGTAAATCTTCCGTCACCCACTGCAAATCCTCCAGCATGATCAGCAGGGGATGGGTTTGTCGTTCAAAAACGGCCGCCATCACGTTCAACAGGCGGATATAGTTGGCCTGGGCTTCAATCTCCGGCGCATCGGTTACATCATAGCCCAGCAAGCTGCCAATCTCAGGCACGATGCCCTTCAGCACGCCGGCCTCAAATGGTGAAATCTCTGTCCGCAACACAAGATTAGCCAGAACCGGCCGCCACATCTGGTACGGGCTGGCTCCCTCGGAGATGGCCTGGCCGCGCACCACCAGCGCCCCGCTCACCAACGCCTGGATGCGCAGCTCATCCAGCAGCCGAGACTTACCCACGCCGCTCTCCCCGGCCAGCAGCCAGCCGCTGCCCCGGCCGTCCAACGCCTTCTTTAACGCGCCGCTAAGCTGGGCCAGCTCGGACTCGCGTCCCACAAACGCTGCCGCCCGCAGGTAGCTCTCCCGAATTTCGATGCTTTCCGTCTGTACCTCGCCAAAACCGGCGGCGGCAAATGCCGCCAGTACCGCCCGCGCCGAGGGGAACCGGTCTGCCGGATTTTTGGCCATGAGCCGGGCCACAATCTGTTGCAGCGCCGGCGCAATGGGCAACGTCGTGAAGTCGGGCAACCTGGTTAAAATCTGACTGATCAGCAGCGGCACAGATGATCCGGCAAACGGGTGCCGTTCGGCAAAAAGCTGGAACATCAAAGTGCCCAGCGCGTACAAATCGGAGGTCACGCTGGCGGTGCCGGACTCAAACAGCTCCGGTGCCATGTAATTGATGGTGCCGGCCACGCTGTCGGCGGCGTGTTGGGCGGCATAATTCTGCTCCACGGCCAGGCCAAAATCGAGCAGTTTTAGCTGGTCGTCCACTACCAGCATGTTGTCCGGCTTTAAATCCCGGTGGATGATGCCACGCTGGTGCAGGTAAGCCAGCGCTTCCAGGGCTTGCTGCAAAAAGGCGAGCTTGATCGAAAACGGCCGTTCCACACAGGCGACCACAATGTTAGCGGCAAAATAGAGGAGCTCCATGGTGAAGTACGGCCGTTTCTCCCCGTCAAAGCCATAATCCAGCACGCTGATGATATGCGGATGTCGCAGCGAGGCCAAGGTACGAAACTCTTCTGCCAATGCCATGCGCGCATCGCGGGAATCATCACGCGAGGCAAACTGGAGCTGTTCGCTTGACACCAACACCCGCTTCAGGGCCACCATGTCGCCCGTCAGCCGGTCCAGGGCACGGTACACCTCCCCCATGCCGCCAACGCCCATCTTCCCCACAAACTGGTAGCGGTTGTTGAAGAAAGGTGCCAATGTCGGTTCGGTTGGTTTAGAAGCTGCCAAAGTCATGCCGTTGCGCAAATATTACAGGAATAAAGTTGCCAATTGGGGTTCCATTATACGCGGTTTGCCAGAAGGAGGCAGGGAGTGAAATGGTGGGCTCCAAATTCACCGGCAGTCTGTCCCTTATTCAAAGCGCAGCGCATCAATTGGATTCAGCGAGGCGGCGCGGGACGCCGGGTAGATGCCAAAAAAGAGTCCCACCGCCACCGAAAATCCCACCGCCAGGCCAATCGAGTTAAAGGTGACGGAGGTGTCCAATTCAGGGACGGCCAGGCGAACGGCCGTTGCCCCCGCCACGCCCAACAAAATGCCCAGACTGCCTCCCAGCAGCGACATCATCACCGCTTCCGTCAAAAACTGGCCCAGGATGTCCAGCCGCCTGGCACCAACTGCCTTGCGCAGGCCAATCTCCCGCGTGCGCTCCGTCACGCTCACCAACATGATGTTCATGATGCCAATGCCGCCCACCAGCAGTGAAATCGAAGCAATCGCCCCCAGAAAAACGGTCAACACGCTGGTCACCGAGCCAAACGCATCTAGAAAATCCTGCTGCGTCAAAATCTGGAAATCATCGGCATCGCGAAAGTTAATGTCGTGCGACTGGCGCAGCACTTCGGAGGCGTCAATGATTACCCCGTCGATGGCCGCTTCATCTACTGCCTGTATTAAAATGGCATCCACCAGAAATGCGCCTGTGCGCTGGCTGCGATTGTTAAACAGCCGCTCCTGCGCCGTGGTCAGCGGCACAATGGCAATGTCATCCTGGCTGCCGCCAAAGGCGCCGGCACCCTGGGTTTCCAAAATGCCAATCACCTGAAAATTCAGGCCGTTGATCTTGATATTCTCGCCCAGCGGATCAATGTCAGGTGGAAAAAGATTTTCCACAGTTTCTGAACCGAGCACAACGACGCGAGAACGGCCGTTATATTCCACATCCGAATAAAAAGTGCCGCGGGCCACCGGCCAGTTCAACGTTTGGGCATAGTTAGGCGTAGAAGCGCGCAGCAGCAGCGAGTGCGTTTCGCCTCGGTACTGCAAATCGGCATTGCGCAGCAAAGTGGGTGAAACAAAGGTGGCTCCGGGGATGACGGCCGTATCCGCCAACAGCTCCCCATCCCGCAGCGTCAGCGACGATTCCATCAGCGGATCGCTGCCCGGCGGCCCCGGCTGCTCCTGCACGGGGATAATGAACACCAGATTGCTGCCCAGGCCAGAAAACTGCTCGGCCACAAAGCGCGTCACGCCGTCGCCAATAGAAAGCAATGTAATCACCGCCGCCACGCCAATCATGATGCCCAGCATCGTCAACGAGGCCCGCAATTTATTGGCTCCCAGGCTGGTCAAAGCAATACGCAAATTCTCAACAATCATTGTTACTTAACCACCAAATTAGTGCGGTCATTACTGTCATTCCCGCGAAGGCGGGAATCCATACACCTGGACTCCCGCCTTCGCGGGAGTGACAAGTAGACATCACTCATACCGCAGCGCATCAATTGGGTTTAACCGCGCCGCCCGCGTGGCCGGATACAGCCCAAAAAAGAGCCCGACCCCGGCCGAAAAGCCAATCGCCAACGCCACCGAATTCCAATCCAGCGTCGGGTCCAGCAGCGGCGAGAGATCGCTAATCACCGCCGCGCCAACTGCGCCTAGGCCCAGGCCAATCAACCCGCCGACGCTGGCAATTACCACCGCTTCTACTAAAAATTGGGTCAAAATATCTTTGTACCTGGCCCCGACCGCCTTGCGCAGGCCAATCTCTCGCGTTCGCTCCGTCACGCTCACCAGCATGATGTTCATGATGCCGATGCCGCCCACCAGCAGCGAAATCCCGGCAATCACCCCCAGGAAAATCGTCAACACGCTGGTGATCTCGCCAAATGCTCCCAGCAGTTCCGACTGGCTCAAAATGGTAAAATCATCCTCATCGCGGAAGGTGATGTTATGCTGTTCGCGCAGCACCGTCTCCATCTGCACGATGCGCGCACCCTCTCGCTCTCCACTCAGCCCCTGGGCGTAAATAACGTTTGCGCGCGGCGCGCCGTCGGCACAACGCGCCGGAAAAAGGCGCTGTGGCGAGGTTGAATGCTCCACCAAAACCACGTCATCCTGATCGTTGAAGCCGGAGCCGCCCTTTTCTTCCATCAGGCCAATGATGCGGAAATTGACATTGTTGATGCGAATATCTTCGCCAATGGGGAATTCACCCGGCTCAAACAGCTCCTCGTATACCGACTGCCCGATCACGGCCACGCGACTGCCGCCGGCCAGGTCTTGCTCCGTAAAAAAGGTGCCCAGCGCCGGGTAGAAGTTACGCACTAGCGGAAACTGGGTGTTTGTCCCTGAAATCGTCGTGCGCGCTTCCTGTCGTCCACGCGTGACGATGGCGGGCCGGTCGTAGCTGGGCACCACGCCGAGCAAATCCGGCACGCGAAAGGGGTCAGCCAGCGCTTCGGCATCATCCAGCGTCAGGCCGGCACCGCCGGCTCTGGCGGGACCGGGGTCTGTCGGGTCTATGTCACCGGGAAAAACAAAGAGCAAATTGTTGCCCAGGCCCTGAAATTCCTGTATGACCACCGCCTCCACGCCGCGCCCAACGGAAATGAGGGTGATCACGGCGGCAACACCGATGATGATACCCAACATGGTGAGGAAGGCGCGGAGCTTATTGGCGGTCAGCCCAACGAGGGCGAGACGGATGCTTTCGAGTAGGTTCATGGTTTTTGTTTGCTACTGGCTGACAGCTGGTGGACTTGTCGCTTTTCACTTTTCACTATTTACTGAAGCAAGGCGTCAGACGGCCGTTCCGTTTCCCCGGCAACCAACGGTTCCTCGATCTTTTCATCGCGCACCACTTTGCCATCGGCCAGGGTCACCACCCGGTTGGTGTGGCGGGCAATCCACGGATCGTGCGTCACAAACACCACGGTGATGCCCCGCTCCCGGTTCAGCTTTTGGAAGATCTGCATCACTTCCGTGCCGGATTTGCTGTCCAGGTTGCCCGTGGGCTCATCGGCCAGGATGATGGCCGGTTCGTTGACAAGCGCCCGGGCAATCGCCACCCGCTGCTGCTGCCCGCCAGACAGCTCGCTGGGCTTGTGATCCAAACGATCCCCCAGACCAACCATTTCCAATGCCTCGCGCGCTTTTTCGGCCCGCTGCCGCCTGCCTGAGTAAATTAAGGGAAGCTCGACCTGTTGCAAAGCGGCCGTTCGCGACAGCAGGTTAAAACTCTGGAAGACAAAGCCAATCTTCCGGTTCCGTACTTCAGCCAGCTGATCTTCGGTGAGATTGCTCACGTCGGTGCCGTCTAGAAAATAAGTGCCGCTGGTAGGCCGGTCCAGCGCCCCCAGCATGTTCATCATCGTCGATTTGCCGGAGCCGGACGGCCCCATAATTGAGAGACATTCACCTTTGTCGATAGAGAGCGTTACGCCGTCGAGAGCGCGCACTTTGTATTCACCCATCGTGTACACTTTGGTGAGGTCTTTGACGGTGATGATTGGGTTACGGCCGTTTTCTTTCATAATCCCTTCTCAAGACCAGGACTGGCAGTCCTGGGCGTCGTTTGCGTTCAAAAACAATTCTACTTAGGACTGCCAGTCCTCGGCCGAGCTTACTCTTCCGAACCGAACAGGTTGAACCCTTCGCGGTCGTTGGTCAGCACGACGGTGTTACCGGCGCTTAATCCGGCCAGCACCTCGCTGAACTGCTCATTGCGCAGGCCAGTCTCCACCACCACTTCCTCGATGGTGCCGTCCGCCTGTAGCAAATTAACAAACGCCTCGCCCGTTTCCCGGTTCAGGCGGATGGCCCAGTTGGGCACAATCAACACGTTGGCTACTTCGTCCACCACAATCGAGGCGCTGGCGCTCATCCCCGGCCGTAGTGCGTCCGACTGGGCGGTGTCGATGTTGATCGTTACCAGGTAGGTGACCACGCCGCCAGAGGATGCAGATGTGGGGGCAATTTCGCTGATGGTGCCGGAAACGGCCATGTCCGGCAGCGCATCCACCGACACCTCCACCTCCTGGCCCAGCGCAATTTCATCAATATCAATCTCATCCACGCTAACCGTAATGTGGAACGCTTCTTCATTCACTATTGTAATTGCCGGAACACCGGGCGAGGTTTGCTCCCCCTCGTTGATAAGCACCGTGGCTACCGTCCCGGCAATAGGCGCAACGATCTGCGATTGTGCCAAACGCAGCTCGGCCAGCTCCAGGTTCGTTTGGGAAGCCGCTACCTGCGCTTCCAACAACGCTACCTCGTTCTCGCTGGGCGGCTCCAGCAGGCGATCATACGCTGCCTGGGCCCGCGCCAGATTGGCTTCGGCCGCCTGCACGTTGCCCTGCGCCGCCTGCACACCTGACTCTGCATTCACAATCGCCGCATCGGCCAACTGGATGTCGGCCGGGCGAGCGCTCGTTTGCACATCTTGCAGCGCCGCTTCCGCTGCCGCCAGCGAGGCGTTGGCGCTTTGCAGCGCGGCACGGGCCGCCTCTTCCGGCGCGCCTAAACCGGGGCAAACCTCATCGCCACCATCTGGCGGCGTAAAGCATTGCAAGGTTTGATCGTATGCTTCTTGGGCGTTCTTTTGGGCCTGCTGCGCCGACGCCAGGTTCGCCTCTGCCTGCGCCACCTGGCCTGGCGTGGGTCCGGCTAATAGTTGGGCTTTTTGGGCTTGCGCTTGCAAAACGGCCGCTTCCGCCGAAGCCAAATTTGCTTCAGCTACTACCAAATTGGCCTCTGCCGCCGCCACATCAGCCTCTGCGCTGGCCAGCGTCGCCGCCGACGGCTCAGCCTCGAGCATCTGCTGCAACGTCAACTCTTGAATCCGCAGCGCATCCTCAGCCTGCTGCACTGCCAGCGCCAGTTCATCTGTGTTCAACGTCGCCAGCACGTCTCCCACAGCCACCATCTGGCCGCGCACTACGTTCACCTGCTGGATGGTTCCACCCAGCCCAAACGTCAGCGAGACCAACGCCTCCGGTTCGATGGAGCCAACCGCATTTACCGTGGCCGTCACCTGGCCGCGTTCTACCACGGCCTGACGTAAAATTTCTAGCTGGGCCTCTTCAGCCTCAAGCTGCTGCTGCCGAATAACAAAATAACCAACTGCTACCAGAAGAACAATCCCTACAAAAATTCCTACTCTACGCATTTATTTTCCTTCAATAATTTTTCGAGGGGTCTGTGGATCGATCACGATCTGGGCAAAACCTCTACAACAAACAGTTAAAGATTATATGAAACTCCCTAAAATTGCATAGGTCCAAACGAAAAATCATTCCAAATTTTAAGCTTAAACGGTGTTCAGTTTCTATGAAATTTTTCTTATATTAAAATTGTGAAAACTTACACTAATAAGCTTTGCAATCACTCTATCAGGCAGTTCTTCATACATTCTACTTGCAGAAATCATGCTCAATAATTCTCTGTGAGAGCTCGAGGCAATACGCTGTGGCACAGGAAATACCAGATATTGTCATAGGCCGACTACCAGTCTACTTGCGTGAACTCACCCGGTTAGCAGAAGACGAGGGCAAAATCAATACATCATCCCATGAACTGGGAAAACGTTTGGGCATCAGCTCGGCCCAGATTCGTAAAGATTTGTCTCACTTTGGTGAGTTTGGCAAGCAGGGTACTGGCTACCACATCAAATATCTAATTGAACAATTACGTGACATTTTGCATCTTACCAAAGAATGGGATGTTGTCCTGGTTGGTGCGGGTTACTTGGGTCATGCGTTGGCCCATTATCGTGGCTTCCATCGTCGCGGTTTCCGCATTTCCTGGGTTTTTGATAACGATCCGGACAAAATCGGCCTGCAAATGGACGAGCTGGTTGTGCAAGATGTGGCTGACTTGGAAAAAGTCATTTCAGAAAACGATGTCAAGATGGCCATTATTGCTGTCTCGGCCAATCAGGCACAAGAGATTACCGATCGGCTGGTAGCCGTCGGGATTCGATCTATCCTGAGCTATGCACCTATTCATCTCAACGTGCCATCCGGCGTGGAGATTAGCTACAGTGACCCCGTCATCCAGCTTCAACGCATGACGTATTACTTATCTTAAATATCCTCTGTCCTCCTAATGCTCTGCCTTAAAGTAAGCAGATAAAAAGAAAGCCCCGGCAAAACAAGTCGCCGCGGCTTTTTGTTTAACTGAAATTTTTGTTTGCTGCCTAAAGGTCTGGAATGCTGCGCTGTAAAATAGGCAGCTCGGCCAGCGCCTTGCCCGCGCCCAACGCGGTACAGGCGATGGGGTTATCGGCAACGTATGCCGGTACGCCGGTTTCTCGTGTCAGCAAAGTATCCACTTCGCGCAGCAGCGCCGTGCCGCCCGCTAACGCCATCCCCCGGTCAATAATGTCTGAGGAAAGTTCAGGCGGCGTTTTGGCCAATACCGCCCGCACCACGTTAATGATTGCCGCCAATGGCTCGGAAATGGCTTCAACCACTTCGCTGGAAGTAATGGTGATGGTTTTAGGCAGTCCGGCAACCTGATCGCGACCCTGAACCTGCATATCAAGCTCATCGTCCAAATCAATGGCCGAACCAATCTTGATTTTGATGGCTTCAGCTGTTGGTTCACCGATCACCAAATTGTATTTTTTGCGAATGTAGTTGATGATCGCTTCGTCCAAATGGACCCCACCCACGCGCACCGACTCGGCACAGACAATGCCGTTCATAGAGACAACGGCCGCTTCCGTCGAGCCCCCACCCATATCAATAATCATATTGCCGGTAGGGGTGCCGATGGGCAAACCGGCACCGATGGCTGCGGCCAATGGCTCGGGAATCAGATGCACCGGATCGCGTGCCCCGGCGGCTAAGGCGGCTTCTTTCACGGCCCGTCGCTCTACGCTGGTGACGCCGTAAGGCACGCTGATCATCACCACGGGCTTGCGCAGCCGCAGCCGCCCGGCCACCTTGCCGATGAAATATTCCAGCATCCCCTGGGTCACAAAGTAGTCGGCAATGACGCCATCGCGCAACGGCCGTATCACTTCAATTGCTTCGGGGGTACGGCCGTACATCTCTTTAGCGGCGCGCCCCACCTCCACAATTGTCGTCTTGTTTTCGTCCTCCCGAATAGCCACAACAGACGGCTCCTGAAGAACCACCCCCCGACCCTGGTCGTGCACCAGAACGTTCACCGTGCCCAAATCAATGGCCACAAACGGCGTAAAAATGGCCACAATTATTCTTCATCCTGCCGGGGCGCTTCGGGACCTGTCGCCATCGTCCGCCGCCGCCGGCCAGAGTGCCGTCGCCCAACATCCAGCCGAACCTGCGCCTTCATCAATGAAGCCTGAATCTGGGCATACCGGTCAGGATCGTCGGGAACGCCCTCTTTCATCGCCTGTTCAGCCCGCTCGCGTGCCCGCTCAGCCCGCTCGATATCAATCTCTTCCGCCTGTTCGGCTGAATCAGCCAAAATCACCACGTGGTCCGGCTGTACTTCGGCATAGCCGCCGCCAATGGCAAAATGCTCTTCTTCACCATCGGTGTGCCGTACCCAAACGTCGCCGAAGGCCAGCGTAGTAAGCAGCGCCGAGTGGTTGGGCAAAACACCCATCCGCCCCTCAACACCAGGCAAAGAGACGGAAGCCACCTGCTGGCTAAACACCGTACGTTCTTGCGTTACAATGTCACACTGAATCGTCATAATTCACCATTTCCGTAATCAGTATTCAGTGAAACAGTAATCAGTATTCAGTTTTTTACTGATTACTGACCTACTGATTACTGACCACTGGACAATTACGCCGTCGCGCGCAAACGTTCTGCCTTCTCCACAGCCTGATCAATCGTGCCGACCATGTAGAAGGCCTGTTCCGGCAAATCGTCGTGCTTGCCATCTAGAATTTCGCGGAAGCCGCGCACGGTTTCCCGAATCGGCACGTATTGGCCATTTAAGCCGTGGAACTTCTCGGCCACAAACATCGGCTGGCCCAGGAAGCGCTCGATCTTACGGGCGCGAGCCACCAGCAGCTTCTGGTCCTCGCTCAATTCATCAATACCTAAAATGGCAATGATGTCCTGCAAATCATTGTAAGTCTGCAATACCTGCTTTACTTCACGGGCGGTGCGGTAATGTTCTTCACCAACCACGTCAGGCTGCAAAGCGCGGCTGGAAGAGGACAGCGGATCAACCGCCGGGAAGATACCCTTAGCAAAAACGCTGCGCTCCAGCGTAATCACAGCATCCAGGTGAGCAAAGGTCGCCACTGGAGCCGGATCCGAATAGTCGTCCGCGGGCACGTAAATGGCCTGCATGGATGTAATAGAACCACGCTTGGTAGAAGTGATGCGCTCTTGCAGCATACCCATTTCAGCCGCCAAGGTGGGCTGGTAACCTACAGCGCTGGGCATACGGCCGAGCAAAGCGGACATTTCCGAACCGGCCAAAACGTAACGGAAAATGTTGTCGATAAAGAGCAGCACGTCACGCCCTTCATCCCGGAAATATTCGGCCATTGCCAAGCCGGTAAGGGCCACACGCAGGCGTACGCCAGGCGTTTCGTTCATCTGGCCAAAAACCATGGCCACCGAATCCTGCACGCCGTACTCTTCCATTTCGTAATACAGGTCGGTTCCTTCGCGGGTGCGTTCGCCCACGCCGGCAAAGATAGACACACCTTCATGCTCACGGGCCACGGAGCGAATCAACTCAGCAATAGTCACGGTTTTACCCACACCGGCTCCGCCGTAGATACCCGTTTTACCACCGCGAATGAAAGGGGCCACCAGGTCAATCACTTTCATGCCGGTTTCAAATGTTTCGATGACCGTGCTTTGATCCTGAAAATCGGGTGCTTCGCGGTGAATGGGGTAATAGGTATCAGACTCTGGCGTGGGACGGCCGTCAATGGCGTTGCCCACCACGTCAAAAATACGGCCCAACGTAACCGGGCCAACCGGAACCCGAATGGGGTTGCCGGTAGCACGTACAGCGATGCCTCGCGGCAAACCGTCAGTTGACCCCATCGCTACCGTGCGCACCAGGCCGCCACCAAGATGCTGCTGCACTTCCAGCACCAGGCGACCATCAGCCACATCTACTTCTAACGCTTCAAAAATTTCTGGAATTTCATTGTCTGCAAATTCAACGTCAACCACCACACCGCGAATTGCAGAAATCTTGCCTGTAGCCATAAAAATCCTCCAAATTAGTTAACTGTTTTGGGCCAGCGCCTCTGCCCCACCCACAATGTCTAAAATTTCACTGGTGATGGCCGTTTGCCGCGCCTTGTTACGATCTAATGTCAAAATCTCAATCAATTCTGCGGCATTATCAGTGGCGTTGTTCATGGCCACGTAGCGGGCACTATGCTCACTGGCCTGCGCCTCCAGCACGGATTGGTAAACCTGTAAATCCGTGAAGCGCGGCACAATTATGTCCAACAGATCGGCCGGCCCCGGCTCATAAGTGTAGACGCGATCAGAAACGCCAGAAAGATCGACGTTTGAGACATATTCAGCCACAGCCATGTCGCTGAAATCCGTTGGTTTCAGGGGCAGCAGTTGCTTTACCGCCGGGCGGCGGGCGATCAAATTGATGAAATCCGTGTACCCGATAAACACCTGATCCACCTTGCCACTCAAAAAATCATCGGTAACAACTTGCGAGATGGGGGTGACATCAAGAATTGAAGGGGAATCGGGAATATTGTCAAAAGAGGCCACCACGTTGTAGCCGCGACGAATCAACAGGTCACGCCCTTTGCGGCCCACAGCAATTACCTCGACCTCAGCGTTGATCGCTTTGATAAAGCGTTCGGCGTAACCGACCATGTTGCTGTTGTAAGCGCCGGCTAAACCCCGATTGCCCGTCACCAGGATGAGGGCGACCTTTTTTATTTCTGCTCGGGCCGTCAACAACGGGTGCCCGGTTTGGCCCACACCGGGCTGTGAAGCCAGGTTGTTCAAAATTTCAAATGCTTTGCCGGCATAGTCACGCGTTGCTTCAACCTGGCGCTGCGCTTTATTGGCTTTAGAGGCGGAAACGGCCGCTAACGCACTTGTCACCTGAGAGATATTCTTAATACTCTTAATACGCTTGTTTAGCTCGCGTTCAGTAGCCACAAATCTCTCCTAGTTAGAGAAGAAATCTCACGCAAAGGCGCAAAGTTGCCAACGGGAAAAGCTTTGTAGCTTAGCGTCTTTGCGTGACATAGTTAATTTCCAATTACGTTTATTAATTTATGCATTGGTCCAGCTGGCGTTAAAGTCCTGAATCGCCTGCTTCAGATTGGCCTCAATCTCGTCATTCCAGGCACCGGTTTGCAATTTCGCGCCAATTTCAGGATGACCGGCATCCATGTAGCGCACAAATTCACGCTCCCAGCGGCTGATCTCACTAATAGCCACATTATCCAGATGACCACGAGAGCCAGCATAAATGAGCATCACCTGATGGTCCAATCGCCACGGGCTGTACTGCGGCTGCTTCAAAAGCTCCATCAGCCGCTCACCACGGGACAGCTGGCGCTGGGTCGCCGCATCCAGATCAGATCCAAACTGGGCAAACGCCGCCAATTCGCGGTACTGCGAAAGGTCAGACTTTAGACCACCGGAAACTTTACTCATGGCCTTTACCTGGGCAGCGCTACCAACGCGGGAGACGGACAAGCCGGCGTTAATAGCCGGGCGCTGACCGGCGTTAAACAAATCTGTTTCCAGGAAAATCTGGCCATCGGTGATGGAAATCACGTTGGTGGGGATATAAGCCGACACGTCGCCCAGCAACGTCTCGATGATGGGCAGCGCCGTCAGCGAACCGCCTGTGCCGGGGCGTTTAACAACTTCGTGCGTCTCTTCGCCCAATTCTTTGAGGGCTGCTTCGTAATGTTCCTCTTCCAGATTGCCGAAGTAAATTTTGCCGTCTACGCCTTCAGTTTCGGCCGTGACTTCGGTGCCCTTCTCAACGATGATCCATTCATCGCGCAAACGAACGGCACGTTCCAGCAGGGTGCTGTGAAGGGAGAAGATATCACCAGGATACGCCTCACGGCCAGGGGGGCGACGCAAAATCAGGGACATCTGCCGGTAGGCCCAGGCGTGTTTGGAGAGGTCATCATAAATCACGAGGGCATCCTTGCCCTGTTCCATGAACTCTTCACCGATGGTGCAGCCGGTGTATGGCGCAAAATATTGCAGCGGAGCCGGGTCAGAGGCACCGGCGACGACGACAGTGGTGTATTCCATCGCCCCATATCGCTCCAGCGTGTCTACCACCTGGGCCACCTGGCCTACGCGCTGGCCAATGGCCACATAAATGCAGAGCATGTCCTGGCCCTTCTGATTGATGATGGTGTCCAGGCAAATGGCGGTTTTACCGGTTTGACGGTCGCCAATGATGAGCTCCCGCTGGCCCCGGCCGATGGGGAACATGGCGTCAATAGAGATGATACCGGTCTGTACCGGCGTATCCACACCTTTGCGCTCAATTACGCCGGGGGCAGTGCGCTGGATGGGGCGGATTTTGTCAGTGTTGAGGGGACCTTTGCCGTCAACGGGGATACCCAACGGGTCTACCACGCGGCCGATAAGCGCATCGCCAACGGGCACAGAAGCAATACGGCCGGTGGCGCGTACTTCATCGCCAACTTCAATCTCGGAGTAGTCGCCCATGATGACGACACCGACAACGCCGGGCTGCAAGTCTAACGCCAGGCCGGCCGTGCCGTTGCTGAATTCCACCAGCTCACTGGCTTTTGCATCGGCCAAACCATCAACCAGGGCGACACCGTCGTAAACGGCCGTCACCGTTCCAACACTGCGCGCCTCAACTTGATGATCAAAATCTTGAATTTGCTGTAAAAGTGAATCTGTGATGTTCTTAAAATCTGGGGCAACGGTTGCCATCCACCAACCTCCTATAAGAGTTCATAATTGGGGCGATGTTCATCGTATGCAGGCATCACCCAGCTATGCTGAAGCGTTTGTTTTGGGTCTTGTTAACTCAATGATTGTTGCCAAACGTCCTTGTGGTCTTCCCGCCACAACAGCGAGGTGCATCGAATGGGGTTGCAGGAATCACCTGCCAGAAACCCTGGGATGCGTCGAAAATATACCTTACCTCAGGCCATTTGTCCAACTGTTCACAATCGGAAACGGCCGTTTCAAAGCTATTTTTGTTCGGGTGAGTCGTCTATTGTGTTTTTTATCACAAGCCGCCCGCCGCGTCAACGTGCAGATCGTTTCTGGTGCGGATAAACTTACCCCATGTTAAAGCAAGCCCTGGCGGGGAGACATCTTATTCTTATTCTGGTGCTCTATTTGCTGATTACCCTGGCGTATGGTGCTGTCAATCCCTTGTTTGAAGCGCCGGATGAGCATTGGCATTTTTTTACGGCCGTCTACATTGCTGAAAACCAACGCCTGCCTGTGGTAGAAGAAGAATACGATACCTGGCTCAGCCAGGAAGCGGCCCAGCCCCCACTGTACTACATATTGAGTGCGGCCCTGATTGCGCCGCTAGATATCGGCAGCGCCCGCGAAGAGGTATGGCTCAATCCCTTTGGCACCCAGGGCATCGGCAACGCTGCCGCGCTGGTCAACCGCAACCAGATTATCCACACGGCCGCCGAAGCGTGGCCCTGGCGCGGCGCCTTCCTGGCCGCCCATTTGCTGCGGGCCTTCTCCACGCTGCTGGGGCTGGGCACGCTGCTGGGCATTTATTACAGCGCCCGCCTGCTGTGGCCCGAAGATGCCAGACGGCCGCTGCTGGCCACAGCCCTGGTTGCCTTTTTGCCCCAATTCAACTTTCAACATGCGGCCGTCAGCAATGACCCGCTTATTATCTTTCTTTGTACCGCCGCGCTGTGGCAGCTCATCTGGCTGTGGCACCATCCGATTACAATGCGCCGCCTGCTGCTGCTGGGCATGACGATTGGCCTGGCGGCGCTGAGCAAAAATGCCGGGGTGCTGCTGCTGTTTTTTGCCATCGGTTTTCTGGCGGTGCGCAGCTTGAAGGATGGATTGGCAAATTGGCCACAAAAACTAGGGCGCGTGGGATGGCAAACGGCCGTAACCCTCCTCCTGCCCGTATTGCTGATTGCCGGCTGGCTGTGGTGGCGTAACTGGCAGCTTTACGGCGACTGGACCGCCACCAGCCAGTTTATTCGCATCGCCGGCGGCGATCGGGGCTTTACGCTGCTCCAGGTCCTGGCCGAAAGCGACGGGCTGTGGCGCTCGCTCTTTGCCGTTTTTGGCTGGTTCAATTTGCTGGCTCCGGCCTGGGTGTATTGGGTGTGGAATGGGTTGGTTCTTGTTGGAGTGCTGGGGATTTTGAGACGGGGGACTAGAGACTGGAAACTGGTTAAAGCAAATAGTCTCCAGTCTCCAGTCTCTATTTTTATCAAAAATAATTTACTTTCCCTGCTGCTGTTCGGCTGGGTCATGACGGTGTATGCCGGACTGGTGCTGTTTATGCTGCGCACGCCGGCCGGGCAGGGGCGGCTGCTGTTCCCCGCCATTTTGCCGCTGGCGTTGGGACTGGCGCATGGATTAGCAAGCTGGCGCTGGCAAGCTATCTGCTGGTTGGCCCCCGGTCTGGCGCTGTTGACCACTGTTTACAGTTTATGGGGCGTCATTGCGCCGGCGTACCGGCCGCCGCCCATTCTGGCCCATTTGCCCGGCGAGGCCACCCGACTCAACCAGGAGATGGGTGCCGGCTTAACGTTGCTGGGGGTGGCGATGGAAACGGAAACGGCCGTTCCCGGCGACACAATCTGGTTCACGCTTTACTGGAAGGCTGACGCCATCCCGCAAATTCCGCCGGAGCTGGTGGTGAATATTTTGGGGCGTTCGCTTACGCCCATTGGCGGCAGCCATAGCTACCACGGGCGTGGCCTGTTCCCCGCCACGGAATGGCCCACCCAAGTCATCGTGGCCGACCGGATGGGCGTGCGACTGGCGGAAACAATCGAAACGCCGGTTCTGGCGCCACTGTTTGTGCGGCTGGTGGATGACGTGTCGCTGGACCCGCCCAGCGTGCCGGTTAGCAGCGTGAAAGTTGTGCCAATGGCATGGCCCGAACAATCTGAAGTAGTTTTGGCGGAGATTGGTGGCGCAGTGCAGCTAACGGCCGTTTCCAGCCCACCACCCCAAGCTAACCCTGGCGACACAATTGAAATTGAGGTCACCTGGCAGGTCATCGCCCTGCCAAAGGCAAACTGGACCACGCTGCTGCACCTGGCCGAACCCAACCAACCACCGCTGGCTACGGGAGACAGTCCACCGCTAAACGGCCACTACCCCACCCGCGTCTGGGCTGACGGCGAGGTTTTCAGTGACTCGTACACGTTGACAATACCGGATGATGTGCCGGACGGCCGTTACCCCCTTTGGATTGGCATGTACCACAGCGAAACCCTCGAACGCCTGCCGCTAACGATCAACAGCGAACCGCAGCCTAAACAGGTTTACCGGATTGGTACGGTGGAAATCGTCTCTCCGTAATTTGTCATTCGCGGGCAAAGCTGCTGGTTATTGTTACCGCAAAGGGATGCTTCGCGTTGCTACTCAGAAACAAGACATTTGTTTCTGTATTCTCAGAGCGGTCGCAACGCGCCGTGGCCCCTCTCAGCATGACAAATTCCAACTGTCATTCTGACCGCAGGGAAGAATCCCTCTGAAGGCCATCTTGTAAATGCCATGCTCGCGAAAGTGAGAGTGATGGATTCCCGCCTGCGCGGGAATGACAGGCGTGGGAGTGTCGTCAGGGCAGGATGGTGATGGTTTGCAGCCGCACCCGGTCGCCCAGCTCGCTGTGAGGGCCGCTGACCGGCAGGCGCTGGCCGGTGGCCAGCAGGTAAAGGCCAACCTGAAGCTGGTACTCACCCGGCGGCACGTCGGCAAACCAGGAACGGCCGTCCGCCACCAGCTCCCCCTCACCCCAAAACGACGTCGGATAGAGGCCGTCCAGCGGCTGGCCATCCTGCCCGGCCACAAATTCACCTTCCGGCGTGAGCAGGTGGACAAAGACGGTGTAATCTTCGCTGATGGCCGTTTCCACCTGCCAAAACAGCGTCAAATCCAGCAGCTCGCGCAGGGACACCGTCTCCGGCACCAGCGCATGGGACAACACCAGGCCATCGCCAAACATCGTGCCGATCGGCTGCGCCTGTGAGGGTACGGCCTGCCCTGAGCGGCTCAACTCTGTTGAGCTTGTCGAAGGGGCCGTTTCCGGCGGCGGCTGCTTCAAACGGGCCACGGCAATGGTGACGTTACCGCGATCATCCGTAAGCGGCAGCGGAGCATCGCTGTCCGGGCGCAATAAAGAGAGCTGCACCGTGTAGCCCGCCGGTGCCTCATCCGGCAGCGGCACGATGTAGGCATCTCGCACCAACTGCCCGGCAAGCCAGTTACTCGTCACGGTGTAGCCAGGTGTCCGATTGATCGTCGTCTGGCGCGGCACGCCCTGGCCATCCAACAGCGTTAACGCCACGCGATAAGCAGCCGCGGGGGGCTGAAGCGCCTGCCAATACAGCGTGAGCCTGTTGGGCAGCTCCGTTTGCACACCCACCAACCGAATCTCGTCATTGAAATTGCCTGCGGGTGGAGCGGGAATGCCGGGAATACGGCCGTCCACCGGATGAACCACCAGCGGCGAATCAAAGCGATCCAGCCAGCCGACCTTGGCCACCAGCAGCAAACTCAACAGTCCCACCACCATTGACCCAGCAACATCACCCCGCAGTTTCTTGAAAACGGCGAACCGCGGAGAGCGCGGAGAATGCAGAGAATTAGAAAACTCCGCGGCCTCCGCGTTCTCCGCGGCTAAAAAGTTGCGGTTCGGTTTTTTCAAGAGCAAAAACCCGCTAAGGAGCAGACCGGCAATCGACAAAAAATCTGCCAGCCAGCGGACGGGCGTGCGGCCAAACTGTACGGTGAGCGCGTGCTGCCCGGCTGGAACCGTGAGTTGGAGACGGCCGTCTTCATCTGCCACCACCGGCAAAGGATCGCCATCTAGCCGCGCCTGCCAGCCGGGAAAAACGTGGCTGGCAAAGGTAAGCGTTTGCGGCTGAGAAAAGCTGGTTTGCCAGACGGCCGTCCACGGATCGCTTTCTTGCACAATGAGATCGGTGGAGGGGACAGTCGTCAGCAGCTTGTCTGCTAAAAAGGCACCTTCGGCCACGACGGGGCCAGAAGGCCATTCGCCGACGCGGGCATCGCTGTACTCGCCCCAGGCCGTTAGCCCGATGATCTGGTATTTTTGCTGAACGGCCGTCACATCGGCCAGCGTCGGCTTCACAGGCAATCCCGTCCAACGCGGCGGGTACAAATACGGCATTAGATTGACATAACCAACTAAAATTACAACAACCAGACTCACCAAATGCCGCTTACTGATTACCACATACTGATTACCGTTCGCGAAGCGGTCGCCCAGCGACATTACCGAATACCAACTACCGTTCACCAGGCGCAAGCCGGCCAGCGGCAAAAAGAAAGCCGGTACGTCCAGCAGCCGCCAGGGAAACTGCAAGCCGCGCAATGGTCCAACCAAGCGCCAGATTAAATCAGAAGCAGGCAGCGTGAGGAACAAAACGCCCCAGCCCAGCAGCCCGGCGGTAAAGAAGAGCGCATCCCGTGCCGGGAAATCACCGCTTTTGCGCCACCATTGCCACAACGACCAGACGGAAACGGCCGTTCCCACCGCCCCCAAAATCAAAACCACCAACCCCACGGTTTTAGGTAAATAGGCACCGCGCAGCCCGGCCACGGCCGTTCCCGGCCAATCCCACAGCGTGATGAAATGATCGCCGTAAAACACTTTGCTCGCCTCGGCAGCGTAGCGCGTGTGCTGAATCTCGCTCAAGGCCGGCAGCCAGGTAAAAGCGGAAAGCGCCAGCCCCAGGCCAAACATCCCTGCCAGCGCCAGCCAGCGCAGCCGTACATGGCCCGATTGAACCGCTACGGCGACCGCACCCCATAACAGCAGCGGCCCCAGCAGCAGCAGGCTTGTGGCCGTGTGGGAAAGCATCAACAAACAGACAGATGCTGCGCCAATAGCTACTCGTCGTGGAGACGGCCGTTCCGCCCCCCGCCAGATCATCCACGCCACCAGCGACACCAGGGCCAGCGCCAGGCTGTTGGAGGTGCTGCCCCGGCTGTAAATTTGGGCGGCAACATGGGGAGAGAGGATGAAAACGGCCGTGGCCACCAACCCACCCACTTCGCCCGCAAGCGCCCGTCCCAAACCAAACATCCCCACCGCACCCAGCAGCAAGCACAAGGCAAATAACAAATTGATGGCAATGCCGGCCTGCTGCCCCACCAGCCAATAAAGTCCGGTAAGCAGCCAGGCGCTCAGCGGCGGGTAAAAGGTAAACAGCGGCGAGCCGTAGCCGTAAATCAGGTCTGGCTGCCAGCGGGCCAGCGGCACGCCGGCCGCCCACTGCGCATTCACCAGCGGAATGCGAAAGTAGTGCAGCAGCAGATCGTCCCCTTGCGGCGGCAGTCCCCACAAGGGTTGCGCTGCCAGCAAGGTCATGAGCAACACCGCCAGCCAGGGCCAAAATTGTCGCAGCCTGTTTGAACCAAACATAGCCGTAATGGTAGAGCGGACGCTAAGAAAAAGCCATCACGAATGTAACGAATGGACGAATAGCACGAATCTTTTTAACATTCGTTTCATTCGCCTATTCGTGCCATTCGTGTTGTGTTTTTAGGACAACGTTACCCAAAATCTATTGCCTGCGTTAAACTTAAACATGGGAGTGATTGTGTCCCGGTGGGCGCCCCAGTCTTCAAAACTGGTGGCCGGCTGCGCCGAGCAGGCGGCGGTGGGTTCGACTCCCATTCACTCCCGCCTTTCTGAATCTTAAGATTGGTCCATTTTTGGCCCATTGCGGCTCCAATCAGAAAGAGAAAATGGTCCAATCTGGTAAAATCCCCCCATGCTCTCATTAGACAGGCAAAATGAATGGCGCGAGCGATACCGGGCAGCACATCCAGGCTGGCGTCCGGCGACAGAGCTGTACGCCGCTCTGGTGCGTCAGCAGCTCACGCCGAAGGCACGGGTGCTGGACATCGGCTGCGGGCGTGGCGGGCTGGTGGAACAGCTGAACCATCCGCTGGAACACATTGTAGGGATCGATCCGGATTGGCTGTCGCTGCATGAACACCGGTTGGGGCTGGCCGGCGCGGTGGCTTTTAGCGATGATTTGCCGTTTGCGCCGAACACGTTTGACGTCGCTTTTGCCAGTTGGGTACTGGAACATCTGGCACGGCCGTTTCACACCTTCCAATCAATCGCCCGCGTCTTAAAACCGGGTGGCGTATTTGTGTTCATCACGCCAAACGGCCGTCATCCCCTGGCGCTGCTCAACAAAATGATGGGCCGGTTGGGAAAGGTGCAGGGGCGATTGGTGGCGGGGCTGTACGGCCGTTCCGCCGACGACACCTTTGCCACCCATTACCGGGCTAACAGCCGGCACGATCTAGAAAATCTCGCTACCCAATCTGGCCTTCAGCTCACCGCCCTGCACACCATCCCCGATCCTACCTACCTGGCCTTCAACCGCCCGTTGTTCAACTTGATGTCCCATTTTGAAGATCTGCTTCCAGCCGGGCGGAAGATTCATTTGGTCGGGATTTTAGTAAAAAGTGATAAGTGAAAAGTGGGGGCTTTCACTTTTTACTTTTCACTCACCCATTTACCCGTACAATTAAAAACCATGGAAAACCTATCCACCGTCAAACAACTGTACTACAGCTACATCGGCCGCCTTTACGCGTTTGCCTACTTCAGCCGGCGGCGCACTTTTTTGGGCGCCACACACAGCGGCTGGCTACGCTTTTTTGTGTTTACCCTGTTTGTGGCTTCGCTCGTTTTGCAGTGGGGCTGGGTGCCCAGCATTTTCACCTTTTTCCTGTGGCAGTACGTGGGGTTTGTTTACCGGCGGGCCAAGAAAGAAGGGTATAACAAGTTTATTGCGGATGAAACGGCCGTTCCCCCCCCAGATACAACCCAGCCCCTGGCCACTAATGAAAGAATCGCCGTCCGCGCTTCCGGGCGCTACGCCCTCACCGACAAAACAGACACGGTGCTGCTGGTTAAACCGGCGCATTATTGGCACGTTCCCCTGGGAGATCATATCGTGATGGTAGAGTACAGGCCCAAAAACTTCCTTTACCAATTTTTCAATGCGCGCACGCTGCAAAAGATTGAGGCCGGCTGGATTTTGTTTGGCAAGGAGCCAATCCCCACGCTGGCGATCACCTTTTTGGAGTCTTGGGGGCCAGATCATGAAAATAATGCCTTGCACTATTACGTCGGTGGAGGTGCCGACGACGACCTTAGCCGTCTGAAGCCGCGCACCATCTACTTCTCCTTTGACGACCCCGCCGAACAAAACAAGGTGTGGGCCACCCTGATCAAAGATGCCCGCGACGTGCGGGCATCCATCACTGCATAATTTTTTTGCCACAGAGAACACAGAGATTTTAGAGGTTTTTCTCTTTTTCCTCTGTGCTCTCTGTAACTAATTCCTAGCCTTGGAGGAGGTCGGTGACGGTACGGCCGAGTACAGAGCCTTCGCCGGACGATTTGTTGCCGGTCATTTTGGCGTTTTGCAGCACGCGGTCGGCCAGGCGGCTGAACGGCAGCGACTGCAGCCAGACGCGCCCGGTGCCCCGCAGCGTGGCCAGGAACAACCCTTCACCGCCAAAAATCATCGACTTCAGGTTGCCGGCCCGCTCGATGTCGTAATCGATGGTGGATTCAAAGGCGACGATGCAGCCGGTATCGACCATGATTTTGCCACCGGTAAGCCGGCGCTCGACGATGGTGCCCCCGGCGTGAATGAAGACGTTGCCGTCGCCGCGCAGCCGCTGCAAAATGAACCCCTCGCCGCCAAACAGGCCCGCGCCCAGCTTCTTGTTGAAGGCAATGCTCACCTCGGTACCCAGCGCAGCGCAGAGGAAGGAATCTTTCTGGCAGATGAGCTCGCCGTTAGCCTCGTCCAGGTCAATGGCGATGACCTTGCCGGGATACGGTGCGCCAAAGGCAACGTGCCGTTTGTCCTGGCCGTTGTTGGTGAAGTGGGTCATAAAGATCGACTCGCCGGTGATGGCCCGCTTGGCCACGCTGCCCAAAGCGCCCAAAAAGCCCTGGCTTGGGTTGGAGCCGTCGCCCATTTTAGTTTCAAAGCCGATGCCTTCTTCCATGTACATCATGGCGCCGGCTTCAGCAATGACGGTTTCGCTGGGGTCCAGTTCTACCTCGACAAACTGCAAATCGTCGCCATAAATTTGATAATCTACTTCGTGACTTTTCATGTTTGGAATGCTCCTTTTGCGTAAAAAAACGAGTGAAAAGTGATAAGTGAAAGGTAAAAAGTGATACGTTAGCTTTTTACTTTTCACTTTTTGCTGTGTGACTTGTACGCAACGGCCGTAGCATCGTTGCACCGCTATCTATCATACCATGCCCATTGAACGGCCGCGTGTTCAATCAATTTCGGTAGGGGCAGACCCCCGTATCTGCCCGTTGGTGTTGGCCCGTCGGTGTCTTGGGGTCGGCACGGGGGCCAACCCCTACAGATTGGTTTCGTCAAACACCCGGAGAAGGGTGGCTTTTTTGGCGTCGCCTTCGGGGGTGGGCGGGAAGCCGAGGGCTTGTAGCAGCGGGTCGATGAATTGGTGCAGGACGTTGGCTTCGGTGAGATTCGGCCGTTCGGCATCGGGAATGGCATCGTACTGCTGGATCAGTTTTTCAATTTGCTGCCGGGCTTGTTGTCTCGAAATCACGCTTGAACCTCTGGAAATGAATTCCCTGGCTAAATGTAATTGTGGGTTGGCGAGGCTTATTTTATCAATTTTGGGGCGTTTTTGTAGGGGTTGGCCCCCCTTGCCAACCCAAAGGGCAGTTTCGGAGCGAACAAAAGGGCAGGCACAGGGGCCTGCCCTTACCGGGGGTGGGTTATTTGCCCTGCCAGTTGGCGGGGCGCTTGTTGATGAAGGCGTCCATGCCTTCTTTTTGGTCTTCGGTGCTGAACAGCATGTAGAAGAGGCGGCGCTCGTGGGCCAGCCCGGCCTGGAGCGGCGTCTCGAAGACGGCGTTGACGGCTTCTTTGGCCAGGCGCAGGGCAACGGGGGCGCGGGCGGCAATTTCGGCGGCAAATTTGATCGCTTCTTCCAGGTACAGTTCCGGAGGGACGACGCGGTTGATGAGGCCGTGTTGTTGGGCTTCGTCGGCGGAGAGGAAACGGCCGTTCAATACAATCTCCATGGCCAATGCCTTGCCTACGGCGTAGGTCATGCGCTGGGTGCCGCCCGCACCGGGAATGATGCCCAGGTTGATCTCCGGCTGGCCAAATTTGGCGCTCTCGCTGGCGACGATCATGTCGCAGGCCATCGCCAGTTCACAGCCGCCACCGAGGGCAAAGCCGGAAACGGCCGCAATTACCGGTTTGCCAATTTTGCGCAGCCGGTCCCAATAGTCGATGAACGGATTGTCCAGCATGGAAACCGGCGTGGCGGTAGCCATCTCTTTGATGTCGGCCCCGGCGGCAAACGCTTTTTCATTGCCGGTGACAACCATACAGCCGATGCCGTCATCAACGTCAAACGCCTCCAGGGCCGTCATCAGCTCGCTCATCAGCCCGCGGTTCAGGGCGTTTAATGCTTTGGGGCGGTTGAGCTGCACAAGGCCAACGCGGCCTTCGGTTCGGGTAAGGATGAATTCGTAGGACATCTTTTGCTCCTTCTTTTTATCCACAGATTTCGCAGATTTTGCAGATTTTTTGGGTGTCTTAATTTGAGACATCTTTGTGATCTCAGGATTATTTCTTTATAGGGGTGCTAATAAATCATTTGTATTCTAACGAGGTTGCGCCGAAGTTGATAAGTAAGCCTTTGGCAAAGTTACCAGCCATCACTTCCCTCCTATGTTTCGTGATGAATTATCCCCAAATACACAAGTTACACAGGTTAATTATGACCCTAATCTGTGTAATCTGCGAAATCTGTGGATAGGCTACTGAAAAAGGGATGTGAGGGGACGGCCGTTTCCGCTTTCGACTTCGGCCTGCAACCTGGTAAACAGGGCAGGCAGTTCGGGCAGGTCGTGCGCTTTTTTGGTGCGCAGCAAGTAAGCTTGCGCTTCGGATTCGTCCAGCAGTTGATCCAGGCAGTAAGCGGCGGCCGCGTGCAGGGCCAGGTGTTGCTGCTGCCTGTTCATGGGAGCCAGTTCGGTAGCCAGCAGGTACAAAATGAGCTGCCGCGAGACGGTGACCACCACCCAACCGGGATCTTCATCATAGGGCCAGGGAGGGGATTCGCCCACGGCTTTGGGCGGTGGCAGCAGCAGCGTCAGGGCATCATCGGCGGTGGCCACAACGGGGGTGAGGGCCGGATACACCAGGTTGGGCATGAGGGTAACGGCCGTTTCAATTTCGCCGTCGTGCAGCCGCCCCAGGCTGGTGAGCAAGCGGTCCCCGGCAAATATTTTTTCTAGAGCCGCCTGAGCCTTTTCCCACACGGCCGTATGCTGGGACCAAAAAAGCGTCAGAATGGATGTTTCGCGGGCAAAATCGGCCAGCGACTGCACCCATTCGTTAATTTTTAGCAGGTGGGGCAGTTCGGTCGTGGGCTTGAAGTCCGGCCAGGTGCTGCGCAGGGCCGCGCTGAACAACTCTTCTAGATCCACCCCGTTGAGCAGCGCCTCGTTCACGCCGTTCACGGCCGGATGGCTGCGAAACGGCTGCACAAACTGGCGTACCAGTTTCGCCTGATTATGCACGGCATGAGGCTGCTGTTTTTGTTCCTCAGCCGGCCAATCGCTGGCGGCCAAAACGGCCGTTACCAGGCGTAGTCGTTCGTCTATTGTGATGGCTAGTGTAGACATAATGTCTCCAAATTTGGTAATTGGTAAACGGTAGTCGGTAAACAGTTATCGGTTATCAGTAATCGGTTTTGTAATTTAAAAAATTATTCAGGGGTCTCGGATAATTACCCGATTTATTTCTTAAACGCTAATACCGATTACGGATTACGGTTTACCGATCACGGGTCATACGCGATAATCTGCCTCTTCCTTGGGCCAGAGCCGCCAGATGACCACCAAATATACCAGACCGGTCAGCAGATAGACCGTCGGCAGGCGGTCGGCCGGTGTGAGGGCAGGGAGCGGGCCGAGGGCCACCCAAACGGTAAAGCTGTGCAGCGTCTGAATGAGCGCGGCGCCCAGGAAGCTGCCCGTTCGCAGCCGGATGATGCCGTAAAAAACGCCCCACACCAAAAAATAAAGCAGGCTAATCATATCGCTGTTGTACGCTTCTTGAAACAGTACAAAAGCAACAGCGCCAAAGCCAATGCCGCTGCCGACGGCGGCCGTCAGCGGCCCGCGCCATTCGGCCATGGTGCGAAACAGGAGGCCAAACGCCCACAGCTGCACGGCAAATGCTTCAAACAGCAGCAGGTAGATAAAGCTGCGGCCTGAACCGGCAGCATCAAGATTGAGGGATATAAAAGTAAAGCGAAACAGCAAAAAAGCCAGCCAGCCTAAGGTGGCAAAACCGATACCGGCAAATAACGGCCGTCCCCCGCGCAGCCCCATCTGAGGCAAACCATACCAAAACAGCCCTAAAAACCAGCTGACCACACCAATGCCGCCTAAAATGGGCGCGTTGCTGCCTTTGCTGCTGCCTAAAATGAGCGTCAAAACAAATGGTAACAGCAGCACCAGTGCAATGCGTACCGTCACGGGCAGCGCCGTTTTGGCGTCTAGAGAAGATTGTTTGTTTGTGGTCTGTCGTTTTGTTTTCTTGACCATTATGCTCGATTGTAACACTGAATTTAGGGTGAAGCACTGACGCGGGCGCACAGCAGATGTAATTGAGTAATCGGGTAATTGTGCAACTGGCCGGCAAGTTACCAATTACTCAATTACTTGTTTCTTCCCCTCACTTTCCGCTAAACTCCCGCCCGTGACCGACCCGAAACCTACCCGCCTTTCCTGGCAGCTTGTGCTGATTACCCTGGCGCGCCTTTGTCTGAATACCGGGCTGCGCATGGTGTATCCGTTTGCCCCTGCCTTTGCCCGCCAGTTGGACGTGCCGGTAACGGCCGTTTATCGCCTGGTCACTATTCGCAATTTGGCCGGGTTCCTCAGCCCGCTGTTCGGCCCCTTGTCGGAACGATTTGGCCGCAAAACAACCATGTTTGGCGCGATGCTCTTTTTTAGCGCCGGCTGCCTGTTGGTCTGGCTGTGGCCCGGCTACTGGCTGTTCGGCGCGGCGCTCATCATCATCTCCGTAGCCAAAGTGATTTATGATCCGGCGATGCAGGCGTACGTGGGGGAGATGGTGCCGTACCGTCAGCGCGGCTGGGCCGTGGCCGTGACGGAGTTTTCCTGGGCCGGGGCGCTGCTGGTGGGCGGGCCGCTGCTGGGGATTGCCATTGAGCGGCAGGGGTGGTCGGCTTCGTTTTTCTGGCTGGGATTGTTTGGGGTGATTACGGCCGTCCTCCTCATCAAGTTTCTGCCCAAAGTCAAGAAGCAAACGCCAGGGCGCGGGGCCAACCTGGCCGATTATGGGCGCGTGGTGCAGCAGCACCCCGTCATTTGGGCGGCAATGCTGTACATGGTTCTGCTCATGGCCGGCAACGAAACCGTCTTCCTGGTCTTTGGTGACTGGATGGAGCTAAATTTTGGCCTGAGCCTGGTAGCGCTGGGCGCCTCGGCGGGCGTGGTTGGCGGCGCCGAAATTGTGGGTGAACTGTTTGCCGGCTGGTCGGTAGACCGCTTCGGCAAGCGTCCGGTGGTCATCACGACCGGGCTGCTGAATGTGCTGGCCTGCTTGCTGCTCCCCCGCACAGACTTCGCTCTCGCTGCCGCGCTGGTGGCTTATTTTGCCCTGTTTCTCACTTTTGAGATCACGGTGGTGGGTGGTATCCCGCTGATGACAGAAATTGTGCCTTCGGCGCGCAGCGTGGTGATGTCCAGCATTTTGGCGGCCGGGGCTTTAGGGCGGGCACTGGGCTCCTGGCTGGGTCCATTTTTGTTTGCGCGCTATGGTTTTTCCAGCAATGGGCTGGTTTCTGCTATCATTACGGCCGTTGCCGTCCTGCTGTTGGCGCTGTGGATACGGGAAGGTAGTGATTCGGTAATCGGTGGTCGGTAATCGGTGATCGGTTTACGGAAAAAAGCGAGGTGAAAAATGGACATCCTAAACCTGCAACCTGAAGAAATTACGCGGCTGGTGGTGATTACGGCCGTTCTGCTCATTGGTCTCTTTTTTGCCCGGCTGGCGTTTAAGCTCACCGCCACGCTGATGCGCCTGGGCTGCCTGGCCATCTTTTTTATTGTGGCGGCGATTGCCTTGCTGCAAATGTTTGGCGGTTCGTAGAATGCGGCCGTTTCTTCCCCTGGCACCGCCCTGTCAAAATTGGCTAATTCGTTAAGCCATGTCATAATAAAGTCTCCAAATACGCCGCCAGAATGTTCTGGCAAATCAAATTTTTCTTTAAGGAAGGAGAGAACCACATGAAGAATCAACGTTTGATCTGGTTAATTGGTTTGATCTTGCTGGCCCTGATGCTGGTCGCCTGCGGCGGCGGGGGTGATGAACCCGCTGCTGACGATGCCGCCAGCGACGCTGCCGGCGAGGAGACCGCCGAAGAAGAGGCCATGGATGAGGAAACCAGTGACCTGCCTGATTTGGAAGGTCGTGAAATCACCATCGCCGTGGAAAATGCTTACCTGCCTTTCAACTACATCGACCCGGAAACCGGCGAGCCGGCCGGCTGGGATTACGATGTGTGGAACGAGATTTGCCGCCTCATCAACTGCACGCCTGTTTATGTTGAAGCCGGCTGGGAAGGGATGATCCAGGCCGTAGCCGATGGCCAATTTGACGCCGCCGCCGACGGCATCACCATCACCGAAGAGCGCGCCGAGATTGTTGATTTCTCCAACGGGTACATTAACATTGAGCAGCGCCTGCTGGTGCGTGAGGACGAAGATCGCATTGAAAGCATTGACGATATTGTCAACAACGATGAACTCCTTTTGGGCACCCAAACCGGCACCACCAACTATGAGACGGCCCTGCAATATCTGCCTGAAGATCGCATCCAGGCGTTTGAGCAGTTCCCCTTTGCCGTGCAGGCCCTCATTGCCGGTGACATTGATGCCGTGATCATTGACGAAGTTGCCGGTCAAGGTTACCTGGGCGAAAATGCCGACGTACTGAAGCTGGTTGGTCCTTCGATGTCCAGCGACCAGCTTGGCTTTATCTACCCCAAAGGCAGCGATCTGGTTGAGCCTGTCAACGCTGCCCTGGCCGAACTGGCCCAAAACGGCTTTTTGGAAGAAGTGAATCTGCAATACTTTGGGCCGAACTTCACCATCACATACGATGATTTATTCCCAGAAGACGAAGAATAACGGCCGTTTATCAGGCAAACCACTCATTTGTAAACAGGTACAAATAAGCGTGTAAGTCAGGAAGCGCCAGTTATTTCTTTAACTGGCGCTTCTTTGTTTTTCAGTTGCAACCAACCTCCCGCAGGATTATTATCAGACAGAACTTATAAACGGAACCTGCGGAAGGTTCATTAACAGGAGAGAAACCATGGCCGGACCCGAAGTTACCCCTCCCTTCGTAACCGATACTCGAACCCAAAGCGAACCTTTTGTCGACTGGCGCGAATTTCCCTGGTGGCTGGTCGCCATCTTTGCCTTTTTGGGCGTCATGTCCTTCCTTATCATCACCGACCCAGAGGTAAACCAGGCTTTTATCTTTATCCTGCCCGGCCTCAGCATCACGCTTTATCTGACGCTGGCCGGTTTTGGCCTGGCGCTAATCTTTGGCCTTTTGGCCGGTTTAGGACGCATCAGCCAGAATAGGCTTATCCGCAATATTGCCATCACTTACGTTGAATTTATTCGTGGCGTGCCCACGCTGGTGCTCATTCTTACCTTAGCTTTTGTCATTGTGCCGGCCGTCAGTGACAGCATTGGCGTCGATAACCGGGATGTGTCTATTGAGCTGCGCGCGATCTTGGCCTTAGCAATCATCTACGGGGCGTTTCTGGCCGAGATTTTCCGCGCCGGCATTGAATCCATTTCCAAAGGGCAGATGGAAGCGGCCCGCTCCCTGGGCATGACCGCCCGGCAGGCAATGCAATACATCATCTTGCCCCAGGCCATCCGCAATATTTCACCGGCTTTAGGCAATGATTTTATAGCCATGCTCAAAGATTCTTCGCTGGCCTCCGTTTTGGCCGTGCGCGAGCTGACGCAGCGGTCGCGGCTTCATGCCGGCAGCACCTTCCGCTTCCCAGAATCGTATCTGGTCATCGTCTTTTTGTATTTAGCCATGACCATTACCCTCAGCCTCCTGCTGCGCTGGTACGAGCGGCGCATTCGCGTGGGAGAAAGGTAAACAACATGCAAAATGAAATGATTCACATCCAAGATTTGCACAAATATTTTGGCCAGATTGAAGCGGTAAAAGCCGTCAGCTTAACCGTTCGCCAGGGGGAGGTCGTTGTCATAATCGGCCCCAGTGGCTCCGGTAAAAGCACCGTCCTGCGCTGCATCAACCATTTGGAAACACCGACCTCGGGACACATCTTTATTGAAGGGGTTGACCTGGAAGATAAGAAGACAAATATTAACGCCGTGCGGGCCGAAGTGGGGATGGTATTTCAGCAGTTCAACCTGTTTCCCCACCTTACCGCCCTGGAAAATGTAACTATCGCCCAGCGGCTGGTGCGCAAGCGGGACAAAGCAGAAGCCGAGCGCATCGGCATGGAGCAGCTAACCCGCGTGGGCATCCCGGAAAAAGCAGATGCCTACCCGCGCCAGCTTTCTGGCGGGCAGCAGCAGCGGGTGGCCATTGCTCGCTCCCTGGCCATGAACCCCAAAGTGATGCTGTTTGATGAGCCCACCAGCGCCCTGGACCCGGAAATGATTAAGGAGGTGCTGGACGTGATGCTGGACCTGGCCAAGGAAGGCATGACGATGGTGGTGGTGACGCACGAGATGGGCTTTGCTCGCGCCGCCGCCGACCGCATGGTGTTTATGGACGGCGGGCAGGTTGTGGAAATTGCCACGCCGGCGGATTTGTACAACAACCCAAAGCACCAGCGCACCAAGCTGTTTTTGAGTAAGATATTGACACACTAATTACGGTAATCGGTGAACGGTGGGACAGTAATCAGTAAATGCAAGGGTTGCTTGACAACTGAGGCAAGCTTTGTATGATGCAGGGTATCCGCGCCAAGTGCAACCAATCAATGAAATAAAGAGAGCAATTACATGTCTGAATATCGCCATTTACCTGATCTTATTGACAAACAATTTGATACGGCCGAACTAAAAGCCCTTTGTTTTGAACTGGATGTTGAATACGACAATATTTCTGGTTCAACCAAAAGTGGTAAGGCGCGGGAACTATACCAATATTTTCGTCGCCGGGGTCAGGAGCAAAGGCTGCTGCAGGCCATTCATGAGGCCAGGCCAGAGACTGATTTACGGCCGTTTGGCGGCCCGGCGCCAGATTTGTCCCGATCTGAACCAGCAACGGCAACCACCCCAACCAGCACCACGCAAAGCAGCACAAGCGGCGCTGCGGAAAGTTCGAAGCAGCCGGAGACAGTTTACGACAATTTTGATATTACCATTCGGCCGACGGGCATGGCGAACGACTATTTATTGGAAGCCGAATCGCCCAGTGGCGAAGCCTCGGCCCCTGCCCCGCAGCGCTTCCCCTTTGACGACGACGAATATCAATTCCTGGCCCGCTCGCTGCGCGATGTGCAAATCTCTGAACCACAGTACGCCACTGAAATGGGAGAAATTCTACGAAAGTTCTTGTTCCCGGCGCCTATCCAGGAGCTTTTCAGCACAAGTTTGAATGTTTCTCGCGCCCAGGGCAAAGAAGGCATTCGCGTGCGCATTAACATTAACGAAAAGTCGGGCGAACTGTACCAGGTGCCCTGGGAATATTGCCGCGATGACAAATCATTTCTGGCGCTGAATGCCGATACGCCGCTGGTGCGTTACATGCCCACAAACCGGGCTCCCGCCCCCATCTCGGTGCCCGACACGGTCAAAATTTTGCTGGCGTGGGCCAATCCCAAAGATTTGGATGAGCTCGAAGTGCAAAGTGAGATCGATGCCGTTAAGGATGCCCTGGCAGAATTTGTGGCGGCTGGCCGTGTGGTCATTGAGGAGCTGCCAGACGTAACGCCCAATGCGCTGGTCTCTAAGGTGCGCCAAAATCCGCCGCACATTTTTCATTTTATTGGGCACGGGGCGCTGCTAAAAAGCGGCGGCGGGGCGCTGGCGCTAGACAACGGCCGCGCAGCTCACGTTTTGCTGGATGGGGACCGAATGCTGCGACTGTTTCAGGGGGATGACACCAAGCTAATCATTTTGAGCGCCTGCCGGTCTGGGGCTACTTCAGACAAATCAAATAAGTCCAGTTCGGCGCAGGCATTCATGGGGCTGGCGCCCAAGCTGGTGTGGGGCGGACTGCCGGCGGTGGTGGCGATGCAGTATGATTTGCCTAACCGGGCGGCACGGCCGTTTATGCAGACATTGTATGAATTTCTGGCGTTGGGCAAACCGTTGGATACGGCCGTTACCGAAGCGCGTATCGGCCTGGACTTCAACATTTTAGAAAGTCCATACTGGGGCATTCCCGTGCTGTTTATGCGGGCCCCGGACGGCAATATTTGGGCCTGATGGATCAGCAAACCCTGAGCCAGTACAAGCTGGCCAACTTTTTAGCCTGCCAGCGCCGCTTTCAGCTACGCTATCTGCGCCGCCTGCCCTGGCCCACCAGCCCGCTGCCGGAACACACCGAGCAGGTGTTGCAGCAGGGGCAGGCGTTTCACCAACTGCTGGAGCGCCATTTTTTAGGCCTCACCATCACGCCGGCCGCCATTACCGACGGCCGTGTACGCCAATGGTGGCACGCGTTTGAAACCCATTCGCCCGCTAAGAATTTACCCGCTAATGCTCGTTTTTTGCCGGAAACGGGTCTGACGGTGCCGTTGGGCAATCATTTGCTGTACGGCCGTTTCGATTTGCTTGTCATTTGCCAAAATGAGGACAATCTTCCTTTCGCCATGGTGTTTGACTGGAAAACCGGCCGTCCCGTCCCCGCTGCGGAGCTGAAAACGCGTTGGCAAACCCGCCTTTACTTGGCGCTGCTGGCAGAAGGAGGCAACGCCTTTTGGCCGCAAGCGGTGCCCCCCGCACCAGAACAAATCAGCCTGACTTATTGGTTTGTGCAGGAACCAGACGCATCGGTGACGATTGGCTATAGCGCCGAGGAGCACGCCGCTAATTGGGCCGAATTACAGCAGATTGCCTCCCAACTTGATAAAGCGTTTGCCAGGGGCACCTGGCCGCTCACCGATGATTGGAGCCAGTGCCGGGAATGTGCTTACCAGATTTACTGCGGGCGACAAGGAGCAGGTACGGCCGTACCCGAACTGGACGAGCACGACGCCACAGAAGAACCAACCGCAGCCGATGAAAAGCTGCTCACCCCCGATCTTCCCTGATCCCTATGACACTCGACGATCTCGCTTTTTTGCTTTCCGCCGCGGGCCAGCGCCGGCTGGCAGACGTGGCACAAATGGGCGTCACGCCGCAAACGCATCTGCAAATTGCCAGTTGGCTGCGCCAAAAATTGCCCAAAACGCAGGCCCAGGCCGTGCTGGAAACCGTCGTGCTGCGGCAGCATGCCGCTGCCAAATTCAGCCGGGCAGACCAGATGTATTTTGTGCGCCCGGCGCTGGAGCAGGCGTCGGCCGAGGTGGTGGCGCAGCACCGCGCCCGCCGCGTGGCCGAGTTGGGCGGCCGGCAGATTGCCGAGGTAAGCTGCGCAAACCGCGGCACAGGCCTGGCCCTGGCGGCCCAGGCAGAGGTCACCGGTGTGGAGTGGGATCCGGTGCGGCTGGCGATGGCCCAGGAAAATGTGCGGGTTTACGGTCACGGCGCGCGCTTTCACCCGCTGCAGGCCGATCTGCACAGCCTGACGCCGCTCAGGCAGATGGACGCGCTCTTTTTTGATCCGGCGCGGCGGGATGAGCAGGGCCGTCGTTTTTTCTCATTGGCGCAGTACCAACCACCGCTCACTGTCATTGACCGGTGGCGAGCGGTGGTGCCGGAAACGGCCGTCAAAATCAGCCCCGGTGTGGATTATGCCGAACTGCCGGACGAAGCTGAAGTAGAATTTATTTCGCTCAATGGGGAGATGAAGGAGGCGGTTTTGTGGTACGGCCGTTTTCATTCGGGTGTGCCGCGACGGGCCACCTTGCTGCCCGATGGCCACACGCTCACCACGGCCGATTTGCCGGCGGAGCGCATCGAATGTACGCTGCCCAAAGCTTACTTATACGAACCGGATGGGGCAGTCATTCGGGCCCATCTGGTGCAGGCATTGGCCGACCAGTTGCCGGCGAGCCACATTGATGAATCGATTGCTTATTTAACGGCGGATACGGCCGTAAACACCCCGTTTGCCCGCTGCTTTGCTGTGGAGGCGTATTTTCCGTTCCAGCTCAAGCGGCTGCGTCACTATTTACGGCAGCGGCAGGTAGGCAGCGTTACTGTCAAAAAGCGCGGCTCCCCGCTGGAGCCAGACAGGCTGCAACGGCAGCTCCGCCTGAGCGGACCTAAAGAAACGCACCGGTTTCTCTTTTTGACACACGTTTTGGGGGAGCCAACTGTTGTGGTGGCCACAGAGGAATTATAAAAGCAACAACCTCTCGCAAGCTTATCCTGCGAGAGGCTTGTTTAAGAGATGAAATTTTTTGGGGGGAATACGGCCGTCACCCTACGCCATTACTCAAATACTGGCGCAGCACTTCTCGCAGCTTGCGAATATCCAATGGTTTGGGCAGGTAATCATCGCAGCCCGCTTCCAGGCAGCGTTCCCGATCCCCTACCAAAACCTGGGCCGTTGTGGCAATCAGCGGAACGGGCGCTAAGCGATCATCACCTTTAAACTCCCGCGCCAGGTCCAGGCCACTTTTTCCAGGCAAGTTGATATCCAGCAAAATAATGTCTGGGACCACTGTAGACAAAATCTGTTCGGCCGCGGATGCGTCGGTTGCTTTTATCAGCTCATGCCCCTCTGCTTCTACAATGCGTGATACAAGCAGCATATTTACCGGATTATCTTCCACACAAAGAACTTTCTTATCTGTTTTCGCCATAATGACTTACCTTAATCAAAATTGTCACTGCTAAAGCATTTATGCAATTGGCAAAGGCTCTATCAGTAATTTGTACAAGTGAACGTTGTTAGCCGTATTGTACATCAAAACACCTTGCACTTTACCTTATCAACACCCAGGCAATGCAAAATTCAAATCAACAGTTAAGCAGAACTTGAAGCGGCCTCTGCCGCAGGAAGCGCTGCTTTGGGTGGCTCATAAGGAATGGTAAATAAAAAGGTGCTGCCTTGTCCATACACACTTTCTAGCCAAATGTCGCCACCGTGTAACTCTACCAGCTTTTTCGTAATTGGCATGCCTAACCCGGTACCACCGGCGGCACGATTCAAACCGCCGTCAATCTGACGGAACTGTTCAAATACGGCGTCCACATTTTCTTCCTTAATACCAATACCGGTATCGCGGATGGAGCAGAGCACATGGTTCGGCTTGGCCTGCACCGAAATGGTGACGCTCCCTTTTTCGGTGAATTTGATAGCGTTACCCACAATGTTCCACATCACTTGCCGCAGCCGGGTGCGGTCGGCCATAACCGGTTTCACATCTTCGTCAATGTCCAGGTGGAGGAACAGTTTCTTCTCCTGGGCTAACGGGGCTGCGGTGGCCATGACATCATTGGCCAACTGGGTCATATCGACTTGCTCATAGCGCAGGTCCATACGACCGGCTTCAATCTTGGACATATCCAGAATATCGCCAATCAACCCGCGTAAGTGGTTACCGCTTTCACGAATAAGCCGCACGTCTTCTTCCATACGTTCATTCAATTCCCCATCCAGGCCTTCCAGCAGCACATCGGCAAAACCAATGATGGAGTTTAGCGGTGTCCGCAGCTCGTGGCTCATGCTGGCCAAAAATTCTGATTTCAGCACATCTACTTCGCGCAGCTTGGTAGACGTTTGCACCTGAATTTCGTATTGATTGGCATTTTCTACCGCGACGGCAATCTGGGCTGCCAGGGTTGTCTGTACGTTAAGATCTTCCTGGGTAAAGTAATTTTCTTCATCGGACTGCAAGTCTATTACACCAATGAGCTTACCACCCACCACCATAGGTAGGGCCATTTCTGAACGAGTCTCCGGCAGCAGCGGATGGGGCATAAAGTCAACGGTGCGGCGCACGTTGTTTTCCATGACACCTTTGTGGGTGCGAGCTGCTCGGGCAACGATGGAATCATCGTCGATGTTGATTTCGCGGCCTTCCAAACTCATGAGGCGGCCAATATTGCCGGCGCCGGCTTTAAGGACAAGCTTCTTGCCGGTTTCGTTGGTGAGGTAAATATGAGCATGGTATAGACCAAAGCTGCTCTTGGCCAGGTCTACAACTGATTGCAACAGTTCGTCCGCGTCCAAAATGGTGGAAGCGGCCGTACTCACCTGAGCCACCGTTTCCAGTTCAGAAGCAAGGCGTTCCTGCTCGGCCAGGGCCAGTTGGGTTTGCTCAAACAAGCGGGCGGCTTCCAGCGCCTCGGCCAATTCCTGGGCAACGGCATCAATGATTTCCCGTTCTTCGTCGGTTAACGGCCGTTCCGGGTCTTCCTCTACGCCAAAGCTGCCTATCGACTCACCGCGAACCGTCAGCGGTTTGCTGAGATGAGACTGGGTTTCTGCTTTGGGCGTTGCGCCATTTTTGTTGCCGGCCGGCAACTCTTCTGCCTGTGTTGTTAAAACGCGCAAACCGGTGAGATCAAAGCTGTAGCCCACCTTGTCCTGCTGCTCCTTATACTTCTTCCAGCCTTCCCGGCTCATTTGTCTTTGCAGCAAGCTCAATTCACGCAGCCGGCTTTCCATCTCCTGTCGCAGCCGCGTGCTTTCCATCGCGCTGGCAATCTGCCCGCATAAACCTTCCAGCAGCAGTTGGTCATTGGCCGTAAGACCCTCGACTATATTGCTTTGCACATCCAATACACCCAATACCTGATCGCGCAGTTTAATGGGTACAGAAAGCTCGCTGGCCGTTTCCGGCAGCAACGGATTGGACTGCCAGTTGGGATCATTGGCAACACGTCCTCGTAAAACAGATTGTTTGGTCTTGGCAGCCTGACCAATAAGACCAACGCCCATCGGCATGGAGTGGTTCATCTCCAACATCTTTTGGCCAGTTTCGCCATACCCTACAACCAGAACCAGCGTATCCATGCTGTCATCATAGCGCAGCAGTTGAGTGTAGTAATAACCAAATTGCTCTTGCACCTGGGTAACAACCCGTTCATACAAATCATGCAGGTCGGTGGCCGAAGCAATCTCTTGGGCCACCTGCGTAGTGAGCTGCACCTCGCGCTCCCGGCGCGCCAGGCTGGTTAACGCTTCTTCGTTGAGCATTGTAGCCCGTAAAGCCAGGGCGCCCTGTTCCGCTACATCTTGATAAACCTCTAATTTATCTGCCGTAAAATAACCTTCTTCTGAACTGGCAAAAACGATCATTCCCAGCCATTCACCGCCGGCTTTTAGGGGGTAAATGGCAACGCCCTGGGCCGCAGACTGAACAGCCAGAGCCTGCATCTCTTCACTGGCCCTCTGGTCTTTCATAACGTTGGCGCTGACAAACGGTTCATCAGCCATGTAGATGTTGGGCAGATGGGCCACGGGGATGCGGGTGTTTTCCGGCAGCCGGGTCAGGCCACTTTCGGCCGAATCAGATCTTTTTAGCGCCAATACCGGTTTCTCCCCTTTTTTGTCCAGGATAAAGACAAAAATGGCTGTTTCAGGGAAATAGGTGACCTTGTCGACAATTGTATCAAACACGTCATCCTGCGTTTGCGCCAGCACCAGGGCCTGACGGATTTCCAGACGGCGCCGGGCCCGCTCTTCATTTGCGCGAACGGCTTCCTCTTTTTCGGTGACGTCTTTACCCGTAGAAAGAAAATGGGTGATCCGGCCGGCAGCATCCTTTATGGGGGTGATGGTTTTTTCTTCGTAGTAGTAAGTGCCATCTTTCTTTTTGTTAATGGACGTACCACGATAAGTTTTGCCGGACAGCATCGTTTGCCACATATCCTCGTAGTAAGCGTCGTCGTGCTGGCCAGATTTCAGGATGCGCGGCGTTTTACCGAGAACCTCTTTGGCGCTGTACCCCGTCACGGCTTCAAAGGCCGGGTTGACATAGAGGATATTTCCATCCGGATCGGTTATCAGGATATGATCATCCGTTTGCTCCGCCAGGGCGCGGTAAATCTCATTATCCAGATTCATCATGTTGCTCCATTTTCTTTCTGACTTTGGCCGAGCGGGCCGGTGCCAACGCGCAGCTTGCCATTTTGGCCATCCCCTAGCTTGATGAAGGAACGACGACCCAAGGTACGGCCGATTTCGGTCACGGCCGTTTGCATAATTGTATCGATATCGGTGGAGTTACGAACCTTGGCTGCAATCTCACGCAGCAACTGTTCCCGACGAGCGCGCGCCTGCTCTTGACGGAACAGAATGGTCGTTTGCATCACCACGGCTGCCTGACCAACCAAACTATTCGCCTGCCGCATCTGCACCTCGGATATATTCATCGGTTCTGCCGACTGGCCAGAAACCATGCCAAGCCACTGTGAACCAACCACGATGGGGATCATAACAAAGCTAATCATGCCATAGCTTTCCAAAATTTGTCGCGTTTGCTCATCCACCCGCGAATCGTTCCGGATATCGTCGATCACCAACGATTCGTCCGGACTTACTTTAGACAAGAAGGGGACGTGGGCAACTTCAAAGCGGGTGCCCACCTGTACACTGGCGGGCACGCCTTCATTCACCCAGGTTGCCACGATGGTTACGTCTCGGGCAACCCGATCTTCTACCGGCTGGTCAAACATGAAGAGGCTGGCCCGGTCTAGTCTGCGCAGCTCTGTCGATTGAATCAACGATTGCAGAATGTCTTCTTCTGTAGAACTTAAGACAATGCGTTCGCTGCCGGTGTACAGCGCTTCCGTTTGGGCCAGGGCTTCTTGTGTTTGTTCATACAGGCGAATCGACTGCAGAGAAACGGCCGCCTGGCGTACCATCACGTCTAGCCGGCGGGTTTGTTCCTCTGAGAAGTTAACCCGGTCGGGATAGAAGGCATTGATGAAGCCTAACCATTGCCCGGTTACCAAAATAGGCACATAAACAAAGCTCTTCGCCTGGAACTGCGCCTGGAAAAGGCGGCGCGCCTCGTCGCTAAGCCGTTCATCTGTGTCAATATCTTCAAAAACAAGCAGCTCTTCTGGTTCAAGAATCTTTTCCAGCTCCGGCACCTGGTCCAGCCTGTAACGCTCAGGCACTTCGCCAGACAAACCACTCCAACTGGCCAGAATACGAACCTCTTGTGGCTTGTTGTCCTTCTCCCAGGCCCGGTCAAAAAAGCTGACGGTAATGTTATTACTGCTTTGGCCCAAAATGGTATGACGGCGCAGGGAGGTAAGAACCTCTTCGTAAGTCTGCGCGGCGTTTAGGTCGGCGCTGGCCTGGTAGAGTGCGGCCGTTTCTGACAGCGCCTCTTCCGTCTGGTTAAACAGCAGCCGGTTGTAGACTACAGAAGAAGCCTGCTGAGCAATGGCCCCATAAAGCCGCTCATCCGCATTGGTGAAGGTTTGGACCTTATTCCAGTGAATGAGAATTTGCCCCAAGCGCAAATTACCGACGCTTAGATACATAATGGCCATCGCCTGCATACCCTGTTGTCTGAGGACATCTTTGTGATCTGGACTTAACCGTTCGTCAGCGCCAATATCGCCGACGAATACGGTGTTTTGTCCGCTGGCAGGCCACAGGTAACGTCCCGGCTGGTCTGGCAAGAACAGGCGTTGTCCCACCTGCTTGTCATCGCGCGGCACGGTGGCGGCAATTTGGGCGTATTCGGGATTACCCGTTGTGTTACGATCATATACAAGCAGCATAGCACCCGCAGCACCTACCTGAAGACCTGCTTCGGCGGCTGACTCCAGCACAGCATCCAGGCTGGTGGCTGTGTTCAGCCGCGAGCTGTAAGAATACAACATTTCTGTTTCCGCCAGCGTTGCTTGCACCTGCTCAAACAAACGGGCATTCTGGATAGCAGTGGCGGTTTGGAACACAATCGTTTCCGCCAACTTCAGGCTTTCCTCTGAAATGATACGCTCATCTAGAATATCCATCCCCAGCGTGCCGATGACTTCGTCGCTTACCAACAACGGCATCAAAACGACCGTTTCAATGCCCTGCTCGCGGAAAAGCTCGTGGACAGGAGCGGTCTGCGGATTATTTTGGGCATCTTCTACAACAATGGTTTGTCGAGTTTCAATAACCGTTTGCGTGAGCTCATTCCCTTCAATAGGAATGGTCAAGCCTACCGCCGAGCTGGTGCGCGATGTATCATAATGTTCGGCAATTACACGCAGCGCTTTCTTGTCTGGCTGAATGAGCGCCACACGCACCTGGTCGACGTTTACGGCCGCTGCCAGTTCATCTACCACAATTTGCAGGGAATGCTGCAAATCCAGCGAGGTGGAAATCTGGGGAACGATGGTGTTAATAACCCACATTTCATGGCGGCGCTTTTCCGCCTGGGTTAAAGCTTGCTGTGTTTGCTCGGTAAGCCGGGCACGTTCCAGCGCTTCAGACACCTGATTGGCTATTGTTTGCAAAAGCGTCTGTTTGCGTTCTGGGATATGGCGACCGTCGGGACTGCGTAAACCGATTTTGCCAATTAACTCGCCGCGTACGGCAATGGGGATGTCGATGGTGCTGGCGGCCGTTTCTTGGCCGGTATCATGCGCAACGTCCTCGGCACGTGGGGCAACCACTGCTTTGTCTGCGTCCTTAATGGGTTTTGCTCCCTTGTTATTGAAGGCATAGCCGAAATGCGGCCGTTCCTGTGTTGTCAGGTAATTTTCCCAACCTTCACGCACCATAATGCGCTGGAGACGGGTCAGTTCATCCAAAGCCTTTAGCACCTCGTTATGGCGACGAGCATTTTGCAGCGCCACCGCCACCTGAGAAGCCAATGTGGTGAAGATATTGATATCTTCCGTCGTAAAGTAATCGACCTTATCTGCCTGCACGTCCAATACACCCAGCAGTTCATCACCCACAACAAGCGGTACAGCCATTTCAGCCCGCGTTTCCGGCAGCAGCGGATGCGGCAAGAAGCCGGGCTCCTCCTGCACGTTGTTGATCACAACACCTGCCTGGTTACGAGCGGCCCGCGCCACCAGCGATTGCTCCTGGTTTAGAGCAATGCGGCGGCCTTGGGCCACCATCCTGGCCCCAATCGCGCCAGCACCACTGGTTAAAATCAATTCCGCCTTGCTCTCATCTAATAAATAAAGATGGGTATGATATAGTTTAAATCGTTCTTTGGTCAGGTCTACCACCTGCTGCATCAGTTCCTCAGGTTCCAGGCTGGCGGCGGCCACCGTACCCACATTGGCAACCGTTTCCAGTTCAGTGGCGCGCCGGGTAATCGTTTCTTGCGCTTCGCGACGCTCGGTGATATCTACCAGAGAAGAGATAATGGCGGGCTCACCCTGAAAATCAATAATTCGACCAGAAATCAACGCCCATAGCGTATCGCCATCGCCTCGTTTCAGGCGCAGCTCAAAGTTAGCGACCTGCCCCTGTTCGCGCAGTTCTTTCAGGTAAGCATCTCGGTCTGCCGGATTGTGGTAGAAATCGGGCGTAATCTGGCCGATGAACTCTTCACGCGGCAAGCGAATTATCTCGGCCAGCGGCTCATTCACATAGACCACAATGCCATCCGACACTCTGGAAATAACCAACGGCACGTTAATTGATTCCAAAATTTCCTGGGTGCGCACCTGTTCTTCCAACAGCTTCTTTTCTGCCAGCTTTCGTTCTGTAATGTCCAGGAAGGAGCCATAAACAACCGTCGGCTGATTCTGTTCATCAAAGTCAAAGCGATACTCCACAAGGGCGTACATGATATCGCCGTCCCCGCGAAGCGCCCGATATTCAAGATGACCACGAAAATCAGGGGCCGGGTGCTGCAGGGCATCTGCAATTTGCTCCTGCACGCTCGCCCTGTCTTCAGGATGGACAAAACGCTCCAGGAAGGTCTCAAGGCCAACTTTCTGGCCAAAGCCTTCACCACTCTCAACTTTTAACAGCTTGCTAAAACGTTCATTTGCCCCAAACGTCATGGTCGGCACATCCAGCGACCAGGAAGCCATGCCCGCCAACTCACTGGCCTGGCTGAGTTCAGCCTCTGCCCGCCGGCGGGCGCTGAGAAGCGCTGCATTTTGAATCGCAATCGCCAACTGTCCGGCCAGGGTCAAAAATGCCGGCAGGTTGTCTTCTGTCAAGGCGTTTGGCCTGCTGCTCTGCAAATCGATAACGCCTACAACCGTTTCACCCACAATAAGGGGGACCACCATTTCAGAACGTGTATCCGGCAGCAGCGGGTGTGAACGGAAAGCATGGCTTTGAGCGGTATCAGCCACAATGACGGCTTCTTTGGTGGCAGCGGCCGTTCCGTTTAAAGAGTTTTCATCAATAGGTAGCGTGTGTCCCGCAACCAGCAGTTTAGTGCCGGCATGGCCGGTGCTGGCGCGCAGCACCAGCTGTTCGCCACTGTCATCAACCAGGTAAATTTGAGTCTGATATAGTGCAAACCGGTCTTGCACCA